>NZ_JBFAXK010000018.1:0-115838 GCF_040680715.1 Nocardia sp. NPDC051981 | reverse complement strand
GGTGGGCCGCGGCCCCCCCGCGGACGCGGGATGATCGCTCCGGCCCCCCCGGCCCCCCCCCCCCCCGGGGCCCCCGGCGCCCCCCCCCCCCCCCCGGGGGCCCCCCCCGCTCCGCTGTCCTGGTCAGCGCAACCGGTGCAAGACCGCCGGCAGGTCCGCGGAATGCACGACCGCCAGACGCTGGGTGGCGCGGGTGAGCGCCACGTACAGGTCGTTGAGGCCACGCGGCGATTCGTCCAGGATCCGGTGCGGTTCGGCCAGGATGACCGCGTCGAACTCCAGGCCCTTCACATCGTGGACGGTGAGCACCCGCACCGAATCATCGGTCAGGTGAGCGAGTTCCGGGGCCAGGTCGTGCGGCGCGATGACCACCGTGGTGCCGGGATGCTCGGCCTCCGCGGCGACCAGCCGCTTGATCTCGTCGGCCAGCTCGGGGGCCGCCACCCGGGTCGCGGTGGGCTCGAAGCCGGAGTCGCGGACCGAGCGCGGCGCGGGCGCGGCCGGGTCGATGGCGGTCAGCACGTCCGCCGCCACCGCCATGATCTCCGACGGGGTGCGGTAGTTGACCGTCAGCTCGGTGAGCTTCCAGCGTTTGGCCACATAGGGTTCCAGCACCTGCTGCCAGGACGAGGCGCCCGCCGGGTCGCCGGTCTGGGCCACGTCGCCGACGGCGGTGATCCAGCGATTCGGGATGCGGCGCATGACCATTCGCCACGCCATGGCCGAAAGCTCCTGCGCCTCATCCACGATGACGTGGCCGTAGGTCCAGGTGCGGTCGCCGGCGGCGCGTTCGGCGGTGGTCTGCCGGGTGCGCACCTGCTGGCGCTCGGCCAGCTGGGAGGCGTCGATGAGGTCGTAGGCCATGAGCAGCTCGGGATCCAGGTCGTCCTCGAGATCCTGGGGCGCGGAACCGGTGAGGATGTCGAGCGCGTCCTGGGCCTCGGCCAATTGGGCGCGCCAGCGGCGGCGGGAGCGCTCGCGCTCCTCGCTGTCGTCGATGCCGAGCAGTTCGGCCAGCTCGTCCAGCAGGGGCGCGTCCGCGTCGCTGAACTCGCCGCTGTCGGCCCGGTACAGCTCGGCCCGGTCGGCGTGGCTCAGCTGCCCGGCGGCATCGGCCAGGCGCTTGGGGTCGGCCCACAGCCCGCCCAGCACCTCCTGCGGGGTGAGGATGGGCCACAGACCGGCGATGGCGCGCTGGATCTCGGGATCGGCCCGCATCTCGTCACGGATCTCGGTGAGATCGGTCTGGCTCAACAGGTTTCGCCCGCCCAGCGGGTTCGAGCCGATGGCGGCGGCCAGCTGATCGGTGAGCGCGTCGACGATGGCGGCGGCGAAGACGGGCCGGGCCAGGTTGTGCGGGCGGCGCGAGGAGCGGGCGCGGCCGCGGGCCTTGGTGGCGATCTTGCGGTCCAGCTCGAGCTGGTGGCCGTCGAAGTAGAGCTGGATCGGCTCCCGGGGTACCTCCTGCCAGTCCCGCACCCCCTTCTTGAGCACCTCGAGCATGTCGAGCGAGCCCTTGAGCTCCCCGGCGCGCAGCGAATCCTCCAGTGTCGCTTGCACTCCCGGGTACAGGTTGCCGACGGTGGACAGCAGCACTCCGGTCTCACCCAGCGAGGGCAGCACCTGGCCGATGTAATCGAGGAACGTGGAGTTCGGGCCGATGATGAGCACGCCGGCCTTGTCCAGCTGCTGCCGGTAGGTGTACAGCAGGTAGGCCGCGCGGTGCAGTGCCACCGCGGTCTTGCCGGTGCCGGGCCCGCCCTGCACCACCAGCACGCTCTTGTGCTCGGAGCGGATGATGGCGTCCTGCTCGCTCTGAATGGTCTCGACGATGTCGTTCATGTGCCCGGTGCGGGCGGCATTGAGCGCGGCCAGCAGCGCGCTCTCGCTGCCCACGCCGCCGTCGCCGCCGACCACCCCGGCGCGCTGCGCGGCATCCAGGTCCAGGTACTCGTCGTTGACCCCGGTGACCGTGCGGTTGCGCGAGCGGATGTGCCGCCGCCGGGTCACGCCGTCGGGCGCGGCGGTGGTGGCGAGGTAGAAGGGCCGGGCCATGGGAGCGCGCCAATCCAGCAGCAGTGTCTCGTAATCGGCGCTCTCGTCGAGGATGCCGATGCGCCCGATGTAGCGGTGCTCACTGTCACCGTTCTCGGCGATGTCGATGCGGCCGAAGCATAGGCCGTGTTCGGCGGCGTCGTACTTGGCCAGGTCCTCGGAGTAGAGCTGGGTGAACGACTCGCGCTCACTACGGGCCTGCGGCGTGCCGCCGGTCTCCAGCAGCACGGTGCGCAGCCGCCGCTGGGCGTAGGCGCGCATGCCGTCGAGCTGTTCGTAGAGCTTCGTGAGGTACTGCTGCTCGCGCTCCAGGTCCGGGGAAGCCGCGTTAGCGGAATCGGACACGGAACGCTCCTCGGTGAGGTCGGGCAAAACGGAACTCCTTGTTCACCACGTCCGCCGTGTTGGGTACGGGGCGCGAAGCATCGAGAACAGAGTTGTCGAGTCTAGTTCGCGATTCCCTCGCGCGCCGTACCGCCAGGTAACAGGCCCTGAAACTGCCGGGTTCAGGAGGCGTGGGTGCTGTCGCTGCGGCGTGCGAGGGTGCCGTTCTGATGGTTGGGCGGCTTGGCCCGGTACATGGCCACGTCGGCATCGTGCAGGACGGCCTCCGGGGTGCGATTGTCGCCCGCGCACAGGTCCGTCACCCCGATCGAGGCGTCGACCTGGATGCGGTGCCCGCGCGCGATGATCGGCTCGGCCATGGTCTGGCGCAGCCGCGCGATGAGCGTGTCGATATCGACGCCCAGCGTGCGGCCGGACAGCAGCACCAGGAATTCGTCACCGCCGATCCGGCCCACGATGTCCTCGGAGCGCAGCCCGCGCTGCAGCCGCTGTGCCACGATCTGCAGCACGGTATCGCCGATGGCGTGCCCGAGGGTGTCGTTGATGGCCTTGAAGCCGTCCAGGTCGATGAACAGCACGCTGGACACCGGCAGGGTCTCGGTGGTGCCCAGCGCCGCCGCCAGCTGCGACAGCACCAGCGCCCGATTGGCCAGCCCGGTGAGCGGGTCATGGGTGGCCTGGTACTCCAATTGCCTTCGGCTGGCCCGGAATTCGGTGATGTCGTTGAACGACGACACCGCCGCCGACTCCGGATCGCTGGGATCGAGCAGCCGGCTGTTGGCCGAGAGCCAGCGCCGCTGCCCGTCGGGCCGGTCGAGCCCGAACACGAAGCGGGTCACCGTCTCGCCGGTGGCGAGGGTACGGATCACCGGATACCAGGACGTGGGCATGGGCTGGGCATTGGCGTCCAGCAGGGACAGCGGGATGTCGTAGATGTGGGTGCCGACGAGATCGTCGGAGTCGTAGCCGAAGATGCGTCGTGCGGCCGGATTGGCGGATTCGATGCGCCCGTGCCGGTCGATCACCACCACCCCCTCCTCCAGTTGCGACACCACCGTGGTGAAGAACTGTTCGGCGCGCTGCTGGGCAGCCTCGGCGCGGCGCTGCGCGGTGAGGTCGTGCACCACCACCTGGTAGGCGAGGTGTTCGTGCCAGGCGGTGAGCACCGACACGGTCTCCACGTCGACGCTGCCGCCGTCGCATCGCATCAGCGTCATCTCGGCGGGGTCGGACGCGGTGCCCGCGATGGTGAGGCGGCGGATGCGGTCGAGCATGGGAGGGACGGAACTTCGTTCGACGAAATTGGTGACCGGTTGCCCGATCACGTCGTCAGGATCCGCGGCCGCCAGCAGCCGCAGCATGGCCGGGTTGGCGTAGACGACGGTGCCACGCTCGTGGACCACGACCCCGTCGGGGCTGTAATCCACCAGGGACCGGTATCGCTGGGCCAGCTGTTCGGCATTGGCCGAGTCATTTGCCCGATCGTTACCCATCACGTCATGCACCCCCTGATCGTCGTTCCGACACGTCACTGGAGCACGGCACCATTCTGTTATCTGTAAATTTGCTGGTGCCCCTTGCCGACCGTATTGAATGAATTGCAGTTCCGCACAGCATCGGCCCGCGAGTGGGACCATTACGGGCAACGGCCCGAGAGGAGCGATGCAAATGCCAGGCATCATCCCCGTCCCGATGACCGCAGGTCGGCATCAAGATCATATGACCCTGGCCGGCATCGGCGCTGTCACCGGGTACGGCTGGGGCCGCGAAACCCTCTGGAAAGGTTTGCTGACCGGCAAACCCGCAGCCCGGCTCTTTCCAGGGTACGGGCCCGAACGCGATCGGCAGGGGTGGATCGCCCGCGTGCCGGACGGCGGCGATCCGGAGCTACCACCCAGCCGCTACCTACGCGCGGTCATCGGCTCGGCGCGCGAGGCGGTGGCCGATGCGCGCGAACGCGGCTGGCGGCCCGGCCGGACGGTCGGCCTGCTGCACGCCATCGTGCTCGGAGACGCCTACGAGTGGCGGGACTTCTACACCGTCGACGGCGGGCAGCGGCGTTCGCGCGACTATCTGCGATTACTTCCCTCGACCCCGGTGTCGATGCTGATGAGCGAGTTCGGGTTTCACGGCCCGGCCATGAACGTGACCGCCGCCTGCTCCTCGGCGAACGTGGCCCTGGTCACCGCGCAGCTGTGGCTGGCCCAGGGCATCGCCGACGACGTGCTGGTGGTCGCGACCGACCTGTCCGGGATTCCTGAGATGGTGCAGCCGTTCGTGGTACTGGGCGCGGCGGTGGACGACACCGACCCCCTCGACGCCTGCCGTCCCTTCCAGCAGGGCAGTCGCGGCTTCGGTTTCGGCGAGGCCTCGGTCGCGTTCCTGGCGACACGTGACGCCGAGCGGCCCTATGCGGCGATGCTCGGCGGGGCCATGTCCAACGACGGTCACCACGTGATCTCCGTCGAGCCGTCCTACTCCCAGATCTTCGAGTGCGTGCGCCGCGCCCTGGTCGGCGCCGATGTCGATCCCGGCGAGGTCGCGTACCTCAATTCGCACGGTTCCGGCACCGCCCAGTGCGACGCCGCCGAAACCGCGCTGCTGGCGCAACTTTTCGACGATCGCCCGGCGGTGGTGGCGCTCAAGCCGCTGGCCGGGCACTGCCAGGCCGCCTCGGCCGGGGTCGAAGTGGCCGTCGCGGCACTGGGTTACGAGCGCGGGCTGCTGGTGTCCGCCCCGATCGTGGCGCCCGCGCATCCCAATCTGGTCGACGGCGTCCGGCGCGGGGTCGACGGCATCACGGTGAAGACCGCGCTGGGCATGGGCGGCAACAACTCCGCGGTGGTGCTCGGCCCGGTCGGCTGACGAGACCGAGATCTCAGCGAGTCAATGCAGTGGCACCGACCAGTGCAGTTTGGTGCCGGTGCCGTCGCCGCTGGGATCGCGCCGCGGATACACCGCCAGGCTGCCGCCGGACTGTACGGCGCGCCGGGCCAGGCTGGTCAGGCCGCTGGGGGTGATGTCGTCCGGAATGCCGCGGCCGTTGTCGGAGACCACGATGGTGAGATCGTCGGCCACGCCGATGTCGATGGTGATGGTGTCGGCCCCGGAATGCCGGACCGCGTTCGAGACTGCCTCGCGCACAACGGCTTCCGCGTGATCGGCGAGCGCCGGCTCGACGACCGACAGCGGTCCGGTGATGTGCATGAGCGCCCGGATGCCGGTGGCGGTGGTCTGCTGTTTCACCGCGCGTTCGATGCGCTGGCGCAGCCGGGTGCTGTGCCCGTCGCCGCCGTGCAGATCGAAGATGGAGGTGCGGATCTCCTCCACCACGTCCTGCAGATCGTTGATGGCGTCGGCCAGCCGTTTCTGCACCTCGGGCACCCGGGCGCGCGGCACGGTGCCCTGCAGGTAGAGCCCGATGGCGAACAGCCGCTGGATGACGTGGTCGTGCAGGTCGCGGGCGATCCGGTCGCGGTCGGTGAGGATGTCGAGTTCGCGCATCCGGCGCTGCGCCACCGCCAGTTGCATGGCCAGCGCGGCCTGATCGGTGAAGGCGGCGATCAGCTCCACCAATTCGTCGGTGTAGGGCGCGGATTCGGTGGCGCGCAGCGTGATCAGCACGCCCAGGATGGAGTCCGGGGTGTGTAGCGGCAGCACCAGGGCCGGGCCGATATCGGCGAGGGGCGTGCCCAGGTCGATGTGGCGGGCGTCGTCGAAGCGCAGCGGGGTGCGAGTGGTGAGGGCCTGCCCGACGGCGGTGGCCCCCGCGCGCACCGCGTGTCCGTGCGGCGGCTCGTCGGGGCCGGACCATTGCGCCACAACGAGTTCGGCGACATCCTCGGGCGCGTCGTCGGGATCGGCGACCACGGCCAGCAGCGCCTGCTGGGAGGCGGTCAGTTCGCGGGCGTGCTCGACCACGTGGGCCAGCACCTTGCTGGGTTCGGTGTCGGCCAGGAATTCGGTGGCGATATCGCGGGTGGCCTCGATCCAGGCCTGTCGGGTGCGGGCCTGCTCGTAGAGGCGGGCATTGTCGACGGCGATACCGGCCGCGGCGGCCAGCGCCTGCAGCAGCACCTCGTCGTCCTCGGTGAAGGGGTGCCCGCCGGATTTCTCGGTGAGGTACAGGTTTCCGAAGATCTCGCCGCGGATCCGGACCGGCATGCCGAGGAAGGTGCGCATGACCGGATGGTGCTCGGGGAATCCGGTCGCGGCGGGATGGCGCGCGAGATCGTCCAGGCGCAGCGGTTCGGGCTTGTCGAGCATGAGGCCGAGCACGCCGTGGCCCTCGGGCAGCGCGCCGATCCGCAACCGGGTCTGCTCGTCGATGCCGTGGAAGGTGAACTGGCTGAGCTGTTGTTCGTGCCCGCGCACCGCCAGCGCCCCGAAGCGCGCGTCGACCAGAATGGTGGCGGCGCGCACGATCGTCCTCAGGGTCTGGTCCAGATCGAGGCCGGAGGTGACCGCGAGCATGGCCTCGACCAGCCCGTCGATGCGATCCCGGGCGTCGATGATCTGTTCGACCCGGTCCTTGACCTCGGTGAGCAATTCGCGTAATCGCAGCTGCGACAGCGTTTCACGCACCGAGTAGGGACCGGTGCGGGGTGTGTCGTGCATGGTTGTCCTGCGGTCCGGCGGATACGACACGGCAAGCGGAATTCTATGCGGGCCGAGGTTGCCGAGAGGTTGTCATGCCGAACGTGACTGTCCCGTACGCAATTTCGAGGCCAGCACGGCGGCCTGGGTGCGGCGTTCCATACCGAGTTTGGCCAGCAGCCGGGACACGTAGTTCTTGACGGTCTTCTCCGCCAGGAACATCCGTTCCGCGATCTGCCGGTTGGTGAGGCCGTCGCCGAGCAGGTCCAGCAGCTTGCGCTCCTGATCGGTCAAACCGGCCAGCGGGCCGTCGAATTCGGTGCTGCGGCGCAGCCGCGCCATCAGCGCCGCCGCCGCGCGATTGTCCAGCAGCGAACGGCCCGCGCCCACCTCCTTGATGGCCTTGGCCAGCTCCATGCCCTTGATGTCCTTGACCACGTAGCCGCTGGCGCCGGCCAGGATGGCGTCCATCATGGCCTGTTCGTCGGTGTAGGAGGTGAGGATCAGGCAGCGCAGGTCGTCGATGTCGGCGAGCAGGTCGCGGCACAGTTCGATGCCGTTGCCGTCGGGCAGGCGGACGTCCAGCACCGCCACGTCGGGGCGCAGCGCCGGAATCCGGGCCAGCGCCTGGGCGACGTCGCCCGCCTCGCCGACGACGGTCAGTTCGGGATCCTCCTCCAGCAGGTCGGTCAGACCGCGGCGGACGATCTCGTGATCGTCGACCAGGAAGACTTTGATCACGACAGCCTCCAAGCTCGGGTCGCGGGCGCGCGAAATAGTAGTGGCAAACGTATCTCGCGGGAAGACGCCCGGATACCGCCGAAGGTCCCTAATTTCCGGTGTGCGGACCGTCCGGAAATTTGTCCGGTTATTTTTGTCGGAGAATTTTCCCCGAAAGTGGCCTGGTTCGGGACTTTCGGCACTGTCGGGGGTGACTTGGGTGTGTTGCCATGGAGACGGGTTGCCGGCTCGGAACAGGGAGAGCGGGGTTCGGCTATGGGCGCATTCGATGTGTGGTCGAGTGGAATCGATCCGGATTTCGTGGTGACCACGCACGGACCCGTCCCGTCGGGGGAGGTCACCCGGGTGGTGCGCGGATTGGGCAGGATCCTGCGCCGGCACGGGGTCGCAGGCCCGGTGCGGGCACGTCTGCACTGGCCCGCCGCCGAGGACGAGACGACGCTGGTGCAGGCGGGTGTCCGAACGCTGAGAAAGACATTCCGGGTGCAGGTCGCCGGGCCTGGGCGGTTCGCGTCCACCTTCGCGCTGGAGCGGCTGGATCTGCGGCTGGGCTGCCCGCCGGACGAATTGTCCCGGCCCTGGCCGGATCCTGCGCGGCCGTCGCTGTCCGCGGTGACCGAGCCACGACCGATCGTGCGGCGCAAGGATTGTCGACTACAGGTGGCCACACCCGCCGCGGCGGCGCGGGTGCTCGATGCCATGGATTACGACGCGCACCTGTTCATCGACGCCGAGACCGGATCCGAGGCGGTGGTCTGCTGGACCGGTCCGCTCGGCGTGCGGACCCTGGGCCGGATGCGCGACGGCGTGCCGGTCCTGCTCGAAGACGACGCGGTGGCCCGGCTGTGCCTGGGCGGGCTGCCCTATCTGTGTTTCACCGATGCCGATACGCGCCGCGGCCGGCTGCTGTATCGGCGCTTCGACGGCGATCTCGGGCTGGTCACCGCGGCCGGCGCCGAGGACCGCTCGCGCGATTGCGATCGGGATCGGGTGCGGCAGCCGCGGTCGATCGCGAGCTGCGTGCGACGGGCACTGCCCGTAGGCTTGACCGAGGTGACGACTGATTTCGCGAGTCGAGGGTAACTCGTCGGGTACGTCCAGAATCGGTTCGGCACCCAATCCGCCGGCACGGAATGTCAACGTCAACGGCTCTTCGCTGCCCGCTGAAGGCACGGAGAGGCGGAATTGTCGGTGGGTGCCCCTAGCATGGCGTCGGGGGTATGTCTGGATGCTGAAACGTTGGAAGGATGGCCAGTGGCGGATCGCCTGACGGTGCGCGGAGCGCGGGAGCACAACCTCAAAGGGGTCGATCTCGACCTACCTCGCGACAGTCTCATCGTTTTCACTGGTCTGTCCGGGTCCGGAAAGTCCTCGCTCGCCTTCGACACGATTTTCGCCGAGGGCCAGCGGCGGTACGTGGAATCACTGTCGGCGTATGCGCGGCAGTTCCTCGGCCAGATGGACAAGCCGGATGTGGATTTCATCGAGGGCCTGTCCCCGGCGGTGTCCATCGACCAGAAGTCGACCAACCGCAATCCGCGGTCCACGGTCGGCACCATCACCGAGGTCTACGACTATCTGCGTCTGCTGTTCGCGCGCGCGGGCACCCCGCACTGCCCGGTCTGTGGTCATCTGATCGCCAAGCAGACCCCGCAGCAGATCGTGGATCAGGTGCTGGCGATGGAGGAGGGCACCAAGTTCCAGGTGCTCGCGCCCGTGGTGCGCACCCGCAAGGGCGAATTCGTGGACCTGTTCGAGTCGCTGAACTCGCAGGGCTACTCGCGCGTCCGGGTCGACGGCGTGGTGCATCCGCTGACCGATCCGCCGAAGCTGAAGAAGCAGGAGAAGCACGATGTCGAGGTGGTCGTGGACCGCCTCGCCGTGAAGCCGAGTTCCAAACAGCGCCTGACCGATTCGATCGAGACGGCGCTGCGGCTGGCCGACGGCATCGTGGTGCTGGACTTCGTGGATCGCGACGAGCACGCCCACGATCGGGAGCGGCGCTTCTCCGAGCGGCTGGCCTGCCCGAACGGGCACCCGCTCGATATCGAGGATCTGGAACCGCGGTCGTTCTCCTTCAACTCGCCCTATGGCGCCTGCCCGGATTGCACGGGTCTGGGTATCCGCAAGGAGGTCGATCCGGATCTGGTTGTGCCGGACCCGGATCTGAGCCTCAATGACGGCGCGATCGCCCCCTGGTCGCGCGGGCAGACCGCCGAATACTTCACCCGCCTGCTGTCGGGCCTGGCCGAGGCGATCGGCTTCTCCATGGACACGCCGTGGAATCAGTTGCCGCTCAAGGCCCGCAAGGCGGTGCTGGAGGGCAGCTCCGAGCAGGTGCACGTCTCCTACACCAACCGCTACGGCCGCAAGCGTTCGTACTACGCCGATTTCGAGGGCGTGATGCCGTTCCTGCAGCGGCGCATGGACGCCACCGAATCGGAGGCGATGAAGGAGCACTACGACGGGTACATGCGGGACATCCCGTGCCCCGTCTGCAATGGCGCGCGACTGCGGCCGGAGATTCTGGCCGTCACGCTGTCGGCGGGCCCGGAGCGCAAATCCATTGCGGACCTGTCGGATCTGTCCATTGGTGATGCCGCGAAGTTCCTGAACACCCTGACCCTCGATGATCGCCAGGCGGCGATCGCGGCGCAGGTGATCAAGGAGATCCAGGCGCGCCTGGGGTTCCTGCTGGATGTCGGTCTGCAGTACCTGACGCTCTCGCGCGCCGCGGCCACGCTGTCCGGCGGTGAGGCGCAGCGTATTCGCCTGGCCACCCAGATCGGGTCCGGCCTGGTGGGTGTGCTCTACGTGCTGGACGAGCCGTCGATCGGCCTGCATCAGCGCGACAATCGCCGGCTCATCGAAACCCTCACGCGGCTGAAGAATCTCGGCAATACGCTCATCGTGGTCGAGCACGACGAGGACACCATTCACGCCTCGGACTGGGTGGTCGACATCGGCCCGCTGGCCGGTGAGCACGGCGGTCAGGTGGTGTACTCGGGTCCGTACGAGGGGCTGCTCGAGGACAAGGGATCGCTCACGGGCGCTTACCTTTCCGGCCGCGAGCAGATCGAGGTGCCGCTGGTGCGGCGACCCGTCGACAAGCGCAAGCAGCTCACGGTGGTCGGCGCGGTCGAGCACAACCTGCAGAACATCGACGTGAGTTTCCCGCTGGGCGTGCTGACGTCGATCACCGGCGTGTCGGGTTCGGGTAAGTCGACGCTGGTCAACGACATTCTGGCGACCGTGCTCCAGAACAAGCTGAACGGCGCGCGGCAGGTTCCGGGCCGCCACACCCGGGTCAACGGCCTGGATCACCTGGACAAGCTGGTGCAGGTCGACCAGTCGCCGATCGGCCGTACACCGCGCTCGAACCCGGCCACGTACACGGGCGTTTTCGACAAGATCCGCACCCTGTTCGCGGCCACCACCGAGGCCAAGGTGCGTGGCTACCAGCCGGGCCGGTTCTCCTTCAATGTGAAGGGCGGCCGCTGCGAGGCATGCTCGGGTGACGGCACCCTGAAGATCGAAATGAACTTCCTCCCGGACGTTTACGTCCCCTGCGAGGTCTGCCACGGTGCGCGCTACAACCGCGAGACCCTCGAGGTGCACTACAAGGGCAAGACCATCGCCGAGGTCCTCGATATGCCGATCGAGGAGGCGGCGGAGTTCTTCGAGCCGGTGACCTCCATCCACCGCTACCTGAAGACCCTGGTTGACGTCGGCCTCGGATATGTCCGCCTCGGCCAGTCCGCCCCCACGCTCTCCGGCGGTGAGGCGCAGCGCGTGAAGCTGGCCGCCGAACTCCAGAAGCGTTCCACCGGCCGCACCATCTACATCCTCGACGAGCCCACCACCGGCCTGCACTTCGAGGACATCCGCAAGCTCCTGACGGTCATCAACGGCCTGGTCGACAAGGGCAATACGGTCATCGTCATCGAGCACAACCTCGACGTCATCAAGACCTCCGACTGGGTCCTCGACATGGGCCCCGAGGGTGGCTCCGGCGGCGGCTTGGTCATTGCCCAGGGCACCCCGGAGGACATTTCCGAAGTCCCGGAAAGCTATACCGGCCAGTTCCTGAAGCACGTCCTCGCCGCCCAGCCCGCCTCCCTCGCCGAACGCAGGCCGGCGAAGAAGGCAGCGAAGAAGGCTCCGGCCAAGAAGGCGGCTCCCAAGACGGATGCCCAGGCCACCGCCGCCAAGAAGGCAGCCGCCGCCCGCCGCAAGGCCGCCGCCCTCCGCTGACGCCGAGAGACGGCGGCACGCACGCACGGCCCTCGGCATGACCACGCTGGCCCTCCGCTATTGGGTCACCGTCGCGGCCGAGACGGCTGACCGCAGACGAAAGGCCCCGCACCGGAATCGGTGCGGGGCCTTCGTATTTCGTGCCTACTCGGCGGCCGCCAGGGGCGGGCTGAGTTCCTTGACCTCGGCGATGTGGCCGAAGTCGAGTTTCACGATCTGGTCGGCGCAGTCGAAGTAGCGGTCGTCGTGGGTGATCACGATGACGGTCTTGCCGCGCTCCTTGAGCTTCACCAGGATTTCCCGGTAGAAGACGTCGCGGAACTTCGGTTCCTGGTCCGCGGCCCACTCGTCGAACATGTAGATCGGGCGATCCTCGAGCAGAGCGGTCAAGAGCGCCAAGCGCTTTCGCTGCCCCTGGGACAGCGCGATGGTCGACAGCCGGCCGTTCTCCACGGTGACCTTGTGGTCGATCTGGAGTTCCTTCAGGTACTTGCGGACCTCGTCGTCGACGCCTTCGTCGAAGCCCAGGTAGTCCTCGAACAGGTGGAAGTTGGAGAAGACCGCCGACGAGTTCTGCCGGAACCACTCGATGTTCTCGTGGTCGATCGCCTCGCCATTGAGCGACAGGTGGCCGTGCTGCGGGACATACAGGCCGGTGATCAGTTTGGCCAGTGTCGATTTGCCGCTGCCGTTGCCGCCCACGATGAAACTGATCTGACCGGGTGAGAAGGTCAGGTCCAGCGGTCCGAGGTGGAAGCCGGACCCGTCGGCCTGGGGCGGCGCCATGGGCGCGCCCATCGGGACGGGGTGGCCGCCGTGGTCGACGAACCGGTGGCCGTTGACATCCGGCCGATCGGTGCCGCGCGGGCCGTGGCCGGGCGGCGGGCCGCCGGGACGCCCGCCTGGATGCGGGCCGGGGCGTCCGCCCATGGGCGCACCGGGTGCGCCGGGCCGCCCACCGCGGCCCGGGTGCGGTCGCGCACCGCCACCCGGATGGGCTCCGGTACCGGGCGGCGGACCACCCGGCACGGGCGGGAAGGCCGGCGGCGCCTCGCTCAGGTAGTCGTAGCTGACGTCGTTGAGTTCCAGCCGCGCTGCCGTGGCGGCAGGACGCTCGGTGTAGGGCAGCGTGGATTCGTCGTGCGCGGTCTGGATGGACAGATTCAGCGAGCGAATCTTGGCCAGTGCCACGTCACCGCGCAGCAGGTCGGGAATGCGGTGCATGAAGTTCTGCATGGGCATCGAGAGGAACGTGGTGACCAGGACGTAGCCGACCATGACGTTCTGCGGCAGATCCAGGGCGCGTGCCAGGCCGAACAGGATCAGGGCCATGGTGCCGAGCTGCAGCAGCTGGCCGAAACCCTGGGCGAAGGTGAACTTGGAGCCGGCCTCGACGTTCTGCACCCGCAGCCGCTCAGCGGAGCCGAGCAGCTGCCGATCCATGAAGTCGCGCCGCCGCCCGCGGTGCAGCTTGAGCTCCTTGATGCCCAGCGACACTTCCTGGAAGGACCGCAGCAGGCCGTCCTCGTTCTCGCGGGCGGCCTGGTACAGGTGCCGCACCTTCTTGAGAACCGTTTCGACACAGGCGATTCCGAGCAGGGTACCCGCGACGGTGGTGGCGAAGATCGGGCCGGACACGATCGCGAGGAACACGAAGCAGCCGATGATGGTCGCCAGGTCGATGCAGATGCTCGGAATTGCCGTGACCGCCTGCGACAGTGACCGCACATCCTCGGTGAGGGTCGCGATGAGGCGGTGCTGCCCGAGCCGCTCGAGGTGTTCGAGCGGCGCGGACACGATGCGGGCGCTCAGGTCCGCGCGCAGACGGTAGATGGCCTCCTGCGCGAGCCGGATCAGCAGCACCTGCGAGATCACGCCGCTGATCAGGATGATCAGCGCGGTCGCGACGAACGCCTGGACCGTGACGCCCGGATGCGGTTCCGGTGACACCACTCCCCGAATCAATGTCACCAGGTAGGTATTGGCCGCACCGCAGACCAGACCGGAGGCGATGACGCCGGCGATCCGCATCCACGAGATGGAGATGAGGAATCTGATGAGTTGCATGGCTGCTGGGCTCTCTGGACGGAAACTGTGCCCGGATCAGGGGCGGATGATGTCGAAGACGACACCCTCGAGGGTGACGCCGGGCGCGAACGAGAACGCCACCCCGGTCGAGATAGGCTGCGTGGCCTGCTGCGCGATCATCTGCTCGAGCACGAAGATCAGCGAGACGCTGAGCATGTTGCCGTACTCGGCGAGCACGTCCCAGCTGGTCGCCGCCTGCTCGGAGCCGAGGCCGAGCGAGCGCACGGACTCCTCGATGATCTTCGGGCCACCCGGGTGGATCGCCCACAGGTCGATGTCGGACTTGGTCATGCCATTGCGCGCCAGCACCTCGGTCACCACCGGGTCCACGCCCCGCAGAATGTACTGCGGCAGGTTCTCCGACAGCTCGCAGGTGATGCCATTGTCGTTGACGCCCAGGACGATTCCGTCCTCCGCGTCGTCGAACAGGTAGCTGAAGCTGTCGCGGATGACCACCGCTCCGGCCGGCAGCGGCTGGTGCGGCTGGCTGGCCCCGATGACCACCGCGCCGCAGCCGTCCCCGAAGAGGCTGTGGATGATGACATCGTTGATATTGTCGTCGAACACGGCGTTCACCGAGCTCAGTTCGATGCAGATGACCAGTGCCTTCTTGTCCGGGTGCGCCCGGACGTAGTCCACCGCGGCGCGCACCGAGTTCATGGCCGCGGCGCAGCCCATGAAGTTCACGATGACGCGGTTGACGGCGGGGGACAGGCCCAGCTGCTTGACCACGGCCACGTCCACGCCGGGCGCGATGAAGCCGGTGCTGGTGGCGAAGACCAGCATGCCGATCTCCGACGCCCGGTCCTCCAGGTGCGCGGTGGCGCGTCCGGCCACATCCACGGCCAGCGGCACCGCGTGCTCGTAGAAGGTGTTCATGCGGTCCCGGATGGTGCCGACTTCCTTGCTGTAGGACAGGAATTCGGGGTCGATCGGGTCGACCGCGAGGTGGCGGGTGGTGATGCGGGTCTTCTGGTAGATCCGCGGAATCCGGGCCTGCTGCACCGGATCGGTGAACAGTCCGGCCACCTGGGCGGCGGCGTCGGCCTGCGAGAAGATCTGGCTCGGCGAACCGGTCGCGATGGATTCGATGACGCCGACGGAGGTCGGCGGGGTCGGCGGCAGCGGTGCGGGTGCGAAGCCTTCCCGGTGTAGGAAGGCCGAGCCGGGCTCGCTCCCCACGAGCCGGGTCGCCGCCGTCGAGGGACGGGCGCCCCCTTCATCGATGGTGATTGACACGAAATTCTCCCCTCGTTTCGATATGACGACCCGCGGTGCGGCCGGCGCATGTATGGACGCACCGCGGTAGTGGAATCGGTTCAGACGGTTCCGATTCCGGTGAAGCCCTGAACCGTGTAGACGGCGCAGGTCTTCAGGGCAAGTGGTGAGAAGTGCTCCTTGACGAACCCCCACTTGCGCTCCACCGCGTCGTCGGACGGCGCGAGAATGTAGGTGCGGATCTGCTTGGGGAAGCGGTCGGTGAAGAAACTCTTGGCCGGCAGCCACTCCACCCCGAACTTCGCGGACTCCTCGCGCAGCACGTCCTCGGTCGCGATGTTCGCGAAACCACTGCGCTGGTAGGGCAATACGTGATGGACCCGATGCGAGCTCAGGCCCGCGGACAGGAAGCAGTCGACGTAGCGGTTGCCGACCACCCTGAGGTCGTAGGCCTGCTCGATCTGGTTGACGCCCCAGTCCTCGGAGTTCGACTCGATCTCCTCGGTCTCCAGTTCGAAGTCGTGGCTGGCCACCACCAGGAAGGTGGAGATCCACAGCGTGATCACGAATTGCAGTGCCCAGGCCCAGAAGTCGCCCATCACGGTGAAGACGATCAGCTCGCCCAGCAGCAGGAAGCGCACGCCGAAAGAACCGATGAAGTGCGGCAGCGCACCGCCCCAGGTGCCGTACATGTCCTTGATGCCCACCTTGCGGGTGAGGCGGCAGACGTCGAGCAGGCGGATGGTCATGCCGGTGATGGTGTGACCGAACTTGTGCAGGGTGTGGATCGGCACCCGGTACAGCCGCGGGACCCGCATCATCATGGTGAAGACGTTCTTCTTGATGTCGACTTCGCTCTGGGTGTGCGGGTGGTGCAGCAGCGCGTGGCCGTCCGCGGTCACGAAAGCCAGTGCGACGTAATTGAAGTCGAAGGCATTCGTGTAGATCTTGTTCATGCCCTTCTGGGCGCGGTGGATGGCGTAGTGCCCGAAGCCGGCCAGCGAGCTGCGCAGCAGCACCATGGCGATCACGAACACCGGCAGCGGCATCCAGCTGCGCTCGAACAGCCGTAGGCCCTGCACCGCGAAGTACAGCACCGCCAGCGTGGCCACCACGATATTGAAGTAGGTGTCCATGCGCCGGATGCGGGCGGCCAGCTCGGGTTCCTTGAGCCGGGCCTTCACCTGGTGGAGCAGGTCGTCCTTGTTGTCGAAGGTGAACTTCGGGGTGTCGCGCCAGCTGTCGAAGCCCTCGTTGAAGAGGAAGGCGGGCGCGTTGGCCTTGGGGTGGATGTCCTCCGGCAGGGCGTCGCGATCCAGCGCGTACTTCTTCAGGATGCGGCCGATGGCCTCCGGATTCTTGTGGTACGAACCGACGATCGAGGTGATATCGCGATTCTTGGTCCGGCCGATGAAGAACTCGCCGCCCGGATGCTTGGAAATCCAGTCGCTGAGGTCGTAGGCTTTGCCGTTGTAGACCCAGACATTCGATACCGGCGGTGGGCCGTCCATCGGGGGCCGGCGGAACTCCCCTTCGGGTTCCTGGCGTTCGATCGTCGCCTCGGTTTCTGGGCGTTCGATCGTCGCCTCGGCCTCTGGTCGTTCGATCGTCATCTCATCCCTCCACACGCAGGCACGACGTTTGAACTTTCGGACGAAATCGTCGCTGCTGCGCCTTGCATTTCACTGAACAATCTCTTAAGCGTGCAGCCGAGATAGCTGCGGACTAACCAGCTCGCGGAGCGAGCCGGAATTGGTTGTAGGCAATGGAATTTCGGACCGTGTGCCGAAATGCGAAAGCCGGTCCGGGGAGGGCGGACGACAGGCGTTGCCGCCGTTGCTTTTTCCCCGAACCGGCTCCGAACTCACATGACAGGGATGTGCGCGATCAGCTGCCGGGCTTGGTGACGTGGACCGGCTTCGCCCAGTCGGACAGGGTAACCGTGACGGTGCCCGTGTCCTTGGTGACCACGGCGCGCACCAGATTGGGACCGGTGCCCGGCGAGGCGGCCGTGGACGGCAAGGTGGTGCCGGCGCCGCTCGGCGGAGCGACGTCCTTGATGTACAGGGTGATGGGGAAGGTGCCGCCGTCCTTGCCGATCTGCGGCACGACCGGGTCGAACACCGAGGCGTCGATGGTGCCGCTCACCTTCACGGTGTCGACGCCGTCGATCTTCTCGCGGCTCTCGGCCTTCGCGTTCTTCACCTGCGCAATGACATTGGCGAGGCCCTTGTCCTTGTCCAGGAGGACGCCCGGATCGTAGATCTTCTCGGCGGGGCCGACGGGGGAGTACTTGCTGCCATCGCCGGTGTAGAGGGTCTTGTCGACGACCATGAACTTGGTGTCGGTGAAGTCGGCGTCCTGCTTGACCTTGACCTTGGCCTCACCGATGGCCTGACCCTGGCCCTGCGGCTGGTTGGTGACGTCGGCCTTGAGGCTCTCGACCGGGAGGGTCGGGAGGTTCTGGACATCCATGACCACGTGCACCGACTGCAGGGTCTGGGTGGTCTTGGCGGATTCGGCGACGATCTGCGCGCCGTCGGGCAGTTGCGACGGCGGGGCCGCCTGCGAGGTGGTGGCCTTGCTGTCCGAGCTGGAGGACGAGGAGCAGCCCGACACCAGCGCGGCGGCCGCGGCGGCGGCGATCATGATCGGAAGGACACTGCGCCGGACGCGGCGTCCAGCGGTGCGCTTGCCCTGGGACATCAGTTCATTCATGTACAACCCCCGAAGATTCCGTTCGATCTCGTTGTGAGGACAGCCTTGCCGCTGCCCGTCGTAGTATGCAGGACTCGCCCGCGTCCGTGTCGAACGAGGCGATACTCCGGCATCCAACCAGCACCACCTGCGTGACGCCAAAGCTTTAGATCATCCAGCCGCGCAGGCGATTACCCTGCAACCCAGTATTTCCCACGTGGCGGCGAGCGTTAACAGCGTCGCTGCGTCGGTGGCAAGCCGAGCGACCGCTAATGTGGGCGCAGTTCTGTCGCTGGAGATTAGCCAATTGATTCTTGAAATTTCAGCTGATCGTTGAAATTTCGGCGGAATCAGTGCTGTGCGGTCTCGTGGATCAGCTCGGCGAGTTCCTCCGGTTTCGACCACATCGGCCAGTGTCCGGTCGGCAGGTCCACGTACTCCGCATCGATGTTCCGCAGCTCCCGGAACAGCGGCGGCTCCCCGGCGTCGCGGAGCTGCTGGACCAGCTCGGAGGGGAAGCTGCAGCAGATCACGGTGGTCGGAACCTTCAGTCGCGCAGCCGAATCGCCGAGTGTCACCGGGCGGCCCGCCACGCCGGCCGGGACCGGCACCGCCCGCTCCCGGAACCGGGCCAGCATCGCCTCGTCCAATCCGGCCAGGCTGTTCCCCATGGCCTCCACCTCGGCCCAGGTGTCCGGCAGCGGAAACTCTGCCGCGTCCCCCAAGGCCGGGTTGAGGACGAACCCCTCCGGCATGGGTGCGCTGTCGGCGTACACGACGCGCGAAAACAGTTCCGGCGCCAGATCTGTCGCCATATACGCGACCGCACCGGCGCCCGAATGGGCCACCAGCACATCGCCCTCGCGGCCGGCCGCGACGATCGCGCGCGCCTGTGTCTCCAGGGTTGCCGACAATCGCTCCGGATCCGCCGGATCCAGACCCGGCAGGGTCAGCGCCTCGACCTCGTCCCCGCGTGACCGCAACTGCCCGGCCACTTCCTCCCACGCCCATGCGCCCAGCCAGAAGCCGGGAACCAGCAGTATCCGTGCCATGTCCTGAGGATTGCACAGCCCGCCGACAGTCGAAACCCCATGTCTCCTGGGGGCTCTTGACCCGAGCGGCGAGTGCGGCGCATTATGAACGTACGTTCATGAACCAGCGTTCATATAGGAGTCGATCATGACCGAGATCGTCAATACCGCTCAGTCCGATGCCTGGAACGGCTACGAGGGCGAACACTGGGCCGGCAACCACGACCGCTACGACGCGGTGAACCACGGCTTCAACGAACCCCTGCTGACCGCCGCCCGCATCTCCGCCGGTGACCACGTCCTCGACATCGGTTGCGGCAATGGCCAATTGACCCGCGTCGTCGCCCGCCGGGCCGGCACGGGATCCGCCACCGGAATCGACCTCTCCGGTCCGATGCTCACCCGGGCCCGCACCCTCGCCGCGGCCGAGGTCGTCCCCAATGTCACCTTCGAACGAGGCGACGCCCAGGTGTTCCCCTTCCCCGGCAACGCTTTCGACGCCGCTCTGAGCCGCTTCGGCATCATGTTCTTCGCCGACCCGGTGGCCGCCTTCGCCAATATCGCCCGCGCCCTGCGCCCGGGCGGCCGGCTCGCCTTCGTCACCATGCCGCCCATGCCCGGCACCGACCTCGGCGCCGTATTCGGCGCGGCCGCACAGCATCTCGCCGACTTCGAGATCACGCACACCCGCGGCCCGCTCGCCGACCCCGACGTCATCCGAGACCTGTTGAGCGCCGCCGTTTTCCGCGATATCGACGTCGAATACCTTGAGGCCGAAGGTCTCTGGGGCCACGACCTGGACGACGCCACCGACTTCATCATCGACTGGGGCCCGCTGCGCTACCACCGCTCGCTGTCCGGTTTCACCACCGATACCGCAGTCCGCGCAGCCATCTCGACCGCCCTGGCCCCCTTCGTCACCCCCGGCGGCGTCCGCCTCCGCAACGCGGCCTACCTGGTCACCGCGACCCGCCCGCTACCGTAACCACCCATGTCCCCGAGAAAGGCAGCGGCGCTGCGCGGCACCGACGACGACCGCAACCTCCGCGACCACCTCGTCACCACCGCCCAGCGCCTCCTCTCCGACCAGGGCGCACCCGGCCTCACCGTCCGCGCCATCGCCCGCGCCGCAGGCGTCGCCGACGGCGTCCTCTACAACCATTTCCCCGACAAGGACGCCCTCCTGGCCGCAGCCCTCAGCGCCCACGTCGCCGCCGCCCACGCCGCCCTGGGCCCCCTGCCGGCCCCAGGTACCGCCACCGTCCAGGAGAACCTGGCGCTGTACCTATCCGCCGGCCTCGCCCTGCATCGCGCAGTCCTCCCGGTCTTCGCCGGCCTGCTGGCCAGCCCATCCGTATTGGCCCGCTACGCCGAATCCGAAGCCCGCGACGATGATTGGCGCGAATTATTGGCCCGCTACCTCCGGGCCGAACGCGACCTGTCCCGCCTCGCCCCCGCCGCCGACACCGCCGCCGCAACCGCCATCCTCGTCGGCATCTGCCACGACGCAGTCCTCACCGCCATGCTCCCCGGCACCCCGCACGCCGAAGTCGAGGTTGACGCAGTAGTCGCGACGCTCCTCGCCGGAATCGCACCCCACCCCTGAGGCATCCGGCTGCCGCCACTGTCGCGACCTTGCTCAGCCGATGAGACCTTATTGAACTGAAGGCTTTGCGCCACAGTTGATTCGGGGAACCCAGGCCGGCGTCGCGCGGACCGCCAACACGGCGATTGCGATTTCCGCCGCTGGGTCACGGTCGACCCAGGGGCCGAGCGGTTGGCTCAGTACACCGGGCCGGTGTACTTCTCGCCCGGGCCGGCGCCGGGGGCGTCGGGGTAGGCGGAGGATTCGCGGAAGGCGCGCTGGAGGGATTGGAGGCCTTCGCGGAGGGGGCCGGCGTGCGGGCCGAGGTATTCGACGGAGGCGGTGATCAGGCCGGCGAGGGCGGTGATGACGCGGCGGGCCTCGTCGAGGTCGAGGTGGGGGCTGGTGGCGGGATCGGCTTCGCCGAGGCCGAGCTTCTCGGCGGCGGAGCTCATCAACATGACGGCGGCGCGGCTGATGACCTCGACGGCAGGGATGTCGGCCAGTTCGCGGACGACCTCGCCGTCGATGAGGGCCGATTCGTCGCTGGTGATTGCCTCGCTCATGCGGTAGAGCATCCCATCGTGCGGGTCGGCGCTGGTCGCGGGGGCCGTCGATTCGGAGCTCACGGCTATGAGTGTTAGACTCTTCCGCGACGACCGTCCCGGACTGGTTCCTGTAACCGACTCGGGGCATCAAGTGGAGCCCGACTCCCACCGTCGATCGGCCCTTCCGGTCAGATCAGGCGGTCCGGTCGCCCATCATTTACCTGATGGGTTCTGCACATGGGTTTGCCCTGCGTGTGGTGCGATGCCAGCTGTTTGCGTCGCGGATCGGTCGACTCGGGCCCCGTGGTGGTGAAATACCAGCACGGGGCTTTCGTGTTGAAATTGGGGTTGCAGTTATTGCTTGCGGTCGTTGACGAACCGCTTGACCTAGGAGGCCCCATCAGCACTGAGACCCGCATCAACGATCGCATCCGCGTTCCCGAGGTCCGACTCATCGGACCGGGTGGCGAGCAGGTTGGGATCGTGCGTGTTGAAGATGCACTACGCGTCGCTCAGGAAGCTGACCTCGACCTGGTCGAGGTCGCGCCGGATGCACGCCCGCCGGTGTGCAAGATCATGGACTACGGCAAGTTCAAGTACGAGACCGCGCAGAAGGCGCGTGAGTCCCGGAAGAACCAGGTTCAGACCGTGATCAAGGAGCAGAAGCTCCGGCCGAAGATCGATGACCACGACTACGCCACCAAGCGCGGCCATGTGATGCGCTTCCTCGAGGCCGGGTCGAAGGTCAAGGTCACCATCATGTTCCGCGGTCGCGAGCAGTCGCGTCCGGAACTAGGCTTCCGGCTCTTGCAGCGACTGGCCGCCGACGTCGCCGACCTCGGTTTCGTCGAAACTTCCGCCAAGCAGGACGGCCGGAACATGACCATGGTCCTCGCGCCCCACAAGGGTGCGAAGACGCGGGTGAAGGCCCAGCAGTCTGCGGCCCAGGGCGGCAACGTCCCGGCCGAGACCCCGGCTCCGGCCCCGGCCGAGACCGCAGCCCCGGCTGCCGAACCGGCCACCCCGCAGCAGTAATAACGAGAAGCTCCGGTGGCGCGCTGACGCGCGCCTCCGGCACGACAGATTGAGGAATCCATGCCGAAGATGAAGAGCCACAGCGGCGCCTCGAAGCGATTCAAGGTGTCGGGCAGCGGCAAGCTGCTGCGCCAGCAGGCGAACCGTCGCCACCTGCTCGAGCACAAGCCGTCCACCCGGACTCGTCGTCTGGACGGCGTGGAGGTCGTCGCGAAGGCGGACGTCGCTCGCGTCAAGAAGCTGCTCGCCAAGTAATTCGGCTGAGCCAGCCGCTCGCGATCCGTTCGCGGAACGCATCACCGACCAACCTCGGGCGCACACGCCGGGTTCACGCGAAAGACCCAGCGCCCCCTATTCGATCAAGGACTGACAAGTGGCACGCGTCAAAAGGGCCGTCAACGCTCAGAAGAAGCGCCGTTCCGTTCTCGAGGCCTCCAAGGGCTACCGTGGCCAGCGGTCGCGCCTGTACCGCAAGGCCAAGGAACAGCAGCTGCACTCGCTCACCTACGCCTACCGGGACCGCCGGGCGCGCAAGGGTGACTTCCGCCAGCTGTGGATCACTCGTATCAACGCCGCCGCGCGTCTGAACGACATGACCTACAACCGCTTCATGCAGGGCCTGAAGGCCGCCGGCATCGAGGTGGACCGCAAGATCCTGGCCGAGCTCGCGGTGAACGACGCCGAGGCGTTCGCCCAGCTGGTGGCCGCCGCCAAGGCCGCGCTGCCCGCCGACGTCAACGCCCCGGCCGCCTGATTCGGCCTGCGTGACGACGCAACACTCGAAGCGACCCGCGGACGTGCTCTCCGAGCACAACCCGCGGGTCGTTTCTGCGGTCAAGCTCCATCGCGCACCGGTGCGCCGCAAGACCGGCCTGTTCCTGGCCGAGGGCGCGAATTCGGTGGAGGCCGCGCTTGATACCGGGCGGATCGAGGAGCTGTTCTACTCCTCCAAGGCCGCCGAACGCGAGCACGAGCTGGTGGCCGGCGCTGCGGCGCAACGGGTGCGGACCACGCTGGTCAGTGACCGTGCCGCGGAGATGCTGGGGGAGACCGTGACGCCGCCCGGCCTGATCGCGGTGTGCCGCCAGGTGGATGTGCCGCTGTCGGAGATCATCGACGCGTCCCCGCGCATACTGGCGGTCCCGGTCGAGATCGCCGACCCCGGCAATGCCGGAACCCTGATCCGGGTGGCCGACGCGGTCGGCGCGGAGGGCGTGGTGCTGGCCGGCGATTCGGTGGATCCGCACAACGGCAAATGCGTGCGCGCCTGTGCCGGAAGCCTTTTCCACGTTCCCGTGGCCCGCTCCCGCGATATCGATGCCACCCTCGACGCCCTCGAGCACGCCGGGATCGCCGTGCTGGCGACCACCGCCAAGGGCGAGGTCGACCTGGACGATGCCGACGAGATCCTGCGCGGCCCGGTCGCCTGGCTGTTCGGCAACGAGGCGCACGGCCTGGACAAGGCCATCGCCGCCCGCGCCACCCACCGGGTCCGGATCCCCATTCACGGCCGCGCCGAAAGTCTGAATCTCGCTGCCGCGGCTGCCATTTGCCTCTATGCGAGCTCTCGGGTCCAGCACGCCAAGTGACGTCGGCCGAGTCTGCCGACGCCATCGTCGAGGCCGACGCGGTGCCGAAACCCGGCGAGCCGGCCGGATCTGATCAGATGCCGTCCTCGCTGAGGTTGGCGAGGATCTCGGTGGCCCACGGCGGGGTGTCGGCGTCGTCGCGATCGGTGACCTGGAGCGCGGTCAGGTCGATGAGCAGCATGCCGGTGGCGAAGAAGCGGCGGACCTCGTAGGTCGTCGCGCCGGTGAGCTCCTTGGCCAGGTTGTAGAGGCGTCCGAAGTGATCGCGGATGTTGTCGCCGATGGCCGGCTCGCTCGCCGCCGCGATGCCCTGCAGGAAGACCCTGGGCAGATCGCGGTCGGTGAGGAAGTGGTCGCCGAAGTGGCTGCCGAGGGAATCGAGGCGGTCTTTGGGGGAGGCGTCCGGTGCGGCCTGGGCGGCCCCGGTGCGGAAGAGCTCCTCGATGCGCCCGCACACCTGGTCCAGCACTGCCAGGAACAGTTGCTGCTTGGTGCCGAACAGCCGGATCACATAGGGCTGCGAGACCCCCGCCCGGCGCGCGATATCGTCGGTTTTCGTTGCGGCGTAACCGGATTCAGCGAAGGCGGCGGTTGCCGCCGCGAGGACTTCCGCGCTGCGTTCGGTCGCCGTCATCCGGGTTCTGGTCATGGCTGTCGTGCCTCCTCGTCGTCGGCGATCCCGTATGCCATTGACATGTTATCAGTCAATGCATACTCTCTAGTTATCAGTCGATAACAACAAGGATTGGTCATGGCTGAAACACTCGAAACCTCGAATCTCACCGACAAGGTCGTCGATGCCGCCCGGCAGCGGCCGCTGGCCGCGATCCTGGCGGCGGTGGGCATCCCGATGTTCATGGTCACGCTGGACAATCTCGTGGTCACCAACGCGCTGCCGGTCATCCGCACCGAACTGCACGCATCGCTCACCGACCTGCAGTGGTTCGTGAACGCCTACACGCTGTCCTTCGCCTCGCTGCTGCTCACCGCCGCCGCGGTCGGCGACCGGATCGGCCGCCGGCGGATGTTCGTCATGGGCATCGCCCTGTTCACGGCGGCCTCGGCGGCGTGCGCGCTGGCCACCGAGCCGTGGATGCTCATCGCCTCGCGGGCGGTACAGGGCTTCGGCGGAGCGGCGGTGATGCCGCTGTCGCTGACACTGCTGTCGGCGGCGGTGCCGGAGAAGATGCGCAGTGCGGCCATCGGCATCTGGGGCGGCATCTCCGGGCTCGGCGTGGCGCTCGGACCCGTGGTCGGCGGCGCGGTCGTCGACGGACTCAGCTGGCAGTGGATCTTCTGGATCAACGTTCCGATCGGCATCGTCGCCGTTCCGCTGGCTGCCCGCATCCTGAACGAATCCTTCGGCGGCACAAGGAAATTGGATCCGATCGGCCTGCTGCTCTCGGCGGGTGGCGTGCTCGCGGTGGTCTGGGGCGTGATCCACGGCGCAGACGACGGATGGACCTCGGCCAAGGTGCTGACCGGACTGATCGGCGGCGCGGCGCTGCTGGCGGCATTCGTGCTGTGGGAGAACCGCTCGGCCGATCCCATGCTGCCGCTGCGACTGTTCCGGTCGCGCAGCTTCACCGCGGTCAATACCGTGCTCTTCACCTTCTCCGTCGGCGTCTTCGGCTCGATCTTCCTGCTGGCCCAGTACTTCCAGGTGGTGCAGGGCTACACGCCGCTGCAGTCCGGTATCCGGACGCTGCCGTGGACCATGGCCCCGATGGTGGTGGCTCCGCTCGCCGGGCTGATCGTCGATCGGGTGGGTGTGCGGCCGCTGATCGCCATCGGCCAGGTGTTCCTGTCGGCGGCGCTGCTGTGGATGGCGCTGATCACGACGGTCGACGTCTCCTACAGCTCCTTCGTCCTGCCCTTCGTACTGGGCGGCATCGGCATGGGCCTGACCTTCGCGCCCACCGCCACCGCCGTGATGGCCAGTGCGGCCCCGGCCGATCAGGGCATGGCCTCCGGCACCAACAACACCATCCGTGAGGTGGGTGTCGCCATGGGTGTCGCAGTGCTGGCGTCGGTATTCGCCTCGCACGGTTCGTATCTGAGCCCGCAGGAATACGTGGACGGCCTCGTTCCGGCGGTCAAGGTGGGCGCGGCCATCGTGGCGGTCGGTGCGCTGGTTGCATTGCTGCTGCCCAGTCGGCAGGCGATCGCCGAATCATCCACCGGTGCAGCGGCTGTCGCTCACTGACGGGCAGATCGGGCGGCCACACCGCTGTGGTTCCGCATCCCCGAACAACTGATCTACATCGGCGTAGCGTTGTTCACCACCCTCGGATCGGCATCGACGATCCGATTCGCCCCTCGAACGGCGTCTCCGGCAACGCATTCAGGTGCACTCGGGAGGTGGCTACGGAGCCGGGCTCGGAGCAGCGGCGGCCTCGAAGGCGGTGGTGATGGCGGCGACCACCCGATCCATTGTCGGCGGCTCTTGCCCGGAAAGTTCCCGCTCGACGGAGGTCATGTCGACATCGGGCATGCCGCAGGCGACCGCGAGCTTCCAGGGGGTGAGGTCGCCGGTGACATTGAGAGCGAAACCGTGCGTGGAGACATTACGGCCGACGCGCATACCGATCGACGTGATCTTGCGGCCGCTGTCGCGGGTCCAGACGCCGGTGAGGAGCTCGGAACCAGGTGGGGTGTCACGGCGTTCGGCGGGGATCCCGAGCTCGGCCAGGGCCGTGACGAGTCGGCGCTCGACGTCGCGGATGAGGTCGACGACACCCTCGCCGGGTTGCAGTTTGACGATGAGATAGCCCACGAGCTGGCCGGGCCCGTGATAGGTGAGCTGGCCGCCGCGGCGGGTCAGGAGGACCGGGATATCGGTCTCGGGGGCGGGGAAGTGGGCCTCGGGGGTACGGGCCCCGGCGGTGAAGATGGGTTCGTGGCTCAGGAGCCACAGGGTGTCAGGCCGCTGGTCGGCGACGCGCTCCTCCCACATCTCCTGCATGCGGTCCATCGCCGCCGAGTACTCGATGAGGCTGTCGGTGTCGTCGATGAGGGTCAGCGGCCGGGACTTCACAGCTTCATTGGTACCACCGCCGCCCGGCGTGCCCGGGCCCGGCCGCCAATGCGATCCTGCTGTGTGTCGACGCCGCCTTTCGTCGACATCCAATCGATAGGACACGAGATGGTCAGCCCATGCCCGAGACCGATACCGCGGTCGTGATGTTCGCCCGCCACCCGAGCCGGCGTGTGCGCTGGGAGCGGGCGACCACCGCCCCCTTCACTGTCCTGGCCGTCGCCTTCCTGGTCTCCTATGTGTGGCAGGTGCTCGACCACGGCCGCACCCCGTCGCTGGATGCCTGGCTGACCCGGGTCGATATCGCGATCTGGCTGCTCTTCTCCGCCGATTTCCTTTTCCGCCTTCGCATTTCGACCGATCGGAGGCGCTTCCTGCGCAACAACTGGCTGGACCTGTCGATCGTGCTGGTGCCACCGTTGCGCCCGCTGCGACTGCTGCGTGCGGCCTTGCTGATCATCGACGCGGTCGACCGGCACACGCGGTTCCAGGCGCGGGTGCGTCTGACGATGTTCGTCGGCGTGAGTTCGATGCTGCTCGTATTGCTGTGCAGCGTCGCCATCTTCGACGCCGAACGGGATGCCCCGGGGAGCAATATCCACAGTCTCGGTGAGGCGGCATGGTGGTCGGTGGTATCTGTCACCACGGTCGGTTACGGGGACTTCTACCCGGTGACAGTCCAGGGCAGGCTGATCGCGGTGGTGCTGATGACCGTCGGAATCGGCCTGATCTCCTTCGTCATCGGTACCGTCACCAGCTGGGTCATCGACCAGCTGCGCACGGTGGACGAGGGTGTCGAACGGGCCGACCGCGAACTCGACGAGCTGATCGGCGAGGTGCGGTCGTTGCGCGCCGACATCGCCGAGCTGCGTGCCCAGCTGGGCGCACCACGCCAGGAAGGGGTCCGCGAGCTGGGAAAATCCGGGTGAGGTGGCCTGATTACAAGGATTACGATGCGACCAGCAAGAATGGGTACGCAGTACCGATGCTGCCGAAGAGTATCCGCCCGACCCGTAACCAGCCTGGGGAGTGACGAACCATCGTGGCCGATGACAACAGTGCCGAGCAGACCGCTGCGTTGAGCGAGGAGTCGCTCTCCGCCGCCGCGGAAGCTGCTGAGAAGGCGTTCGCCTCGGCCTCGACCCTGGACGAGCTGGCTGCCGCCAAGACCGAGTACATGGGTGGCAAGTCGCCGATCTCGCTGGCGCAGCGCTCGCTGGGCACGCTGCCCAAGGAGGAGAAGGCCGACGCCGGCAAGCGCGTCAATGTCGCGCGCGGCCGGGTATCGCAGGCGTACGAGACCCGCCAGGCCGAGCTGCTCGCCGAGCGCGACGCGGCGGTCCTGGTCGCCGAGACCATCGACGTCACCCTGCCCGCCCGTCGGCACGCCGAGGGCGCGCGGCACCCGATCTCGGTGCTGTCCGAGCGGGTCGCGGACGTGTTCGTGGCCATGGGCTGGGAGGTCGCCGAGGGTCCCGAGGTGGAGACCGAGCACTTCAACTTCGACGCCCTCAACTTCCTGCCGGACCACCCGGCCCGCACCATGCAGGACACCTTCCACATCGCGCCGGAGGGTTCGCGGCAGGTGCTGCGCACGCACACCTCGCCGGTTCAGGTGCGCTCCATGCTGTCTCGCGAGCTGCCGATCTATGTGGTCTGCCCAGGGCGGACCTTCCGCACCGACGAGCTGGACGCCACCCACACCCCGGTGTTCTCGCAGATCGAGGGTCTGGCCATCGACAAGGGCCTGACCATGGCGCACCTCAAGGGCACCCTGGACTCGTTCGCGCGGGCGCTGTTCGGTCCGAACACCACCACGCGCATGCGGCCCAGCTTCTTCCCCTTCACCGAGCCGTCCGCCGAGGTGGACGTGTGGTTCGAGGACAAGAAGGGCGGCCCCGGCTGGGTCGAGTGGGGCGGCTGCGGCATGGTGAACCCGAAGGTGCTCATCGCCAGCGGCATCGATCCCGAGGTGTACAGCGGTTTCGCGTTCGGCATGGGTCTGGAACGGACCCTGCAGTTCCGCAACGGCCTGCCGGACATGCGTGACATCGTCGAGGGCGATGTGCGCTTCACGCTGCCGTTCGGCATCCAGCCCTGACCTGACCCCGATACGAGGAAGCGAAACGTCAAGTGCGAGTAGCGCAGTCCTGGCTGACGGAAATCCTGCAGCGAACCACCCCCGGGTGGTCGGTGACGCCGGAGGAGCTCGACGCGGGGTTCGTCCGGGTCGGGCTGGAGGTCGAAGAGGTCGACCGGTTGCACCAGGTGCAGGGTGACATCGAGCACCCGCTGGTGGTCGGACGGGTCGCCGAGATCACCGAGCTGACCGAGTTCAAGAAGCCGATCCGCTTCTGCAAGGTGGACGTCGGCAATCCCGAGCTGCAGGAGATCGTCTGCGGTGCACGGAATTTCGCCGTCGGCGACCTGGTGGTCGTGGTGTTGCCCGGTGGCGTGCTGCCCGGTGGCTTCCAGATCGCGTCGCGGAAGACCTACGGCCACACCAGCAATGGCATGATCTGCTCGGTCGCCGAACTGGGGATCGGGAAGGATCACAGCGGCATCCTGGTGCTCGAGCCCGGCACCGCCGAGCCGGGCGCGGACGCCAATGAGCTGCTGGGTCTGGACGATACGGTCATCGAGCTGGCCATCACCCCCGACCGCGGCTACGCCTTCTCGGCGCGCGGCCTGGCGCGTGAACTGGCCTGCGGCTTCGACCTGGAATACGGCGATCCGGCCGTGCGGCTGCTGCCGGACGACGAGGCCGATGCCTGGTCGGTGAAGCTCGAGCCCGATTCGCTGTGCACGCGCTTCGCGGTGCGCCGGGTGACCGGCATCGACCCGACGGCCGTGAGCCCGTGGTGGCTGCAGCGTCGCCTGCTGCTCTCGGGCGTGCGGCCCATCTCCCCGGCCGTCGACGTCACCAACTACGTGATGCTCGAGCTCGGCCAGCCGCTGCATGCCTTCGACGCCACGAAGGTGCAGGGCGGTTTCGTGGTGCGCCGCGCGCACAAGGGCGAAACATTGCGCACCCTCGACGAGGCCGAGCGCACCCTCGACTCCGAGGACGTGGTGATCGCCGATGACAGCGGCGTCATCTCGCTGGCGGGCATCATGGGCGGCGCGAGCACCGAGGTGTCCGGCACCTCCACCGACATCCTGCTCGAGGCCGCCACCTGGAATCCGGTGGCCGTGGCCCGCACCGCGCGCCGCCACAAGCTCGGTTCCGAGGCCAGCCGCCGGTTCGAGCGGATCGTGGACCCCGAGGTCAATGTGGCCGCCCTGGATCGCGCCGCCACGCTGTTGGCCGAGATCGCCGGTGGCACAGTCGAATCGGTGCTGACCGACGTGCGCGTGCCCACGCCGGCCGGGCAGCCGATCGTCATGGACATCGACCTGGCCGACCGCACCGCGGGCGTGCACTACGCGCCCGGCGCGGCCACCCGCCGCCTGCAGCAGGTGGGCTGCGCCATCGAGGTCGGCGTCAGCGAGTCGGGGCACGGGCAGCTGGTCGTGACCCCGCCGAGCTGGCGGCCCGACCTCACCCAGCCCGCCGATCTGGTGGAGGAGGTGCTGCGCCTGGAGGGGCTGGACAAGATCCCGTCGGTGCTGCCCACCGCTCCCGCGGGCCGCGGCCTCACCGCCCAGCAGCGTCGCCGCCGCGCGGTGAGCAAGGCGCTGGCATTCGAGGGCTGTGTCGAGGTGCCCGCGCCGGTCTTCATGCCCGGCGGTGTCTTCGACACCTGGGGTCTGGACGCGGATGACTCGCGCCGCAAGACGTTGCGGGTGCTCAACCCGCTCGATGTCGAGCGCGCCGAGCTGTCGTCCACGCTGCTGCCCGGTCTGCTGGAGATCGCCGTCCGCAATATCTCCCGAGGGGAGCGGGACCTCGCCATCTACGGCATCGGCCAGGTCACGCTGCCGAACGAGCAGACCGTGCCGGTGGGCCCGCTGCCCGTCGACCGCCGTCCCACAGAGGACGAGATCGGCATGCTGCTGCGGTCGCTGCCGGAGCAGCCGATCCACATCGGTGCCGTGCTCACCGGTCGCCGCGAGCCGCGGGGCCCGTGGGGTGCGGGTCGTGCGGTCGAGGCGGGCGACGCCTTCGCCCTGGTGGACGCGATCGCCGATGCTTCGGGCCTGGTGATCGAACGCCGTGCCGCGCAATACCTTCCGTGGCACCCGGGCCGGTGCGCCGAGCTCGTCGTCGACGGGGTGGTCGTCGGCCACGCCGGTGAGCTGCACCCCGCCGTCCTGGAGCGCTCGGGCCTGCCTCCGCGCACCTGCGCCGTGGAACTCGACCTCGATGCCCTGCCGCTGCGCGAAATCCGGCCCACCCCCGTGGTTTCCGCGTTCCCCGCGGTGCTGCAGGACGTGTCGATCAGCGTCGACAAGGCCGTGCCCGCCGCCGCCGTGGAGGCCGCCCTCCGCACCGGCGCGGGCGAACTGCTCGAGAACATCTCGCTCTTCGATGTCTACGAGGGCGCCCAGGCCGGTGAGGGCCGCAAGTCCCTGACCTACGCCCTGCGCTTCCGTGCCATCGATCGCACCCTGACCGAGGACGAGGCCAGCGCCGCCCGCGACGCAGCCGTCGCCGCCGCGTCCTCCGCGGTAGGAGCGGTCATCCGCGCCTGACCCGAACCGGCAAACACAACGGAGGCTCCGAACCCGGGGCCTCCGTTGTCATTTCCCCGGTTTGCTCAACTTCGACACCGCCGGTAGGGGTGATTCGCAGCCAGATTTCCCGGCACTGTTCAGCACTCACCGTTCGCAGCACAGTATCGACCAGCCCGAAGGTATGCGCCTTGGCCCCGAACGAAAACTGAAAAGACAAAAGATGCAGTGATGATGCGGGTGAACCCCCGCGGTGGTCGTCCTGGCTCGAAAAGATGCTGACCGTGGTGTCGTGTACAGGATCTGTCGGTCGGTCCCGTCGCGGGGTTCACGCACTGCCCGGTCGTGGCGCTGGTGACTTGATAGGAGCCTGTGCCAGCAGAGTCCCGTTACTGCTTTGTCCCGTGCGCTCGTTCTGGTGGTGCCGCCCTGCCCCTGGTCACAGCGCAGAACGGACAACTCCATCATGAACGATCCGGTCGTCGAGATCATCGCCGGCGTGGACACCCATAACGACACCCACACCGCTGCGGCGATCGATCCGGTGGGCCGGGAGCTGGGTTGGGCCCAATTCCCGGCCACCGCTGCCTGGAGAAGGGAGAAGGCCGGGCTCACGTCCGCACCTACCAGCCCTCTCACCTTTGAAGCCGCATGTGGGGTTGCTGCAGGAGGTATTCCCTCAGATCACGGGGTTGGGTCGCCACATGACGGTGTCGGCTTCGCAGTCGCGGTTGAGATCGGAGAAGCAGAGGCAGGAATGTCGGCGCGGGCGTCCGGGGATAGGCGAGAACCGATGAGCCCGCGGGGCGGGTCATGGCGGTCACGGTCGCGGTGATGATGGATGGCGGTCGGAATCGCGGTCGCATTGGTGGTCACGGTGGCGATGATCGTGCCGATCGCGGCAGCGGGTATATCGCTGTGGGCGTTGGGGTTCGGGATCATTGGTGCGGTAGCGGGGGGTTCTGTAGAAGGTGATGCGTGCCGTCCGTGGGCCGGGATCGGCGGGAGATGGCTCCCAGCCCGGCGGTAGCCCCCAGTCCGGCAGGGCAGGCGAGGTGACCACACTTGCCCGGTCCCTGCGCACACCGGCAGCACACGAGCAGCCGGGAATCACGCCGCCCGTGCACCCCACCTCCGGCAACTGGAATCGATCGCAGCGGCGACCTGCTGCCCCACGTAATGTCGATCGTTCACGCGGGCCGTGCCGGTCGGGTCGAGATGTTTCGGGGCAATCCACCCGGTACGCCCCCGATACGGGGAATCCTTGCCCATGACAACGGTTTTCCAGCCCCCGGCACTGTCGTTCACCAGCGCGTGGCAGTGGTCGCAGGCCAGGGTCAGGTTGGTCAGATCGGTGGGGCCGTCTTTGGCCCAGTCGGTGATGTGGTGCACCGCGCACATGCTCGCGGGTGCCTCGCATCCCGGTCGGGTGCAGCCCTTGTCGCGAGCGATCAACGCCAACCGCTGAGCGGGGGTGGCCAGTCGCTGGCAGCGCCCCAGATACAGCGGCAGCCCGTCGGCGTCGAGGACCGCCAGCACCGGACGCCTGCCCTCGGCCATCTTCAACGCCTCGTCGATCGAGACGTGGCCGCCGGAGGCGGTGGTCGCGACCCCGGCCCCACGCTCGAGGTCGGCGAGGTTCATGGTCAGGATGGCCTGCACCGGCAGACCACGGTGCGAACCGAGCCTGGCGGGGTCGACGCCGGGCTGCAGCAACGCGAACACCGCGTCGTGGGTGCGCTGCCCGGCATGACGACGGTCACGACGCGCAGCAGCCTCGAGGACCGTCGAATCGACGACCTTGGTCGTGGCGGAAACGCTGTCGGTGTCGTCGATGTTGCACATGCCCGGACGGGCAAGCTTGGCGAACACCGCATCGAGCAGGGCCCGCAGTTCGGGGGTGATCCAGCCTTCGATCCACGACATGCCATCGACGCCGGGGCGGCCCAGGATCAGGCCGCGGCGGCGACGGCGATCGGTGTCGGTGACGACCTTGCCGTCGGGGTCGATGCGGGCGAGGATGTCGCGCCCGATCTTGGGCAGGTCATCGGGCCACCCGACCCGGGAGTGGCTGACCAGGATGTTCTCGGCCTCCGCGCGCGTCTCGGCGGGGATGTCGGCAGGCAGGTGGGTCATCACGTCGATGATGTTGCGGACGTGATCGCGCGAGATATCGCCTGCCTCATAGGCTTCGGCGGTCTTCTCCAACGCGGCCGGGCGCAGATGACCGGTGGGCTCGAAGAATTCCCCGCACCGGCGGGTGATCTTCACCCGCACCGACGCGTCGTACCGCGACAGGCCCAACGTCTGCCGCAGGAACGACACCACATCTTTTGCCCCACTGCCTTCGGGCAGCGAACGATTGCAGGCTTCGACGATCAGGCGTGAATCCAGCGCCGACAGTTGACGTTTGCAGGTTTCCAGCCGCTGCATCAACTCCACGACATCACCATCGGAAAACGGGTTCAGGTTTCCGTGGAGGACGGAATTCGACAGGGTTTCCACGGCGGCTGCCAGGTCGGCGATGCCGCACGTGTCGAGTGTTTCCCCTTTCGAATCCATGCGCTAATTCTACCGCTTACATGATCGCGTTTTTGGCGAATTCTATTGTGATGCAATGTGTTTCAGAATTTCATATGTTTCAGGCGAATTGGGTCGAGTGAGGTGAGCTGATCTGCGTGGTGGGAGTGCGAAGAAGGAATTGTCGAGGGTGACTCGGTCGGCGGCGGGTATGTGGAGGGTCGGGTAGCTGTGGGTGATCAGGCGGCTGTGCAGTGCTGACAGGTCGAGGTCCGAGTTGAAGTGTTGAGGTGGGTGCATCGGGAGGTCGAGCGGTTCAGGTCGAGTTCTGCTTGCCGGCTGGACCAGCGGTTCAGGCGGCACGGTCGCTCGATAACCTCTTGTTCCCGGCCTTTACCCGGGCCAGGCCGGAGTGTTGGACCTGGTGGCAGCCGGGGCAGCGGGCGATCAGGCGTTGGATGGGGCGGTCGGCGTGGAACTCGAAGATCCATTTCTCGTGGCAGTCGGGGCGTCCGATGCGGCCGTTGCGGATCGCCTGGTCGCCGCAGATCTCGCAGCGATCTCCGGCGGCTGTGCAGACCGGAATGCGCGGGGCATCCGAGATCTTCCGGTCCACGAGGCCGCGGATACTGGAACCGTGCGTGCCGGGCGGCAGCAGGTCGGACCGGATGACCACGCCGTCGGGGGATTCGGGACCGGCGAGGGTGTCTGTCCGAATCAGGTCATACTCGTCGAATGGAATGTGCCGCAACATATCTCGAGTAACTGACAGAACCGTCCGGTTCGAATGCATCGTCCGAATCGAAGGTGACGAATTGGTCGAATCGGGAATTGAAGGTGAGGTCTCTCCGCGGGCGGGGAGGTAGGGAGGTAAGAAAGAACCATGTGGCATCCGGCGACCCCCATCCTCAACGCGCTCAGCTATCAGCCGGGCGACCGGCGGATTCTGGAGACTCCGGAGACGTATGGCCTCGACTATGAGGAGATGTCGCTGCGCACGACCGATGGTGAGACCGTCGAGGCCTGGTTCGTGCCGGCGGTGGGGGAGCCGCTGGGGCACATTCTGTTCGCGCACGGGAATGGCGGGAACATCGGGGATCGGTCGCCGATGCTGGGCATGCTCGCGGCGGTCGGGTTCGATGTGATGGTTTTCGATTACCGCGGGTACGGGCGCAGCACCGGCCGGACGGACGAGCGTGGGACGTATCTGGACGTGCGGGCGGCGCGGGAGGCACTGCTCGCGCAGCCCGGTGTGGATGCCAACCGGGTGGTGTATCTGGGAAAGTCGCTCGGCGGCGGCGTGATGCTCGAGCTGGCGAATGCCTTTCCGCCCGCCGCGCTGCTGCTCATGTCGACCTTCACCGGCATGCGGGACGCGGCGGTCGCGGTGTATCCGTTCCTGCCGAAGCTGTTCGTGCCCAACGCCTATCCCAGCCTGCCGCGAATTCGTATGCTGACCTGCCCGGTCATGATCATGCACGGCGACATGGACGAACTCCTGCCCGTACAGATGGGCCGCGATCTGTACGCCGCCGCGCCCGAGCCCAAACAGCTGGTGATCTATCCCGGCGGCATGCACAACGACCTCATCGGATTCCCGGGCTGGGCGGAGACGGTGGCGACCTGGGCGGCCGGGGTGCTGCCGCCCAAGCGCCTCACTTCCGGATGATATTGGCGAGGAATTCGGCATTGCTGCCGGTCCTGCGCAGGCCGTCGAGGAGCAGGTCGAGGGCGCGCTGATCGTCCAGTTCGGCCAGGGTGCGGCGGAGTCTGTCCACGGCGAGCCGCTCGTCGGGGGCGAACAGCAGTTCGTCGCGGCGGGTGCTGGACTTGGCGATGTCCACCGCCGGGAAGACGTGGCGGCTCGCCAGCCCGCGGTCGAGTTTGAGCTCGGCATTGCCGGTGCTCTTGTACTCCTCGAAGATGACGGTGTCGGCGAGCGAACCGGTTTCGACGAGTGCGGTGGCGATGATGGTCAGCGATCCGCCGTGTTCGATATTGCGGGCCGCGCCCAGGAACCGCTTCGGCGGCGTCAATGCCATGGAATCCACACCGCCGGAAAGGATTCGGCCCGAGGCGGATCCGGTCATGTTGTAGGCGCGGGCGAGTCGGGTCAGGGAGTCGAGCAGGACGACGACGTCGCGGCCCTGTTCGGCCAGCCGCTGGGCGCGTTCGATGGCCAGTTCGGCCAGGGCGGTCTGTTCGGCGGGGGAATGATCGAAGGTCGCGGCGATCACCTCGGCGGGTACCCCGCGTGAGAGGTCGGTGACCTCCTCGGGGCGTTCGCCGACCAGTACCAGCATCAGGTGCGCCTCCGGGTGGTTGGCGGCGACGCCGTGTGCGATCGCCTGCAGCACAGAGGTTTTGCCCGCCTTGGGTGGTGCCACGATCAAGGCACGCTGGCCCTTGCCGATCGGCATCATGAGGTCGGTGACGCGGGTGGTGAGCTGGTGCGGCCCGGTTTCGAGTCGCAGCCGCTCATTGGGGTGGATGGGGGTCAGGTCCTGGAAGTGCGGTCGCGGGGAGATCTCGGCGACCGGGAGGTCGTTCACGGTGTCGACCCGTACCAGGGGAGCGAGCTTGCCGTTCTTGGTGTTCGGCTGCGCCAGGCCGGTGAGGGCATCGCCGCGGCGCAGGCCGTGGCTCCGGATCAATCGGGTGGGCACGTGGATGTCCTCGGGGCCGGGCAGGTATCCGCTGCGGCGCAACACACCGCTCTGGCCGTGGATATCCAGGATTCCCGTTGCGGGCGTGAGGGTTTCGATGTGTTCGAGGGCCGGGGTCGCGTCGGTATGGGCGACCCGCGGCCTGGGATCGATGGTGGTCATGTGAGTTCTCCTTGTAGGGATCAGGTGACTTGTGCACCGGGAGTGAGTGATTGGTGTGGCCGGATGCGGCCGAAGGCGGTAGGAAACCGCCGGTGAATCCGAGTGATTCGCGAATGGCGGAGCAGCACTGGGCGGGAGCTACAGCGCCACCGGGTAACCGGCTCGGGGAGGGAAGAAATCGCATGGGAGGGACTCGGCGTCGACCTGCATCCACGGGATTGCGACGCCCTCACCGTACGCCGTCCTCGATTCCCGCGCAATGTTCCGATCTCCGCGCCGCTGTGCCAGGCCCCCGCGGTCCTCGCGATGCGTAGCCTGGAACCCATGAGCGATGCCAAGGAACTCGCGGCGTTGTTGGCGCAGCTGCCGGACGCCGAACTCGCGGCGGTGGTCGAGGCCGCCACCGACGGCAAGGCCGGGCTGGCCGCGCTGCACGCGGTGGCGCAGTCACTGGCGGCCACCCTGGGTCATGCACCCGATGTCATCGATGTGACTCCAGACACGCTTCCGGTGGAAGGCTATCCGCAGTCTGAGACGGTCTCGACATCCGGGCAGGTGGGAGCGGGTCCCGTGGTCACCGGGATACCGGTACCGCCTGCGGGTATCCCCGCAGGTCCGGCCATCGGCGGGTATACCTCGGGCGGCGTCCCTACTTTCGAGTCAGTTCGCGATAAGGTCGAGCAGCGCTACGGGACATCGCAGGGGATGGGCGAACTCGATCGGCAGACACCAGTGGGCCGTAGCGTCGAGGAACAGTGGGATGCGCGGGCGAAGGCCGCGCGGGAACGTCTGGAACAGATTCGAAAATCGGTGCACGGCAACGATTCCGAGTGATCAGGCGTTCCGTCTTCAATTGATGGGTGGAACCTTGACCGAGTCCGATACGCCGTCCCGGGCGCCCCGCGAAATCGCCGAGAAGCTCCTGGATCTGCAGGTCGACTTCATTGTCGCCGAGGTCAGCGGTGACCGCTTCGCCGAAGTGATCGCCCGCGATGTGGAAGCGGTGATCGGTGTCGCCGACACCATCATCTTCCGTGACGTGGTGGAGATCGATCAGGCCAAGCAGACCGTCGCCAATGTCATCGACCTGATCGGCGGCAGCCCGGTACTGGGCGAAATGGTCGGCACGCTGGCCGATTCGCTGTACGAGAACATCGCCGGGAATCACGACTACACCCTCGGCGACGTGGTGGACCGCGAGCCGGTCGAGCAGCTGCTGGAGAAGCTCTTCGGCATGCACCAGGCCCAGGAACGCATCCTGGAGCGACTGACCGAGAGCCCCCTCATCGCGACCGTGGCCGCCAAGTTCGTGGACAAGCTGGTCGACGATCTGATGGAGACCAACAAGCAGATCGCCTCGAAGATTCCCGGCGTCGGCTCCCTGGTCTCCATGGGCACCAATGCCGCCAAGTCCGCGCGCAAGGCGGCGGAGAAGGCCGGCGGCACCTTCATCGGCGAAATGGCCGGCAAGGGCGCGCAATTCGCGCTCAAACGCACCAACAACGCCATTCGAGAAATGCTGCGCGACGCCCCGGTGCACGACGCGGCCATGGAATTCTGGGACCTGCACGCCGGTGAGCCGGTCAGCGGCCTGCGCGAGTACCTGTCCCAGCAGGATCTCCGCGACCTGGCCCTGATCATCCACCGGATCGCGCTGACCACCCGCAACAAGGAATACGTCGGCGTGCTGGTGGACGAGGGCGTCGAGGTGTTCTTCGAGAAGTACGGCGACCACACCCTGGCGGCCATGCTGCCCGAGCTGGGCCTGTCCGAGGCGGTCATCGCCGAGGAGATCCTGCGCTACGGCCCGGCCGTGGTGGAGGCCGCCAAGCGGAACGGCGTGCTGGCCAAGCTGATTCGCGAGCGGCTGGAACCGTTCTTCCTGTCCGAGCCGGTGCTGGCGGTGCTCGCCGGGAACTGACCCGAGACCTGCGAACAGGGTCGCATGCTGAAACCGCGTGCGGCCCTGTTTCATTCCCTGACGGGAGAACCCGCTCATTCCCTGGAGGGAATCGCGCAGCGCATCGCACTCGCACAGACTCGATGCCATGACGAACATCGACATCAACGAACTCGCCGACCGGTACCTGGTCATGTGGAACGAGCCCGACCCGGAGCCGCGCCGCAAACTCATTCGCGAATTGTGGGCCGAGGACGGCGCGCAGATTCTCGTCGATCCGCCGGAGGATATGCGAGATGCCGCCACTCGCTTGAACTTTCCTATCCCGTCGCTCGAGGTGCGGGGGCATCATGCGCTGGAACGGCGTGTGGAGCGGGCCTACGAGATGTTCCTGGCAGCGGGCGAACACCGCTTCGTCCAGCGTGGGGAAGCGACGGTGCTGTTGAAGCGGGTCATCGCTGTCACCTGGTCGATGGTGACCGCCGATGGCACCGTGGTCGGCGGTGGGATGGATGTCCTCGCGCTGGACGAGGACGGCCGCATCCGCACCGACCACCAGCACATCGGCGTCGAGTAGGGCCTCGAGCCCGTGAGCGGGTGCACACGTCGCGGATCGTGCCATGCATGATTGCTTCGACTCGAGCAATGCAAGGTTGCTTCGACCGAAAGGAGCGTCGTGGCCCTCGACAAGGGAGTCGCCGCAGCCCTCAGTGACAGCGTCCGCGCCTGTGGCGACGCTGTCCTGGGTCCGCGGCACAAATCGCTGCCCCCGGCCGCCTGGGGACTGACCGTCCGCGAATACCTGGCCACGAATCCGCACCTGGACGACCTGCAGACGCCGGTGCTCACCATGGACCGCTCCGCGCTGGACACGAACCGGGCCGTCATGGCCGACTGGGCGCGCGCCGCCGGCGTCCGGCTCGCCCCGCACGGCAAGACCTCCATGTCGCCCCAGCTCTGGGCCGAACAGCTCGAGACCGGCTCCTGGGGCATCACCCTCGCCACCGGCTGGCAGGCCCAGGTCGGGCGGTCGTTCGGCCTCGACCGCATCGTGCTGGCCAACACGCTCGTAGATCCGATCGGGTTGCACTGGGCGGCAACGGAAATCGCGCGTGACCCCGACTTCGAGCTCTACAGCTGGGTCGACGGCGTCGACGCGGTCCGGGAGATGGAGCGCCACCTCGCGTCCGCCCCCGACGGGGTCCAGTTGAACGTCGTCGTGGAACTCGGTGGCCCGCACGGCCGTACCGGCGCCCGCGGGCTGGCCGCCGCCCACGCGGTCGCCGAGGCGGTCCACAGGTCACCGCGCCTGCGACTCGCAGGGGTCGGCGGTTACGAGGCCGCACTCGCCCACGATCGCTCTCCGGAAGCCCTTGCGGCCGTGCGGCACTACCTGGACGAGCTCACGATCCTGCACCAGGAGCTGATGGCCGCGGGCAGATACGACGATCGTGTGATCGTGACCGCCGGCGGCAGCGCATATCCGGACCTCGTCGTGGAGCGACTGGCCGGACTGGCGGATGAGGATGGCGTGCACGGAGCTCCGACAGTGGTGGTGCTGCGGTCCGGCGCGTATCTGGTGCACGATGACGGGTTCTACTCCGGGATTTCGCCACTGGCGGATGGTCAGGCCGAGCGTCCGCTGCGGTCGGCGATGCACGGATGGGCACGCTGTGTGTCCCGCCCGGAAGCGGAACTCGCGTTGCTCGATGCGGGCAAGCGTGATATTCCGTACGACTTGGGTTTACCTGTTCCGCAGCGGATCACCGAACCGGTGACCAGCGGGCTCTCGACGGTTGCGGCCACTTCGCTGCCGGCCGGCGCGCATGTCTCGGCCTTGAACGATCAGCACGCCTTCTTGCGGCTGCCGGGTGCCTCGGACGACCAGGTGCCGGTGGGAAGTGTGGTGCGACTGGGGCTTTCGCATCCCTGCACCGCGTTCGACAAGTGGCGTCTCATCCCGGTGATCGATGACGCCGACGCCGAGCGGCCGCGGATCGTCGACTTCCTGCACACCTATTTCTGAGCGGGATGTCGCAGCCGCTCCGCTTCGGCCGCGGCGGGTGGACCTCGAGGTCCGGTCCACCGCCGCGACGACGGATGCCTCGCGGCACGTGGCGCGATCCATCGGCGACAGCGATGCGGTCCGCGTTCGTGCCGTCCCCTCGCGGACACCCGGTGTCGCCGTGCGGTGTGCCGCACGGCGTGGCAAGCATCCCGATCGGCGCGGGTGCGGGTCAAGGTGAACTCCTGTCCCAATTTGTCCCAGCGAAAATAGCGGCTGGATTGCCTTATTCCTCGGAGTTCGCGGACTGCGTCGACCGCGGGTGTTCCGGTACCTTGTGCGACGGAACAACGTTTCATGGCTTCTGGAGGTATCGGTGACCGCGGCACGCTCGGAGATTGCCGACTATTTGCGGAGTCGTCGCGAAGCGGCCGGCCTGACCCGAGCCGAGCTGTCCCGGCGAGCCGGTGTCTCCGAGGCGCTGATCCAGAAGATCGAGCAGGGCACTCGCCAGCCCACCGCGGTCGCCCTCGGCGCGCTGTTCACCGCGCTCCAGGTGCCGGCGCAGGTGCGAGACCACGTCGCCACCCTGCTGCAGCCCGAATTGGCCAGCTTCGGAACCGAAATCACGCCGCCGGAGCCCTACGAGCTCGACTTCCTGCATGCCATGCCGCACCCCGCCTGCTTCCAGACCATGCCCGCGATAGACCTGGTCGCCGCCAATGACGCCTATCTGCGGGCGTTTCCGGGACTCGCGCCCGGCGACGTCATCGTCGAATGGATGCTGCTGGACCCGCGGGCGCGCGAGATCATCGACGACTGGGAACGCGAAGCGCACTTCATGGTGTACGGATTCCGGTACATGGCCTCCGCCACCCACTCGCCCGAACGACTCGCGGCCATCGTCGACCGCTGCCGCGCGGCCCCGGAGTGGGATCGCTTCTGGTCCACCGAGATTCCGCCCGAGAAGGTCGCCCGCCGGCCGGTGCGGGTGCGCTCGCCCGAGACCGGCGAGTGGGTGAGCTACCGCATGCAGATATTCAAATTCGAACTGCCGCAACGCCCCTGGTGGATCTACTCGCTGGTCCCGGCCAATTGAGCAGCACCGGTGGCGAAATGCTGCCGGTAGCGTTCGGGCGTGGTGGCCAGGCGTCGGCCGAACACCCGGTGCAGGGTTTCGCCGTGGCGGTAGCCGACCTGGCGGGCGATCGCACCGATGGTCAGCTCGGTGGACTCCAGCAGGCGGCGGGCCGCCTCGACGCGCAGATCCTCCACGAAAGCCGCTGGCGTGCTACCGGTTTCGATGCGAAAGGCCCGGGCGAAGTTGCGTTCGCTCATGCCCGCGCGGCGGGCCAGCTCGGCCACCCCGAGGTTCGCGTCGAGATGATCGGGCAGCCATTGCTGCACCGCGCGGATGGCGGGCGTGCGCGCGGGCTGGGTGCGCAGTTGCGCGCTGAACTGGGTCTGCCCGCCGGGACGCCGGGTGAACACCACGTACAGCCGCGCGATCATGGCGGCGACCTCGCGGCCGAAGTCGTCCTCGACCAGTGCCAGCGCCAGGTCGACGCCCGCCGACATGCCCGCCGACGTCCAGCGATTGCGGTCGCGCACATAGATGCGATCCGGTTCGACCGTGACCCGCGGATAGCGCTGGGCCATCAGGTCGGTCGAGGCCCAGTGGGTGGTGGCCCGGTAGCCGTCGAGCAACCCGGCCGCGGCCAGTAGCAGCGCGCCCGCGCACACCGACGTCACCCGCCGCGCCTTGCGGGCCAGGGCGGGCAGTTCCCGCACCACCTCCGCCCCGGCCGGCCCGGAGGCCATGCCGCCCACCACGATCAGGGTGTCGAAGTCGTCGCCGGCGGCGATGTCGTGCAGCGAATGCTCCACCGAGAGGGTGAGGCCGCCGTCCGCGGTGATCGGGCGGCCACCCGGCGAGGCCGTCAGCAGTCGGTAGGGAAGCGGGGCCGCCGCGGCGTCGGTCTCGGCCGTGCGGCTGTCCATTTCGGCTGGGCGGCCGTTCATTTCGGCAGGTCCGTGCGCCGCGCTGATCGGATGTTCGCGCAGCACCGGCGGCAGTTGCGCGGGCGGCCGCTCGCGGACGCCGTTGAGGAGCGCGAACACATCCAGCGGCCCGGCCAGCTCGGACAGCTGCATGCCCTGGTAGACAACGAAAACGATGGTGCGGGGGGCGGGCATCCCGCCATCATCGCAGCCGCCGGGCCCGGCCGCCATGGTCAGTGGCTGACCGATTCGGATGTGCGGCGGGCGGTGTGCCGGTCGAGGAACGGGATGACCAGTTCGGCTACCCGGTCGGCGCACTGCGCGTGCGGGTAGTGGCCGCCGCCCTCCACCATGGCGACCCGGCCCAGTCCCGCCGGCATGGCCGCCACGATCGCCTCGGCCTCGGCCCGCGGGTCGGCGAAGTCCGGATCCTGGGTGCCCATGAGCACCAGTGCGGGACAGCGGATGTCGGCGATGCGAGCGTGCGCGTCGGCCGGGGTGGTGGCGCCGGTCTTCATGAATTCCGCCCAGCGGTCGGGTTGCCGCAGGATGGTCCGCAGGCCGGCGAGGAACTCCTCGTGATCGGCGGGCTTGGTCGGGTAGGCGATCTCCAGATAGCGGAACCACCACCGGAACGACCGCAGGCCCTGGGTGGCGAGCAGGCGCACCATGCCGCGACGGTACCGGCGGCTGGTGATCATCGTGCCGATGTGCAGCTGCTGGGTGAGGGTGAACGGGTCGATTTCGACGATGGCGCTCACCAACTCGGGGGCCTCCGCCGCCGCGATGGTGGCCGAGCCGCCCGACAGCGAATGCCCGACGATGACCGCGGGGCCCCCGAAATGCCGGATGACACCCAGCAGGTCGTGGGCAACGTCGGTGCGGCTGATGGCTTCCTTCCCGGTCACCGAGGGCCAGTTCGAGCTGGATTCGCCGTGCCCGCGCATATCGGCGTTCACCACCCGGTATCCGGCCGCGACCAGCGGCCCGACCAGGTGCCGGAACTCCCGCCGCCAGGTTCCCATGCCGTGCGACAGCACCACCAGCGGTCCGTCCCCGGCCACATCACACGCGATCCGCCCGTGCTCGAGCGTTACGAACTCGGTCATTTCCCGGTCCTTCCAAGCGATTTCGTTCCGGCCGCGTTTGCGGCATGCCGGAATTGAACGCCGGAATTCGATCCGGACCGAGGGCTCGGGCCGGACGGATCAGCGGTGTGGCCGATCCGGTCAGTCGCTGACCGTGTTTCCCGCGCTCGGGACAGTCACTCGTGTCGGAGCGCCGAACCAGGTGATCAGTGCCTCCCGCAGCCCGGGTTCGGCGGTGGCGGGGGATTCGCCGACCGTTGCGGCCCAGGCGATATGGGCGTCCGGGCGGATGAGGACGGCATCGGCGGGCCGGTCGTCGGTGGCGACGGTCCGGATGTCGACGCGGTCGCCCCACTGCTCGGCGATCTCGCGCAGGTCCGCGCGGTCGGCGAGATCGAGCAGCACGGGGCGGACGTCGTGCAGGGACTGGGTGATGCCGGTGTGCAGGCGCAGATCAGGGAGGAAGGCTCCGATCATGTTGTGGCCGTTGGGATTCTGCAGCGGATAGCGGATGTCGGCGCCCGCGATCATGGACCCCAGCCGCTGCAGGGCCGGTGCGTCGGTGAGCAGTTCCTGGAACAGCGTCCGGAGTGCCTCGGCCGCCGGATCGTCGCCGCGGCGCAGCGCCGCCTGCGCCTGGGTGTGCACCATGGTGCGGGCCGCCGCGAAGGAACGCTCCGCGTGGTAGCTGTCGAGCAGCCCGTCCGGGGCCCGGCCGTCGATGTCCGCGGCCAGCTTCCAGGCCAGGTTGACCGCGTCGAGCATGCCCGCGTTGAGGCCGACACCGGTGGCCGGGAACGTGTGCGCGGCATCGCCCGCCACCAGAATCCTTCCGGTGCGGAAGCTTTCGGCCCGGCGTGCCTGGAACTGGTAGCGGGACAACCGAATCGGATCACCGAGCGGCAGGTCGACGCCCAGGACGCGGCGGATGCTGTCGCTCAGCTCCGCCAAGGTCATCGGCTCGTTGTCATCGGTCTCCGTGGCGGTGTCCTCGGTGGTCTGAACCATGAGCATGCCGGCGGCGAGCGAGCCGACCGCGAACACGCCGCGCTCGGTGCGGGTGAAACCGGCGGGGACGACACCGTGCCCGACAACGTCCAGATCGCCGTTGTCCAGCATGGTCACCCCGGCTGCTACGGTGACCTGGCCCAGGCGGTTGACCTCCGGATAGGTGATGCCGGGGAAGGAGATTCCCGCCAACTCCCGGACCTTGCTGCGCGCACCGTCGCAGCCCACGACATAGTGGGCGGTCAGTTGATACCGGCCGTCCGGGCCCGACACCGCCACGGTGGCCCCGGCGTCGTCCTGCTCGATCCCGGTCACGGTGTGCCCGCGCCGCACCTCCCCACCGCGCTCGCGCACCAACTCGTCGAGCAGCTGCTCGAGTCGCGGCTGCGCGAGGTGCAGTGCGCGCAGCGGGGGATCCGGCAGCGGGCTCAGGTCCACCTGCAGTCCGCCGAACGGGAAGGCCGCCGCGGGGGCGACCGCCGCGCCGGCCGATTCGAACCGGTCCAGCAATCCTCGATAGCTCAGCAATTGCAGGATCTGCCCGCTGAATCCATTGGCCTTCGGCACGGTCCGCAGCACCGGACTGCGCTCCAGGACCACCGGCCGCACCCCGGCTGCCAGCAGTTCGGCGGCCAGCATCAGACCCGTCGGGCCCGCGCCCGCAATGATCACGTCGGCACTCGTCACACGCACTCGCGCTACTCCATTCCGCGGATTCTGGTTACGGCCAGCGATTCTGCGGCATACCGGGGGTCTTGCCGCAAGCCCGGGGGTGCGATATAAGTTGAAAAGGGAAGGGGATCACCGCTTCCCTTTGTCGATCGTCATCCGTTGCCGGATGTTCGAGGCGTTCGCGTCGGAGGAGAAGACGCTGCTGGCGAATCTGGGCCGGCACAACCAGTTGGCCAGAGCCCAGCCCGATTTCGCGGCGGCGTTCATGCGCCACCATCTGAGCCGGTAGCCTCGGACGCGGATTCAGGCGACCACAGGACGCCGGTGATCTCGCCCAGCAGGAAATCGCGTTCACGGACGCCGTTTTCCGACGTCTCCGCGGTGAAGTTCAGGTGCATGATGTTCTGCCTCTCGGGATGCCTTGCAACACAGGCACTCCCGGCGACAGCTACTTCGTACGCCCAACCGCGACCACGATGGGGAGCACCCACCTCGATACGTCGTTCATGGGTCTCACCTCCTTCGTGATGTCACGGTCCACGGCACGGTACCAACGCGGACCGGAGGCCGCAAGCGACGCGTCACGAGGCGGCCTGCTCGCCGAGCCTGTGGCGCAGCACTTTTCCGCTGGGGTTGCGGGGGAGCTCGGGGAGACGGATGAACTGCTTGGGCACCTTGTAGCGTTCCAGGCGGGTCCGGATGTGCTGTGCGAGGGCGTCGTCGCCGGGGTCGGCGTCGGTGGTCACCAGGTAGGCCCGCAGCACCTGGCCGTACTCGGGATCGGCGATGCCGACCACGATGACATCGGCGACGGCGGGATGCTCGGACAGCGCGTTCTCGACCTCGCGGGGATAGATGTTCTCGCCGCCGGAGACGATCATCTCGTCGTCGCGGCCGTCGATGTAGAGGCGGCCCTGCGCATCCAGGTGGCCCATATCGCCGACATTGACGTAGCCGTCGCGCACCTCCTTGATGGGGGCGGAGCCGGCGCGATCGGCGGTGTAGCCGTTGAAGCCCAGACCGCCGCGCACGAAGACCGTGCCGGTCTCGCCGATCGCGGCCGGGGTGCGGTCGGCGCGCAGAATGCGTACGGAGACACCGAGAATGGGGCGTCCCACGGTTTTGGGGGAGTACGCGAGATCCGCGGGTGTGGCGATGGAGACGACGCCCGCCTCGGTGGAGCCGTAACCATTGACCAGCCGGGGACCGAAGTCGCGCAGGAATTTCGCGATGGTGTTCGGTGAGATCGGCGCCGCGCCGGTCAACGCCAGGCGCAGTGCGGACAGGTCGTAGCGGCGGCGGATCTCGTCGGGCAGGGCGGCGAGCCGTTGGATCATGATCGGGACGCCGATGAACACGGTCGCGCGGTGGCGCTGGATATCGGCCAGGGCCAGTTCGGGATCGAAGCGGCGGCGCGTGACCGCTGTCGCGCCCAGGGCCAGCTGACCGGCCAGCGCGCCGAGGCCGAAACCATGGAAGAACGGGGGCGCGACGATCGCGATATCGCGGTGGGACAGGCGTGCGGCGGCGGCCAGCGAGGCGGCAGCCTCCAGCGCGGGCCGCAGGCCGATCTTGCGGGCGACGCCCTTGGCCATACCGGAGGTGCCCGAGGTCAGCAGGGTGATCCGGGCGGGCTGCCGGGCCAGCGGCGGGGACGGATGCCGTTGCCGGGCAAGCTGATCCAGCGTCGGCAGCTCGGATCGGACCTGGGCGTCGCGCCAGCCGCGCACCTGGATGCCGGGGTAGCCCGCCTCGGCGAGCACCGCGAGATATTCGTCATCGTGGACGAGGATGTCCGGCGCGTGCCGTTCCAGGATGCGGGCCAGCTGGGCGGCGGGGAGTTCGGTATTGAGGAAGACCAGCTCGCAGCCCAGACGGCTGCCCGCGATCACCGCCTCGACGAAGCCGCGGTGATTGCGGCACAGAATGCCCACGGTGCGCAGGTCCGGCGCGAGCGAATGCAGCGCTGCGGCAATGGCTTCGGAGCGGCGCATGAGTTCCCGGTAGGTGACCGCGCCGGATTCGTCGATCAGGGCGATCCGATCCGGGTGGCGGGCCGCGGAGACGGCGATGAGCAGACCCAGTGACGGGCCGTAGGCGTGGTAGCCGCGGGCGATCGACACCGCGGCAGCCGGGCCGATCGGGTGCAGTGCGCCCGAGGTGGTGATCGCGGAAAGGGCTGTGCCCCAATAGAGGAGCGTACTAGTGCGCATCGCCCGTGCCCTTCCCGTGCACCGCGCGGAGAGCGGCCTCGGTGTCGCCGAGCCGCTGGTAGACGGCGGTGAAGGCGATCTCCAGTGGCACGCGCAGGATCGGGGTGAGTATCGAGGTCGCATACCCGTAGGCGGGAATCATCATGCGCGGCTTGGTGATCAGCGCCCGTGCCACACCCCTGGCGGCCTCGGCGGGGGACTGGCCGGGCATCGCGGACATCCAGCGGCTGGGCGCGCTCATCCGGGTGTGCATGAGCCCGGCGTAGATGGTGGTGAGGGTGACCCCGTCCGGCCGCGCCTCCATGCCCACCGCGCGCATCCACACATCGAAGGCGGCTTTGGAGGACAGGTAGAAACCCCACTTCGGGACCACCGGAAAGAGCACGCCGACTGTGGAGATGTTCACGATGTGGCCGCTGCCGCGCGCCCGCATGCCCGGCAGCAGGGCCAGCGTGAGGCTGATCGGGCCGAGATAGTTGGCGGTCGAGGTGGCGGTGAGATCCTTCGGCCGGTCGTAGGACAGGTGGATCGAGCGGCGTAATGACTTGCCCTCGTTGTGAATCAGATAGTCGACATGGTCGAAGCGGGCGAAGATATCCTCGGCGAAGGCCGAGATCGATGCCGGCTCGGCCAGATCCAGGCGGATCGCCACCGCCTTGCCGCCCGCCGCGGTGATCTCGTCCGCCACCGCCCGCAGCTGATCGACCGAGCGCGCGCCGAGCACGACGGTCGCGCCGGCGGCGGCGAGCATCCGGGCGGTCTCGGCGCCCAGGCCGTGGGACGCGCCGGTGACCACGGCGATCTTGCCCTCCACCTCGCGGCGCAGGCGGGCGGGGTCGGCGATGCCGCGCGGGCCGATGAGCCACGCTACGGCCCGGCCGACGGGGCCCGCCGCCAGGGCATTGTTGGGTCGGTGGAGGAGTTCCACTAGCTCGTCTCGCTTCGTTCGGTCCGCTGTTCTCGTGGTTCGGTGCGCTGCTGCGCGCCGGTCGGGTCCAGCAGGGCGGCGATGGTGCGGGAGGTCAGGGTGATGGACGGGTCGAGCGCCAAAGTCGTTTGCACCGTGGCGAATCCGGCGGCGAGCACCAGGCTCTGCAGCTGAGCGCGATCCGGCTCCGGCTCGGTGAGCCAGCGCGCCGTGGCGCCCTCCACGAAGGCCAGCCACCCGTCCATGGCGATCCGGATGGCGGAACCCTCACCCGCGGAGACGATTTCGGTGAGCAGCGCCGCCACCAGCCGGTCCCGATGCCGCTCGTGCTGCGCCAGCAACCGCTCGTCGGCCCCCGCGCGCGGCGTCATGATCAGCGCGGTCCCGTGCTGCTGCACGAAATCCAGATAGATCCCGAACCCCAGCGTCAGCCGCTCCATCGCGGAACCCCGCAACTCCTGCAGCCGATCCCAGAAGTCCTCGAACACGGCCTCGTGCACCGCCAGATACAACTCGTACTTCCCCCCGAAGTGATATCCGATCGACCCCACCGCGGCCCCCGCCGCCGCCGCGATCTCCGCGATCGACACCTCCTCGTACCGCCGGTCCGAGAATGCCCTCCGCCCCGCCTCCAGCAACGCCGCCCGAGACTCCCGCCCCCGCCGATTCACCTGAACCGCCCGGGCCCCACTTTTTGAACCCCGTTCAACTTCGGCCACCCTCGCAGCCTAACCAACTTCTTGAACCAGATTCAAGAACTGATTTTCAACCGTCTCCGCCCAGGTCGCTGCTGGGTTCAGGCGTCAGCGCGGGTGAGGACGGCGATGGGGAAGTGGCGGGGGCTGAGGGCTCGGTAGGTGGTGAAGTGGGGGTAGGCGGCGGTGAGGGTTCGCCAGTGGGTGGCGTATTCGGTGTCGTCGGTGACTACGCGGGTGGTGACGGGAAAGGTTTCGCGGCCGATGCGGACGCTGGCGTGGTCGGCGGCCAGGAGGTTTTTCCACCAGTTCGGGGTGCCGGGGTTGCCGCCGTTGGAGCCGCAGACCAGGAGGGTGTCGCCGGAGCGGACCAGCATGAGCATGACGGGGCGGGGTTGGCCGGATTTGCGGCCGGGGACGGTCAATTCGAGGACCGGGTGGCCGAAGAGGGTGGCGAAGCGGGTGCCGCCGAAGCGGTCGAAGAGGCGGCGGTGCAGGCGGGCATAGAAGCGGGCGACCGCGCCGAGATGGGTGCTGGAGTAGTAGTTGAACCGACCCGCGAGGGTCAGCGGGCCGGAATCGGTGCCGGGCATTGGAGGTCCCCTCGGGTCGGCGGTCGTACGGGCTCAATGTACATGGTGTCCAGTGAGTTGACGTAGTGGCTCCTGAAGGGTGGTGCCGTGCTCAGACCAGCCGCGAGGTGATCGGCCGGTTCCTGCGGGCCACGCAAACCGGTGATCTGCGGACCCTCATGGATGTGCTGGCCCCCGATGTCGTCCAGATCTCCGACGGCGGCGGCAAGGTGAGTGCGGCGCGCCGCCCGGTCATCGGCGCGGAGCGCGTCGCTCACTATCTGATCGGGCTGAGCCGGAAAGCCATGGCGGACATGACCGTCGAGGTCGGCACCTACAACGCGCTGCCCGCCCTGCTGCTGCGCACCGCCGATGGACGCCTCGGCACCGTCGAGTTGATCAAGACCTCCGGCGACCGCATCACCGGGCTGTACGTCATCCGCAACCCGGACAAGCTGGGGACCGTCGAACTGACCCGCGCCCTGGAACGGTGACCCGGGCGCTCGGCGGTCGCTGAACCGTTGTGTGACTGGAGATTTCAGCGGCCGGCCGCGGGCGGATCAGTTCACGCAGGGGATCTTCGAACCGATCTGGGTGGTGACGGGGTTGCCGGAATCGGGTGCGTCCGTGGTGGTGTCGGTGGCCGCGGCGCTGGTCGAGGAGCCGCCCGCGGTGGTGGTCGGGCTGGTGGTGGCGGCGGTCGGGTCCAGCGACGCCGGAATCTCGAGATCCGCGCCGACGACCAGCTTCACGTGCCCGCTGGATACCTCGGTGGACGGGCTCACCGGGATCCCGCCGAACATCTCCGACAGCTGCTTGGCGTCGGTATCGGCGCCGGTGCCGTAGTAGATGGTCGAGGTGGTGCCGTCGGCGTAGGTGGCGTTGGCGACGTCACCGGCCGGGAATCCCTTGGCGGTCAGCAACTTCGACACCTTGGCGGCCTGGCCGGGCGTGCCGCTGGCATTGGCCACGTCCAGCGTCGAGGTGGGCGTGGTGGCCGGCGCGCTGGGCGCGGCCGGGGTGGAGACGCCGAACGCCTCGCGCACCGTCTTCTTGATCGCCACTGGATCGATGACGTTCACGTCCTGGCCGTCGACCGTGTCGTAGCGCAGCACCGGCAGCGTGCGGAACTCCACCGTCGGGTTCTCCGCGCGGCCCAGCGTGGTGGCGAAATCGGTGAGGCTCCAGCCGTCCGACAGCACCACGTCCTTGTGCGCCACATCCATCAGCGCCTTGAGCCGGCCCGGATTGGCCAGCGTCTCCGAGCCCTTCAAGGAATTGGCCACTGAGGTCAGGAACGCCTGCTGCCGGTGGGTGCGGTCGAGGTCGCCGTTCTCCAGCCCGTGCCGCTGCCGCACGAACGCCAGCGCGTCGGAGCCGTCCAGGTGCTGGTGCCCGGCGGGGAACTGCGCGCCGGAGTAGTAGCTGTCGTCCACGGCGTGATTGAGGCACACGTCGACGCCGCCGAGCGCGGTCGCGAGGTCGTAGAAGCCGGCCAGGGAGATCTCCGCGAACCGGTTGATGGGCACGCCTGTGAGCGCTTTCACAGTCTGAACGATGCTGGCGCGGCCCGCTTCTCGGCCCTGACGCTCCAGATCGGGCCCGTCGGCCATGCCCTTCGCCTTGAGTTTCTCCTCGACCGTGTACTTCTTGAGGCCGTAGGACTCCTTGATCTTGGCGTGGTCGTAACCCGGAATGCCCTGCACCGGAACGTAGTCGTCGCGCGGGATGGAGAACGCGATGATGTGCTTCAGATCCTTCGGAATATGCACCAGGATAAGAGAATTGGCGTTGTAGCCGCCCTCTGAGCCGTCACCGGCGTGCAGCTGGTCGAGGATCTCCTTGGGTAGATCGTTGCCGTTCAGGTCTTTCCGGGTGTCCAGGCCGATCAGCAGCATGTTGATGTCGCCGTCGAGATTGACGTCCTCCGGCGCGATCGCGCCCGAGCGGACGAAGCCGGCATCGAAGTCGTTGCGGCCGTACCAGACCATGCCTGTTACGCCGATCACACCCGCGGCTACCAGGGCCGTGATGCCGCGTCCGGCGAGGCGCAGGCGCCTGTCGCGCTCGCGCTGGGCCGCGGTGCGATCGGGCTTGCCGCCGCTGCGATCACGCTTGCCATCGGTGTCATCACGCTTACCAGCGGCACGCCGCTTGTCCGCGCGCCGGCTGGTGGAGTCCGTCTCGGCGCGCCGCGAACGGCGGGGAGTCGGGTTTGGCGTCTCCGGTGCCCGGCGGGTGCGGCCCGGCTGGGGGCCGACGACCGGCAACGGTTGGGTGGCGTCGTCGTACATGGCGCCCTCGAGTGTGCCGTAAGCGGCGCTCTCTGTCAGATTTCCGCCCGGTTGTGAATGAGCTTGCACAGTCGTGCATAATCATCACATGGTGGATACCTCGAACGGGCCCCTGCGGGTCGCGGTAGCTGGTGCGAGCGGGTACGCGGGCGGTGAAGTCCTGCGCCTGCTGCTCGGTCATCCAGCCTACCGAAGCGGGCGCCTCGAGATCGGGGCGCTGACCGCGGGGTCCAATGCCGGTACCACCCTGGGTGAGCTGCAGCCACATCTGCTGCCGCTGGCCGATCGGGTGCTCGCGCCGACCACCGTCGAGGAGCTCTCCGGCCACGATGTGGTCTTCCTCGGCCTGCCGCACGGGCAGTCCGCGGCGATCGCCACGGCGTTGCCGGAGTCCACGATCATCATCGACTGCGGCGCCGACTTCCGGCTGACCGATCCGGCGGCGTGGGAGAAGTATTACGGCACCCCGCACGCCGGCAGCTGGCCCTACGGGTTGCCCGAGTTGCCCGGCGGGCGCGAGAAGCTGCGCGGCGCCACCCGGATCGCCGTCCCCGGCTGCTACCCGACCGTGTCGAGCCTGGCGCTGGCCCCGGCCGTCGCGGCCGGAATCATCGAACCGCGTGTGAATGTGGTTGCGGTGAGCGGCACGTCGGGCGCGGGCCGCAAACTCGATGTGGGCCTGCTGGGCTCGGAGGTGATGGGCTCGCTGCGGGCCTACGGCATCGCCGGCGCGCACCGGCACACCCCCGAGATCGCGCAGAACCTGAAGGCCGCCACCGGATCCGGCGCCGACGTGAGCGTGTCGTTCACCCCGGTGCTGGCCCCGCTGCCGCGCGGCATCCTGGCCACCTGCACCGCCCCCACCACTGTGGACGCCGCCACCGCGCGCGCCGTCTACGAGAAGGCCTACGCCGACGAGCCTTTCGTGCATCTGCTGCCGGAAGGCGTACTGCCGCAGACCGGTTCGGTGCTCGGCTCCAATGCCGTCACCCTCCAGGTCACCGTGGACACCGACGCCGGGCTGCTGGTGGTCATCGGCGCGATCGACAACCTGACCAAGGGCACCGCGGGCGCCGCGGTGCAATCGATGAATCTGGCTCTCGGAATCGACGAGACCGCAGGACTTTCCACCGTAGGAGTGGCACCGTGACGATCGACAACGGCAAGCTGGTGCGGACCCAGGGCGTCACCGCACCGCTGGGCTTCCGGGCCGCGGGCATCGCCGCCGGCATCAAGAAGAGCGGCAAACCGGACCTGGCGCTGGTGTTCAACGAGGGCCCGGAGTACGCGGCCGCCGGCGTGTTCACCCGCAACAAGGTCAAGGCCGCGCCGGTGCTGTGGTCGCAGCAGGTGCTGACCGGCGGCCGGCTGCGCGCGGTCATCCTGAATTCCGGTGGCGCCAACGCGTGCACCGGCCCGGGCGGCTTCCAGGACACCCACGCCACCGCCGAGGAACTGGCGAAGGCGTTGAGCAACTGGGGAACCGAGACCGGCGCGGGCGAGATCGCGGTCTGCTCCACCGGTTTGATCGGCGACCGGCTGCCCATGGACAGGCTCATCCCGGCCGTCACCGAGATCGTGCACGAGATGGGCGGCGGCCTGTCCGGCGGCGCCGAGGCCGCGCGGGCCATCATGACCACCGACACCGTGCCGAAGGAAACCGCCTTCCACCACCGGGACAAGTGGAACGTGGGCGGCATGGCCAAGGGCGCGGGCATGCTCGCGCCGTCGCTGGCCACCATGCTCGTGGTGCTCACCACCGATGTGGTCGCCACCCCGCAGCAGCTGGACGAGGCGCTGCGCAATGCCACGAAGTACACCTTCGACCGGCTCGACGTGGACGGCTCCTGCTCCACCAACGACACCGTGCTGCTGCTGGCCAACGGCGCCTCGGGCGTCACCCCGGGCCAGGCGGATCTGAACGCGGCCGTGCTCGCGGTCTGCGACGACCTGGCCGAGCAGCTCATGTCCGACGCCGAGGGTGTCACCAAGCGCGTGCACATCACCGTGCAGGGCGCGGTCAGCGAAGAGGAAGCGCTCATCGGTGCGCGGGCGCTGGCCCGCGACAGCCTGGTCAAGACCGCGTTCTTCGGCTCCGACCCGAACTGGGGCCGGGTGCTGGCGTCCATCGGCATCGCGCCTATCGAACTGGATCCGAACCGGGTCTCGGTGTCGTTCAACGGATCTCCGGTGTGCATCGACGGCGTGGGCGCACCGGGCGCCCGCGAGGTCGACCTGTCCGGCCCGGACATCCAGGTGCTGGTGGAGCTGGGTTTGGGCGACGGCGCGGCCACTGTTCGCACCACCGACCTCTCGCACGGCTACGTCGAAGAGAACTCGGCCTACAGCTCATGAGCGATGTGGTGAAACAGCTTTCGGCCCTCGACAAGGCGCACGTCCTCGCCGACGCGCTGCCGTGGCTGCAGAAGTTCCGCGACAAGATCGTGGTCGTGAAGTACGGCGGCAACGCCATGGTCGACGACGAGCTCAAGCGGGCCTTCGCGGCCGACATGGCCTTCCTGCGCACCGTCGGCGTGCACCCGGTGGTGGTGCACGGCGGCGGCCCGCAGATCAGCGCCATGCTGAAGAAGCTCGGCATGACGGGCGAATTCCGCGGCGGCTTCCGCGTCACCACGCCCGAGGTCATGGACGTCGTGCGCATGGTGCTGTTCGGGCAGGTCGGCCGGGAACTGGTGGGGCTCGTCAATGCCCACGGCCCGTACGCGGTCGGCATCTCCGGCGAGGACGCCCGGCTGTTCACCGCCACCCGTCGCACCGTGCAGGTCGACGGTGAGGCCACCGATATCGGCCTGGTCGGCGACGTCACCGAGGTGAATCCCGACGCTGTGCTGGATCTCATTGCGGCGGGCCGGATTCCGGTCGTCTCCACCATCGCCCCGGACGCCGACGGCGTGGTGCACAACATCAATGCCGACACCGCGGCGGCCGCGCTGGCCCAGGGCATCGGCGCGGAGAAGCTGGTCATCCTCACCGATGTCGAGGGCCTGTACACGAATTGGCCCGACCGGTCCTCGCTGACCAGCCGCATCGACACCGACGAGCTGGCCAAGTTGCTGCCGTCGCTGGATGAGGGCATGGTGCCCAAGATGGAAGCCTGCCTGCGCGCCGTGGAGGGCGGCGTCCCGACCGCGCACGTGATCGACGGGCGCGTCGCCCACTCGGTCCTGCTGGAACTGTTCACCGGGGAAGGCATCGGCACGATGGTCACCCCCGCACAGGAGATCTCATGAGCGAGCGTAGCGAGCGGAAAATGAACACAGCCACGAGTGTGCTCGTGCTGGAGCCGAGCGCTAGCGAGGTGGAAGCATGAGCACAGCCGACATCCAGCAGCGGTGGAACACCGCGCTGATGAACAACTACGGCACCCCCAAGGTGGCGCTGGTGCGCGGCGCCGGCGCGGTCGTCTACGACGCCGACGGCAAGCGCTACCTCGACTTCCTGGGCGGCATCGCGGTCAACAGCCTCGGTCACGCGCACCCGGCCATCCTGAACGCGGTCACCCAGCAGCTCGGCACCCTGGGCCACGTCTCGAATCTGTATGCCAGCGAACCGGTCATCGAGCTGGCCGAGCGGCTGCTCGCGCACTTCGGCGACGGGCACGGCAAGGCGTTCTTCTGCAACTCCGGCACCGAGGCCAACGAAGCCGCCTTCAAGATGGCGCGGCTCACCGGGCGCCGGAAGATCATCGCCTGCGAGGAGGCCTTCCACGGCCGCACCATGGGCGCGCTCGCACTGACCGGCCAGCCCTCGAAGCGGGAACCGTTCGAGCCCATGCCGCCCGGCGTCATCCACGTGCCCTACGGCGACGCGCCGGCGCTGGCCGCCGCCGTCGACCAGGACACGGCCGCGGTGTTCCTGGAACCCATCATGGGGGAGAGCGGCGTCGTGGTGCCCCCGGCCGACTACCTGGCCAAGGCCCGCGCCATCACCAAAGAGCAAGGCGCGCTGCTGATCCTGGACGAGGTGCAGACCGGCATCGGCCGCACCGGCGCGTTCTACGCGCACCAGGCCGCGGGCATCGTGCCCGATGTCATCACCCTGGCCAAGGGCCTGGGCGGCGGCCTGCCCATCGGTGCGGTGCTGGCCCAGGGCCCGGCCGCGGAGCTGCTGCAGCCGGGCATGCACGGCACCACCTTCGGCGGCAATCCGGTGTGCGCGGCGGCGGCGCTGGCCGTGCTGCGGACCATCGACGAAGACGGCCTGCTCTCACACGTGGAGACGGTGGGCAAGATCCTCGTCGACGGGATCGAGAACCTCGGCCACCCGCTGGTCGACCACGTGCGCGGTGCCGGTCTGCTCATCGGCATCCAGCTGACCGCCGATGCCTCCACGGACGTGGAGCTGGCCGCCCGGGAGGCCGGGTACCTGCTGAATCCGGCCAAGCCCAACGTGATTCGCCTCGCTCCGCCCCTGGTGCTCACCGAGACCCAGGCGGAGAACTTCCTGTCCGACCTGCCCGGCATCCTCGATGCCGCCCAGGCCCAGAAGGAGACCAAGTGACCATCCGGCATTTCCTGCGTGACGACGACGTCACCCCCGCCGAGCAGGCCGAGATCCTCGCGCTGGCAGCGGAACTGAAGGCCGCACCGCAGTCGCGGCGGCCGCTGGAGGGCCCGCGCGGCGTCGCGGTCATGTTCGAGAAGAACTCCACCCGCACCCGGTTCTCGTTCGAGATGGGCATCGCCCAGCTCGGCGGGCACGCCGTCGTGGTCGACGGCCGCGACACCCAGCTGGGACGCGAGGAGACCCTCGCCGACACCGGCCGCGTGCTGTCGCGGTATGTGGACGCCATCGTCTGGCGCACCTTCGAGCAGACGCGCCTGGACGAGATGGCCGGCGCCGCAACGGTTCCCGTCGTCAATGCGCTGTCCAACGAGTTCCACCCCTGCCAGGTGCTGGCGGATCTGCAGACGCTGAAGGAGCGCAAGGGCTCCGACCTGAGCGGCCGCAACCTCACCTACCTCGGCGACGGCGCGAACAATATGGCGCACTCGCTCATGCTCGGCGGCGTCACCGCGGGCATGAACGTGACCATCGCCGCCCCGGAGGGTTTCGAGCCGTTCGGCTGGATCGTCGACGCCGCCCAGAAGCGGGCCGCCGAGACCGGCGCGACCATCACCATCACCCACGACCCGCAGGCCGCGGCCGAGGGCGCGGACGCGCTGGTCACCGACGCCTGGACCTCCATGGGTCAGGAGAACGACGGCCGCGACCGGGTCGCCCCGTTCCGTCCGTTCCAGGTCAATGCCGAGCTGCTGGCCCGCGCGGCCACGGATGTGACCGTGCTGCACTGTCTTCCGGCGCACCGCGGCGAGGAGATCACCGACGAGGTCATCGACGGCCCGCACAGCGCGGTCTGGGACGAGGCCGAGAATCGCCTGCACGCGCAGAAGGCGCTGCTGGTGTGGCTGCTGGAGCGATACCAGCGAGGCGAGAGGTGAGCAGCGGCGAACGTCGCACGGCCGCACCGGTGTCGAGCAAGTCCGGTGCGGCCATCGCCCGCACCCGCGCCGGCCGGCAGGCCCGCATCGTCGCCATCCTCTCCCAGCACGAGGTGCGCAGCCAGTCGGAACTGGCCGTGCTGCTCTCGTCCGAGGGCATCGAGACCACCCAGGCGACACTGTCCCGCGATCTCGACGAACTCGGCGCGGTCAAGTTGCGCGCGGCCGACGGCGGCGCGGGCGTGTACGTGGTCCCGGAGGACGGCAGCCCCGTCCGCGGCGTCACCGGCGGCACCGAACGCCTCTCGAAACTGCTCGGCGACCTGCTGGTCTCCACCGACGCCAGCGGCAATATCGCCGTCCTGCGCACGCCGCCGGGCGCCGCGCACTTCCTGGCCAGCGCCCTCGACCGCGCTGCCCTGCCCGAGGTGGTCGGCACCATCGCGGGCGACGACACCATCGCCGTCATTGCCCGCGAGCCCACGACCGGCGCGGAGCTGGCTGCCAAGATCGAACAGCTGGCCTGAATCGGACTGTGCCGCAGGATAATTGCGGTAGTGGGGTGCGGGTGCGGGCGTACGCTCGGTAGGAAGGACATCCCCGAGCAAGGAACGCACATGTGCGAAGGCTATGGACTGATCGGATCCTTCGAAGCCGGGACGCGGGAGCGGCCTCACGTTCCCGAGGAGGTCCGGCCCAGCCTGCGCCGGACCGACGACGGGGTCTGGGTGGTCATGGCCCGCAAGGTGGCCCGGCACATCGACGGGGATCGGTTCATACCGGCGACCGGCGGCGCGCCCTACCCGCGTGACGCGATCGCCGAGTGCCGGCGCGGCCGGAGTCACGCGGTGCCGGACGAGGACTGCAGCTGCGGCTTCCACGCCGTATCCGAAGCCGCACCGGAACCCTACGGCGGCCGCTTCACCGTGCTCGAGGTCGCGCTCTCCGGGCGGATCCTGGCCTCGCACTGGATTCGCGGCGGCCTGCTCTTCCGCGCCGAACGCCAGACCGTCATCACCTGGTCGGATATCACTGTGCCGCAACCGGTCCGGCTGCCGGACCGACCCCCGCAGCCGCCCACCCCGCCCCTGGAGCCCGGCGGTCGCACCGCCCGCCTGCGCCCGCCCGACCCGCGTGGCCTGGACCGCGCCGGATTGCGCCTGCCGGTGCGTGAGCCCCAGGTCGTACGCCTCGCCGACGATGCGGGCTACTGCGTGCTCGATGCTCGCCAGCCTCGCGGACAGAGAAATCGGTGGCAGCATCACGAGGATGCCACCACCGGCGGGGTGCTGATGCCGATCGAGATCAGTTGAACGGGTACTGGCCGGGCGGAACCGAGCCGCCCTGGCCCTGTGCGCCGGAGGCGATGAGATCCTGTACGAGCTGCACTGCCGCTCCTCCGATGGACAGGATGTCGCGGCCGAGGGTGCCTACGATCTGAGCGAGTGTCGAGAGCATGGCGGAATCCTTCGGTTGACCCGGAAGTGTCGACTTCCAGCGTGGCACAGCGGCGTACGCCGTGATCGTGAATCGCATCGAAGGGTGGGTTTCCGACATTTGCCGGATTCGGCGCCGACTGGTCGTTCTGAGGGGGCCGGTTCCTCTCACTCCGGTTTGTGCGCGACCGCGAACACGCGACGGAACGGCAACCAGGTGACACCGTCCGGCTGTTGCGGATAGGCCGTTCGCAGCAGTGGCGCGAGCTCGGCCCGGAAGTCCTGCCACGCGGCATCGTCGAGTGCGTCGCGGACCGGACGCAGTGCGGTTCCGGTCACCCATTCCAGTACCGGATCATCCCCGGTCAGCGGCTGCAGATAGGTGGTCTCCCAGGCGTCCACCCGGCATCCGGCCGCGGTCAGCACCCCGGCGTATCCGGCGGGATCGGGCACCGCCTGCCGATCCAGAAGCCCCGCCGTCCCCAGTCGCTCCCGCCACCGCGGCGACGACGCGAGCTCTCGGATCGCGAGATGCGAAGGCGCATCGAAGTTCCCGGGCACCTGAATCGCCAGCCAGGCGCCGTCCGGCAGGGCTGCCACCCAATCCGGCAGCAGCGCAAGATGATCCGGTACCCACTGCAATACCGCATTGGTCACCACCACGTCGGTGTCCGGTGCGGGCCGCCAGTCGCGGACATCGGCGACAGTCGCGTCGATGCCGTGTTGCCTTGCCGCGGCGACCATGTCGGGTGAGGAGTCGAATGCCTCGAGGGCCGCTTCCGGCCACCTGGTCGCGAGTGCCGCGGTGAGATTGCCCGGCCCGCAGCCGACATCGGCCACCCGCCGGGGTTTGTCCGCGCCGACCCGCCCGACCAGGTCGAAGAACGGCCGCGCGCGCAGGTCGTCGAAGGCGAGGTACTTGTCCGGATCCCACATGGGCCCCTCCGTATGAACGTCGAATTTCCCAAACCGTACGTTCGTACTGTATTCCTGGCCAGGTTCCGGTGCAAGGATGTGACGGTCACCGGCGGCCGGATCCACGCAGGCGAGGACCCCGGTTATGAATGGGATTGCATCGTCATGCATAATCATTTGCAGGACGACGGAGCGCGCCAGAGGGACCGGGACGGGACCGCGGGGCAGCACACCGGTCGAGGGCCTATACGAACAATCGAGGAGCACACGGACTATGACCAAGCGCGTCGTACTCGCCTACTCCGGCGGGCTGGACACCTCAGTCGCCATCAGCTGGATCGGTAAGGAGACCGGCGCGGAGGTCGTCGCCGTCGCCATCGACCTCGGCCAGGGTGGCGAGGACATGAACGACGTGCGCCAGCGCGCGCTGGACTGCGGTGCTGTCGAGTCCATCGTCGTGGACGCCCGCGATGAGTTCGCCAACGAGTACTGCCTGCCGACCATCCAGGCCAACGCCCTCTACATGGGCCGCTACCCGCTGGTCTCGGCCATCTCCCGGCCGCTGATCGTCAAGCACCTGGTCGAGGCCGCCGAGTACCACGGCGCCGACACCGTCTCGCACGGCTGCACCGGCAAGGGCAACGACCAGGTCCGCTTCGAGGTCGGCATCGGCGCGCTCGCGCCCGACCTGAAGGTCATCGCCCCGGTCCGCGACTACGCCTGGACCCGTGAGAAGGCCATCGAGTTCGCCGGCGAGAACAAGCTGCCGATCAACGTGTCCAAGAAGTCGCCGTTCTCCATCGACCAGAACCTGTGGGGCCGCGCGGTCGAGACCGGCTTCCTCGAGGACCTGTGGAACGCCCCGACCAAGGACGTCTACGACTACACCGTCGACCCGACCGTCAACTTCGAGGCGCCCGACGAACTCATCGTCACCTTCGACAAGGGTGTGCCGGTCGCCATCGACGGCCGCCCGGTCACCATGCTCCAGGCCATCACCGAGCTGAACAAGCGGGCCGGCCGCCAGGGTGTGGGCCGCCTCGACATGGTCGAGGACCGGCTTGTCGGCATCAAGAGCCGCGAGATCTACGAGGCCCCCGGCGCCATCGCGCTGATCACCGCGCACCAGGAGATGGAAGCGGTCACCATCGAGCGCGAGCTGGGCCGCTACAAGCGGCAGGTCGAGCAGCGCTGGGGCGAGCTGGTGTACGACGGCCTGTGGTACTCGCCGCTGAAGCGCGCGCTGGACGCCTTCGTCGCCGAGACCCAGCAGCACGTGTCCGGTGATGTCCGGATGGTCCTGCACGGCGGCAGCGTCGTGGTCAACGGCCGTCGCTCCGACGAGTCGCTCTACGACTTCAACCTCGCCACCTACGACGAGGGCGACACCTTCGACCAGTCGCTGGCCAAGGGCTTCGTCCAGATCCACGGCCTGTCCTCCAAGGTCGCGGCGCGGCGGGATCTCAACAGCAAGTAGTAGCCTGCGACCGGAGCCGATTTGACTCGAGCGCCGGCCTAAGGAGACGCGCCCATGCGAACCGATGACGACAGTTGGGACATCACGGAGAGCGTGGGCGCGACCGCCATCGGCGTGTCGGCCATTCGCGCCTACGAGACCAGCCGCGAGGACGCCCTGTTCCACGACCCGTACGCGGCGAAGCTGGTGACCGCGGTCGGGTCCGAGGGCTGGAACGCCATGATGTCCGGGGCGCTGAGCCGCCGGAGCATCAGCGACGGCGACTACCAGGCCTGGTCGTTGGGCAATGTCCTGGTGGCCCGCACCGTCTACTTCGACGAGTATTTCGCCGCGGCCGTGCGAGCCGGGATCCGGCAGATCGTGATCCTGGCCGCCGGCCTGGACGCGCGGGCCTACCGGCTCGAATGGCCCTCGGACACCCGGATTTTCGAGCTCGATCAGCCGAAGGTGCTGGCGTTCAAGGCCCGGGCGCTCGCCGATGACGAGCCGGTGGCCGATCGCCGTGAGGTGCCGGTCGATCTGCGGCAGGACTGGCCGAAAGCCCTGCTGGACAAGGGGTTCGAACCGGATCAGCCGACCGCCTGGCTGGCCGAGGGGCTGCTGCGCTACCTGCCCGGGCACGCCCAGACTCAACTGCTCGAGCGCGTGGTGGAACTCAGCGCGCCGGGCAGCCGGATGGCGATCAACCTCGGCACCGGGTCCGGTGATCTGGACGACGAGTTCCGGGAGCGGCGCCGCAAGGTGATGGCGGATGCCGGGCTGAAGCTGGACCTGGAAGATCTGTTCTACCCGTGGGAGGGCCGCGAGGACCCCCGCAGCTGGTTCGCCATGCACCGCTGGCTGGTCACCGAGGGCGACCCGGTCGCCCTGCTCGAGGACCACGGCCGGGCCGTTCCCGAGGCGGTCCGGGCCGCCATGACCCAACACATTCTGATGACCGCGACGAAACCGCGAGGAGACGACACGCTATGACCCAGGGCGGCAGCACCAATGAAGGCGCGCTGTGGGGTGGACGCTTCGCGTCCGGCCCGGCCGCGGCGATGGCGGCGCTGAGCAAGTCGACCCACTTCGACTGGGCGCTCGCGCCGTACGACATTCGCGCCTCCAAGGCTCACGCGCGCGTGCTGCACAAGGCCGGGCTGCTGTCGGAGACCGACCTGGCGGGCATGCTCGCGGGCCTGGATCAGCTTGCGGCGGATGTGGAATCGGGCGCGTTCGGGCCCCTCGAATCCGATGAGGACGTGCACGGCGCGCTGGAGCGCGGGCTCATCGACCGGGTCGGCACCGAGCTGGGTGGCCGGCTGCGCGCGGGCCGCTCCCGCAACGACCAGGTGGCCACGCTGTTCCGCATGTGGCTGCGGGATGCGGTGCGGCGGATCGCCTCCGGCGTGCTGGACGTGGTGGACGCCCTGGTCGAGCAGGCCGCGGCGCACCCGGACGCGGTGATGCCGGGCAAGACCCACCTGCAGGCCGCCCAGCCGGTGCTGCTGGCCCACCACCTGCTCGCGCACGCCCACCCGCTGCTGCGCGACATCGACCGGATCCGCGACTTCGACAAGCGGGCCGCGGTGTCGCCGTACGGTTCCGGCGCGCTGGCGGGCTCCTCGCTGGGCCTGGATCCGGAAGCCATTGCCGCCGAACTGAATTTCGACTCCTCCGCCGCGAACTCCATCGACGCCACCTCCTCGCGCGACTTCGCCGCCGAGGCCGCGTTCGTGCTGGCCATGATCGCCGTCGACCTGAGTCGGATGGCCGAAGAGGTGATCATCTGGAGCACACCGGAATTCGGCTACATCACCCTGGCCGACGCCTGGTCCACCGGCTCCTCGATCATGCCGCAGAAGAAGAACCCGGACGTCTCCGAGCTCACCCGCGGCAAGGCGGGCCGCCTCATCGGCAATGTCACCGGCCTGCTCGCGACCCTGAAGGCTCAGCCGCTGGCCTACAACCGTGACCTGCAGGAGGACAAGGAGCCGGTCTTCGACTCGGTCGCCCAGCTCGAACTGCTGCTGCCGGCCATCGCGGGCCTGGTCTCCACCCTGACCTTCCACACCGACCGCATGGCCGAGCTCGCCCCCGCCGGCTTTACACTGGCCACCGATATCGCCGAATGGCTTGTCCGCCAGGGTGTTCCGTTCCGCGTCGCGCACGAGGCCGCGGGCGGTTGTGTCCGCGCCGCCGAGTCCCGCGGCGTCGGCCTGGACGAGCTCACCGACGCGGAGTTCGCCGCCGTCGACCCGGCCCTGACCCCCGGTGTTCGTGAGGTCCTCACCGTCGAAGGCTCCATCGCCTCCCGCAATGCCCGCGGCGGCACGGCCGGCACCCAGGTCGCCAAGCAGCTCGAGGAGGTGCGCGGCACCGCCGCCACCCAGCGCGCCTGGCTCAGCTGATACCCGAAACGGTAACGGCCCGTTGGGTTTCCGACCTGGAAACCCAACGGGCCGCCTTCGTCATCCGCGTCGGTAATTCATGTGCTTCGCGGCGGGCACCGCGGCACGACCGGCGTCGTGCACCTTGCCGTTCGCGGTGGTCTGCTGCTTCTTGTCGCCCTTCCCGCGCCGTTCGCGCCGCGACAACGGGCGTTCGGCGGGGTCCTCGGCAGGGATTTCGGGCAGCGGAAAGCGCTCGGGCATGAGTCCTCCTATAGGTATGCGTGACCGACGGACCGGGTTCGATCGCCGGTCGGAATCGGAAATGCCACAGGCGCGGTCGAATCGGCAGACCGCCGGGCATCAAGGGCGAAGCGCGCTCAGGAGAACAGGAACAGCCACATGCCGGGCACTGTAACCACAAGCGCGCATCCGCCGCATCCCATTTATTTCTCGTCAGCAGACTTGGTTCGTTCCAGCAGGTCAGTGAAGTTCGCGCGCAGCTCGTCGTAGGGTTCGATCGCGGCGGCCTCGCTTACCCACGCGCGGGGGCCGGTGGGAAGATCCTGACCGTACAGCCTGTTCAACACGTGTAAACCGATGCGGCGCAGTCGCGTACCTTGTCCGCGCAGCGCGGTCCGAATCAATGGCAGGACGTCGGCCTCTGCCACGCTGGCATCACCGATATAGCTCAGGACGAGGTCAAGGGCACCTTCCCCGTCGGAGCTCCCGATAATCCGCTCGGGATCCGGGCCCACCGCAATCTCGTCCAATGGCAGCACCTGGCCGGCCAGTCGCACGAGGGCGGTGTATTCGGGTTCGGGGGTGTGGGTGGCTGCCCAGTACCAGACATACTGATCGTGCGGCGGTTGTCGGAGACGGGACACGGCATGCGGATACGCGTCGATTCCGACCGCCTCAGAGCACATGAGCGCCAAGCGGAAGTTGGATTCGCCAGTGGGTTGATCCAGTGCCGACCGGACCTGTCGTGACCAGTCGGGGCGGGCCAGCAAGGCGGAGTATTGACCGAGCAGGCGTGAGATGTCCGCCTCTGGCCAATCGTGGTCGGGCGGAGGCTCTTTCAGCAGATTCTTCAACCGCCCGGCGGTATCGATGAGGGTGAGATTCAGGGGTGCGGAGGCGATCAGCTCGCCGAATCGAGCGAGGCAGGGGAGCGCGTCCGCGTAGTGCCGGATGTCCGAGCACGGTCCGGGCAAAGCGACGAGGGCGTCGAGGATTCCCGCGGCTCCGTGAAGGAGTTCGTCGTCGACCTCCGGTGCGAGCAGCGCGGTGTAGAGATCACCTGTGGTAGCGGCGAGATGGGCGAGGTACTCGTTCAGGATCTGATTGCGGAAGCCGCCGCGCAGCAGCCAGGACTTGATTCCGGGGTCCTGGGTTCCCCGCAAGCGCTCGACGGCGTGGATGCGACCCCAGCCGTCGACACGCTGGGCAAGGCGATGGATTGCCTGCTCTCGTTCGGGTTGGGAGTTGGCCAGGGCGACAATGGCATACAGGGTCAGGTCTTCCAACGCGCCGAGTAGTAGCAGTAATTCCTGATCGCGTGCGTCACCTGCCACGCCCAGCATGACGATGCCGAGCGCCACGGCATTGCGGCGAGTGCCATGTTCGGCCAGCCACCGTGCCAAGGCGCGCAGATCCTCGGCGGGGTGATCGAGTGCGCGCAGCTCTTTGATCAGATCATCGGCAACGTCAAGGGCACGGTACTCCGCGAGCCGATCATGCAGGGCAGTCAAGGTTTCGGCGTCGGGTGCCGAGAGCGCGGCCGCGACCGCGTCGATCAGCGTGGTGATGGGTGGAGATTCGTCGGACGCCGCTAGATGATGGGTTCGAATTCCGTCGAGGACGGTCGAACTCAGCAATCGCGAGCCGGTGGATTGCTCGTCTGGGAGCGGACCGCCACCGTCCGGCCACGGGCCGGGGCCATGTAATGCGGTGAGGCTGAGAGCGTGAGCGAGAAAAGTGGTCCGGTCATCCGGGAACTCGGGAGCCGACCACTGGCCGGGGATCACCGGCAGGGGCGCTTGGCGCCCTTTCCATTGAAGAAGATCACAGTAAGACGATAGAGCCAAAAGGCTGAAGAGACAAAAGATAAAAGATGCCTGGAGGAGGGAGAGAGGGTGGCCGAGCTTGCGAGGCCCCCTCACCGACCAGCCCCATTACGGCTCGGCCGTTCATCGTCTCTGTGTAGTTGTCAAAGAACCATGTGCTGGGGACGTTGGCGGTCTGGAGTTGTCGGTAAAGGTGGTGCGTGCACTTGGTGGGCGGGGAGCTGAGGTGTGGCTCCCGGTTGGGTGTCGGCTCCAGCGCGGCAGGGCGGGCGAGGCAACTACATCTCCCGTCACTGCGCACACATGTGGGACACCGGCCTCGGCGCTCACGCCACCCGTGAACCCCACTCCCGGCAACTGGATTCGATTCTGGCGGCCAGCTGCTCCGCCACGTGATGACGCTCGCTGATCTGTGGGGTTTGGGTGGGGTCGATGTGCTTGGGTGCGATCCATCCGCACCGTCCGGGGTGTGGTGAATCCTGGCCCATCACAATTGTTTTCCACCCGTCCCGACTGTTGTTGACGAGTGCGTGGCAGTGATCGCATGCCAACGTCAGGTTGTTCAGGTCGGTGGGTCCGCCGACGGCCCAGTCGGTGACGTGGTGGGCGGCGCACATGCTTGCCGGTGTTGATGGCGAGTTCGGCGGGGGAGATGCCGGGCGGGGCGGCGTTGACGCCGGACTCGGCCGCACTAACTCAGGGCCTGCTTCAGGAGGTCGGTGATGCGGGATTCGGTCTCGGGGGTCATGGCCTTCAGTGCGTAGTTGACGGCCCACAGGTCGCCGTCGTCGAGGTTGGCGATGTCGTTGAAGCCGAGGACGGCGTAGCGGGTCTTGAACTTGGCGGCGGTCTGGAAGAAGCAGACGATCTTGCCGTCACGCATGTAGGAGGGCATGCCGTACCAGGTCTTGCAGGTGAGTTCGGGGGCCACGGATTTGATGAGGGCGTGGAGGCGTTCGGCGATCTCGCGGTCGGTGCCGGTCATTTCGGCGATCTTGGCCAGGACGTCCTGTTCGCCGTCGGCCTTGGCGGAGCGGGAGCCCCGGCGGGCGGCGGTCTTCAGTTCCGCGGCATGGGCTTTCATGGCGGCACGCTCTTCGGCGCTGAAGCCGACGGTGATCTTCTTGGCGGCGGTCTTCTTGGTGGTGGTTTCGGCGGCCATGGCTGGATTCCTTTGCGGGAGTGGGGGAGAGGACTGGGTGCGGGAGTGGTTAACGGTCCTGGATGAGGCCCAGGACATTGCCGTCGCCATCGGTGAGGGTGGCGACCAGGCGTCCGCTGCCCACCTCGCGTGCGGGTTGCTGGACGGTCGCGCCGGCGGCGGTGAGCTCGGCGACCTTGGCCTCGATATCGCCGACGTGCCAGTAGGAGACTGGGGCGGCTGGGCTCTGCGGGCTGCCCGCGGGGACGAGGCCGATGTGCTGGCCCTCGGACTCGAAACCGATGTAGTAGGGCGAGTCGGTCTGGGGCTCGATGCCCAGCAGCGCGGTGTAGACGGTCTTCGCGGCGGCGAGGTCGGAGACGGGGTGCAGCACGGTCCTGATGCCCAGCGTGGTCATGATTTCTCCTGGTGAGTGCGGGTCCGAAGCGACCTTGCGGTCCGATTGGTTCCTGCGAACCCGGTGTGCATTCAGCTTCGCTCCCGGGGCCCCTCGGTCACATCCGTGGTGACCACGGAATCCACCACGGAGAGCCACACCGAACCCATCGGTGCCGTCGTCGGGCGGCGGATGCGGCAGACTGAATTCATGGCTGTGACGTCGGAAATCTCCACTCGCGAGGCGGAAGTGCTGACCCTGGTGGGCGAGTACCTCAGTAATGCCGAGATCGGTGCGCGACTGTTCATCTCGGTGCGCACGGTGGAGAGCCACGTGTCCTCGCTGCTGCGGAAACTGGACATGCCCGACCGGCGGGCCCTGGCCCTGCGCGCCGCCGCTACCCGCGCCGCGAGCCCGCGATCCGCGCCGGCGCTGCCGAAACCGTTGACCTCGTTCATCGGTCGCACGGGGGAGCGGGCCGAGCTCGCCGAACTGATCAAGACGCAGCGGCAGGTGACCGCGGTCGGACCCGGCGGCGTCGGCAAGACCCGGCTCGCCCTGGCGGTGGTGGCGGACGTGGCCGCCGACTTCGCCGACGGCGTGTGGTTCGTCGACCTGGTGCCGATCACCAGCCCGGACATGTGTGTGGTCGCGGGCACCGTCGCCATGGCGCTCGGCATCGGGGAGCAGCCCGGCCGCGGCTTCGACCGGGCCGTGCTGGCCGCGCTCGCCGACCGGAACGCGCTGCTGGTGCTGGACAATTGCGAACATGTGCGGGACGGCGTCGCCCCCTTCGCGGAGCAGTTGCTGGCGGCGTGCCCGGGGATGAGCGTGCTGGCCACCAGCCGCGCCCGGCTGATGGTGCCGTTCGAGCGCGTGTACACCGTCCCGCCGATGTCGCTTGCTGGGGACGGTGATTCGGACGCGGTCGCCCTGTTCATGGATCGCGCGGCGGCGGGCGGCTGGCCGCCCAACCACGCCATGCGCGACCAGGTCGCTACCTTCTGCGAACGCCTCGACGGCGTGGCGCTGGCCATCGAGCTGGCGGCCGCCCGCTGGACCACACTCGGATTGGACGGTCTCGCAGCCGGTTTGGACGATCAGCTGCGCATGCTCGCCGGCGGCGCCCGCGCCGACGATCGGCATCGCTCGGTGCGCGCGGCCCTGGACTGGAGCCACGCCTTGCTCGAATCCGAGGACCGGATGCTGCTGCGGCGGATCTCCGTGTTCATGACCTCGTTCCCCGTCGAGGCGGCGGCCGACGCGGCGGGCCTCGACAAGGGTGCGGTGGCAGCCGGATTGGCGCGACTGGCCGAACAGAGCCTGCTTGTGGTGACCGATACGCCGGCCGGTACCCAATTTCGCGCGCTGGAGACCATCCGGCAGTACGGGCTCGAACAGCTCGAGGCGGCCGGCGAGGTGACGGACGCCCGCGCCGGGCATCTGCGCTGGTGCCTGGCCGAGGCGGGCGACCTCTCGGTGGTGCGTGCCGACTGGCGGGCCCGATTCGATGCCGCCGCAGACGATTTCCGCGCGGCGCTCGGCTGGGCCTGCGAACAACCCGACCATCGAAGCGACGCCTACGGCCTGGCGCGGCTACTGGCTCCCCTGATGTTCACCCGGCACCTCACCGGCGAATCCCAATGGCGCTACGAGCAGGCCGCCCACCTCGCCGACGACCCGGCCGCCGCCGCGGAACTGCTGCGGCACGCCGCGGCCGTAGCCGGCTGCCAGGGCAATGGCGACGACATGTACCGCCTGCATAACGCCGCCGCCGAATTCGCCCAGCGCGCCGGGGATTCCGCCGCCGCGTCCATCGACCTGGCGACCGCGGCATCCGCCTATCGATTCTGGGGCAAGTTCGAGCGCATCCCGGCCCGCGAAGACCTGGTCGCACTCATCGCCGAGGCGCGCCGCCTCGCCACCGCACCAACGTCCGCCGCTCCGCCCGACATAACGTCGGACGTTGCGGCGGGTGCGGATACCGCGCCGGCTTCCGCTACTCCGACCGATATCGCTCGGGCCGGGGGTGTCACGGTTGATCCGGCTCGGGCGGAGGCTGCTCGGGCTGCCATCGCCCTGGCCGAGACCGTCGTTCTCGCCAATCCCTTCGGTGCGCCGCAGTGCGTTACCGATGTTCCTGCGCCGGAGGTGGTTTCGAGTGCGGAGCGAGCTGTCGAGCTCATGCACGGCACCCGGGACCCGTTCGCCGAATCCGCTGCCCTCGATGCTCTCGCCGCCGCTCAGAGCCGCGCCGGGGAATTGCGCGCCGCCGCGGCCACCGCACGGCGGCGCCTCCGGTTGCTCTCGACCACGCCGGACAACCCGGCCGGTACCCACGAACTGATCGACGCGCTCGGTCAGGCCACCGAATTCGGTCTCGGGGCGGGCGATCTGGCCGGAGCGCGCCGCTGGGGACGGCAGCTTGCCGAGCACCCGATGCTGGCCGAGGTAGGGCACACCGCGACCAGCCGCCTGCTGGTGGCGGATGCGTTGGCGGGCAATGTCGATGACGTCCTCGCACATAGCGCGCGCTTCCTCGAAGCCTGGCATCGCGAGGAGCGCCCGGCCCGCGCGGCGCTCGGCGCGGCCGTAGCCGGCGTACGCATGATCCACGGCCTGCGCGACGACTACGACGCCGAACGCGAATGGACCGGCGTGCTTCAGCAACTCGGCACCCCGGCCACGGATGCCGATGGCTACCAGGCCGTTTTCGACGCATTGCTCATGCTGCACCACGGCCAGCCGGAGGACGCGCTGGAACGCACCGAACTGACCCCGGCCGAGGCTCGCACCCGGGTGACCGGCGCGTGGCTGCCCTGGTACCTAGCCCTGCATGCCGAAGCCGCCGCCCTGACCGGGAACACCACCACATCAGGCGATCTCGCACCAGCGCGGACCGAGGTCACCGGAAACCCGGTGGCCACGGCCATCATCGACCGGGCCGAAGCCCTGCTGGCCAAGGACCGCGACCAATTGCTTTCCACCGCAACCACTTTCGAGGCCGCAGGCTGCGTCTACCAGTCGGCCCGAACCCGGATTCTGGCCGGTGGCGCAGAGGCCGCCGAGGGCGCCGCCATGCTCACCACCCTGGGCGTGGCCCCGATGACCGCACTCGTGCACCTCTAACGGTTCAGCCGCGCGTACTCTGCTCCGCCGCCCCGGACCACGACGTAGTCTGGCACCTCGCCAGCTGAGCGTGGAGGCGCGGAAACCCACCCGGTAAACAGACGGGCATCGGTCTCAGCCCGAACTCGCGGATCGGGCCGGGCTGAAGCAATCTGCGGTGGCGAGGTTCGAGGCCGGGGGTACCATGCCGACGATTCCGATGCTCGAGCGGTTTGCCGAGGCGCTGGAGTTGCGGCTGAGCGTCGAGTTTCATCGGTTGCCGGGCGCGGAGTGAAGGGTGGTTACTGTGCGGGTATGACTTTGTTGTTGCTGGCGTTGGCGATTGTGTGTGAGGTGACGGCGACTGTTTCGCTGAAGATCTCGGAGGGGTTCAGCAGGCTGGTTCCTTCGATCATCGTGGTGATCGGGTACGGGGCGGCGTTCTATTTCCTGTCGCAGGCTTTGAAGCGGGGGATGGCCATCGGGGTGGCGTATGGGATCTGGTCTGCGGTGGGGGTGGTGGCGGTGGCGACCATCGGGGCGTTGTTCCTGAACGAGGGGATCACGGCGGTGCAGATCGGGGGGATCGCGCTGGTGATCGCGGGGGTGCTGGCGCTGGAACTCGGTGGGGCGCACTGACCGTGGGTGGTGCGGCCCCCGCTGTCGTCAATCCTGCACGCGCACAAGGTATCCGGCGTCCGCGAGGGCGGTGAGCATCTCGTCGCGGTGGGCGGGGCCGCGGGTTTCGAGGGTGAGCAGCACCTCGACCTCGTCGATGGCGAGCCAGGCGCCGGTGCGGGAGTGGACCACGTCCAGGACGCTGGCGCCAGTGCGGCCGAGCTCGGCGAGCAGGCGGGACAGGCTGCCGGGACGGTCCGAGATGGTGACGCGGGCGGCGAGGTAGCGGCCGGCGGCGCTGAGGCCGTGGCCGATCACGCGGGTCAGCAGCAGCGGGTCGATATTGCCGCCGGAGAGGATGGCGCAGACCGGGCCCTCCAGCGTGAGTTCGGCTGGGCTGCAGGCCATCAGCGCCGCGACGCCCGCCGCGCCCGCGGGCTCGACGATCAGCTTGGCCCGCTCCATGCACAGCAGCAGCGCCTTGGACAGCGCGTCCTCGTCGACGGTGACGATGGTGGGCGCGCTGTTCACGATGTGCTCGAACGGCACCTCACCGGGCCGGCCCACCGCGATGCCGTCGGCCATGGTGGACATCTGTTCCAACGCCACCGGCTTCCCGGCCGCGAGCGAGGCGGGCCAGGCGGCGGCCTCGGCGGCCTGCACACCGATCACCCGGACCTGCGGCCGCAGCCGCTGCGCCGCCGCGGCCACCCCCGCGAGCAGGCCGCCACCCCCCGTCGGCACCAGCACCGTGCCGACATCCGGCAGCTGATCGAGGATTTCGAGCCCGACCGTCGCCTGCCCGGCCACGATGTCGATGTGATCGAACGGGTGCACCAGCGTCGCTCCGGTGCGCTCCGCGAAATCCCGTGCGGCGGAGAGCGATTGGTCGATGGTGTCACCCACCTGGTGCACGGTCGCGCCGTAGGCCCTGGTGGCCACCAGTTTCGGCAGCGCCGCACCCACCGGCATGAATACCGTGGCATCGATCCCGAGCGAGGTCGCCGCCCACGCGACCCCCTGCGCGTGATTGCCCGCGCTGGCCGCCACCACCCCGTGCGCCCGCTCGGCCGCGGACAGATTGGCGATCCGGTTGTAGGCGCCGCGCGGCTTGAACGATCCGGTGCGCTGCAGGTTCTCGCACTTCAGCCAGACGTCGTGCCCGATGCGCTCCGACAGCACCCGTGAGGCCACCACGGGAGTCCGCCGGATTACCGGTGTCAGCAGGGTCGCCGCCGCTTCGATCCGCGCCATGAGCTCCATGCGGGCCATGTTGCCAGGTATTCACGTGCCTGTCGTTCGCGAAAGATATATGGATCACGCAATAACCCGGAAACCGAAAAGCAATCCACGGGGAACGGCTCGTTCCTACCTTGAGCCCACCATCATCGGCTTTCGGATCGGATACACCCCATGACCGACATCGTCACCCCCGCGTCGGCGGGCGCGGAGCCCGCCGCGGCGACACCCGCTCCAGATTACGACCCCAGGCTCACCAATGACGATCTCGCCCCCCTGAAGAAACAGACCTGGGGCTCGTACCACATCTTCGCCTTCTGGATGTCGGATGTGCACAGCGTCGGCGGATACGTCACGGCGGGCAGCCTTTTCGCCCTCGGCCTGGCCGGCTGGCAGGTGCTGGCCGCCCTGCTCATCGGTATCACGATCGTATATTTCCTGTGCAATCTGGTGGCCGCGCCCAGCCAGCGGGCGGGCGTGCCGTATCCGGTCATGTGCCGCAGCGCCTTCGGCGTGAAGGGCGCGAACATCCCGGCCATCATCCGCGGCCTGATCGCGGTGGCCTGGTACGGGATTCAGACCTACCTGGCCTCGGCGGCGCTGATCGTGGTGGCGGTCAAGCTCTTCCCGAGCCTCGCGCCGTACGCGAAGTCCGGTGACTACGGTTTCCTCGGCCTGTCGCTGCTGGGCTGGTGCGCCTACCTGGTGCTGTGGGTGGTGCAGGCGGCCGTGTTCTGGCAGGGCATGGAGTCCATCCGCAAGTTCATCGACTTCTGCGGTCCCGCCGTGTATGTCGTCATGTTCCTCCTGTGCGGGTACCTGATCTACAAGGCCGGCTGGAGCGCCATCGACCTGCAGCCGGGCGCGGTGAAGTACCACGGCTGGGACGCGTTGCCCGTGGTCCTGGGCGCGATCGCGCTGGTGGTGTCCTACTTCTGCGGGCCGATGCTGAACTTCGGTGACTTCTCCCGTTACAGCAAGTCCATGGCGGCGGTGAAGCGCGGCAACCTGCTCGGGCTGCCGGTCAACTTCCTGGCGTTCTCGCTGCTGGTGGTGATCACCGCGTCGCTGACCATCCCGGTGTACGGCGAACTCATCACCGATCCGGTCGAGACCGTTTCGCGCATCGACTCCACCTTCGCCATCGTGCTGGGCGCGCTGACCTTCACCATCGCCACCGTCGGCATCAATATCGTCGCCAACTTCATCTCCCCGGCCTTCGACTTCTCGCACGTGAGCCCGCAGAAGATCAGCTGGCGCATGGGCGGGATGATCGCCGCGGTCGGTTCGGTGCTGATCACGCCGTGGAACCTGTACAACAACCCGGACGTCATCCACTACACCCTCGAGGTGCTGGGTGCGTTCATCGGCCCGCTGTTCGGGGTGCTCATCGCCGACTACTACCTGGTGCGCAAGCGGACCATCGTGGTGGACGACCTGTTCACCATGGCCGAGCGCGGAAAGTACTGGTACCGCAACGGGTTCAATCCGGTCGCGGTGATCGCCACCGTGATCGGCGCCATCGCGGCGGTGTTCCCGGTGCTGGCCAAGGACGTCTACGGCATGCACACCGCGGCCCAGTACAGCTGGTTCATCGGATGCGGTCTGGCGCTGGTCATCTACTACGCGCTGGCCACACGCACGACGCTCATGGCCGAAGCCTGAGGGGATATCCCTGGCAGCGATGCGGGTCGCTGCCAGGGATTTGCTGGACAAGTTATAGACCGTCTCCTGAAAGTGTGTCCGGCGTAACATATTCCGCACGGATTAGCGTATTAAAGCGCACAGCAGGAAAACCTACTTTTCTCAATCGGAATAAGTACCGTTGGGCTCATGCAGCTCTCCCGGTTCACCGATCTCGGCCTGCGGTCGCTCATGCGCCTGGCGGTCAGCAGTGATGCCGAGGAAAGGGTCACCGTCAAACTCATTGCGCGACAGGTGAATGCTTCCGAAAACTACGTTGCCAAAGCCGTCTCCCGGCTCGCCGAACTGGGCTATGTCGAGTCCCAGCGCGGACGCACCGGCGGTATCTTCCTGACCGAGGCGGGTAAAAAAACCACCATCGGCACTATTGTTCGGCAACTCGAATGTGATAGCGAAGTCATCGAGTGCAGCGGCGACAATCCGTGCCCATTGGCGAATGCGTGCCGTTTGCGGGGCGTCCTCGCCACCGCGCAGAACGCCTTCTACGCCGAGCTCGATCGGTACGTCCTGTCCGATCTGGTGGATCAGCGCACCGTGGAGCTGCTGTATATGCCGGTATTCCCGGCGGCTTCACTCATCGACACCTAGGAGACCTCATGAGGCTCGCGCCGGATTCCACGCTGCAGACCGTCCCCGAGCTGGCTGAATCCACTATCCAAGGTCTTGGGGCCGAGCACGCCGAGGTGATTCGCGCGACCCTGCCCCTGGTGGCCGCGCACATCGACCAGATCACCCCGCTGTTCTACACCAAGATGTTCACCGCTCACCCCGAGCTGCTGCGCGACCGCTTCAACCGCGGCAACCAGCATCAGGGCGCACAGCAGAAGGCGCTCGCCGCCTCCATCGCCGTGTTCGCCACCCACCTCGTCGACCCCGGCCTGCCGCACCCGCGGGAACTGCTGGCCCGTATCGGCCACAAGCACGCCTCGCTGGGCGTCACCGAGCCCGAATACCGCATCGTCCACGAGCATCTGTTCGCCGCCATCGTCGAGGTGCTGGGCGCGGACGTGGTGACCCCGGAGATCGCCGGGGCCTGGGATCGCGTGTACTGGCTGATGGCCACCACGCTCATCGATTTCGAGCGGGAGCTCTACGACGCCGCGGGCGTCGCGCCCGGCGACGTGTTCCGCGAGACCCGGGTGGTGCAGCGCATCGACGACCCGTCGGGCGTGTCCACCTTCGTGGTCGAGTCCGCCGATCCGTCCGAACCGCTGCCGGGATTCATTCCGGGACAGTACATCTCGGTCGGCGCGCGGCTGCCCGACGGCGCCCGCCAGCTGCGTCAGTACAGCCTGATCAATCGCGGCGGCGACGGCCGGCTCGCCTTCACCGTGCGGAGGGTGCTCGCCGACGCGGACACGCCGGCCGGTGAGGTCTCGAACTGGCTGCACGACACCGTCGGCGCGGGCGACACCCTCGAAATCACGCTGCCCTTCGGCGATCTCACCATCGACACCGAGGCCACCACGCCGGTGGTGCTCATCTCCGCGGGCATCGGCGTCACCCCGATGGCGGGAATCCTGGAATACCTGGCGGCCGAAACCCCCACGCGCCGGACAGTCATCCTGCACGCCGACCGCTCCACCACCGCGCACCCTCTGCGCGAGACGGTCGACGAGCTCGCCCACCGGCTGGCGGACGTGTACTTCCGCGCCTGGTACGAGGCCGACGGCCACGGGCTGCTGGACGTGACCCAGATCGATCTGCCCGAGGACGCGGACTACTACCTGTGTGGTGGCACCGGCTTTCTGCAGTATGTCCGCGCCCAGCTCATGTCCGCCGGAATCCCCTCGGACCGAGTCCATTTCGAGCTCTTCGCGCCGAACGACTGGTTGCTCGACGCCGATCAGCAGCCCGCCCTCGCCTGACCGCGGGCGGCGATCGACCCCCTGGCCGCGATCGACCGGCTAGCCGGTCGCCGCGATGATCCGCAGCACTCCGCTCAGCCACGGGGTGTAGCGCGCGGGTTCCGCCGCCACGTTCTCGGCGAGGGTGTCCGGCCGGATCCACGCGGTATCGGCGACCTCGTCCGGATTCGGGTGCGGCGCGGTGTCTTCCAGCCGTCCGATCAGGACGTGATCGAATTCGAACTCGACGCGGCCGGTATTCGGATCGGTGGCCTGGTAGGTGAAGGTGCCGGCCTCGGACAGCTCGGCGGTGATGCCGAGTTCCTCCTGCAGCCGCTTGGCGGCCGCCTCCACCACCGCCTGTCCCGGCGCCGGATGCCCGCAGCAGGTGTTGGTCCACAGCAGCGGGAAGCGCGTCTTCACGCTCGCCCGCTGCTGCAGCAGCACCCGCCCGGCGGCGTCGAACAGCAGCACCGAGAAGGCCCGATGCAGCCGCCCGGGCGCGGTGTGGGCGGCTGCCACCGACAGCGAACCCTGCGCCCGGCCCTGCTCGTCGACCAGTTCGACGAGCAGGGTCTCACGGTCCACCACCGGGGTGGTGTCGGATGCGTCGAGGGTGCCGGTCACCTAACCACCTTATCGGCGGTGATCATCAGGTACTGGAAGCTGCCCTCCTTGTACGAGGTCAGGAAGGGTTTCTCGACGCCGGTCGCGAGTTCGGACCGGGTGCGCAGCTCCCAGTACGGGATGGTCGCGGGGGTGAGGTCGGTGACCGCGATGGGGACCAGGCCGTTGGCGGCCAGCGCCTGGAAGTAGCGGCTGCGCGGATGGATATTGCAGCCGTAGTGGGCATCGATCCAGCTCACCGAGGCCGAGCGGGCGCCGAACACGTCATTGGAGCACCCGGTGATGCAGACGTAGCGGCCGCCCGGCTCGAGCAGGCGGGAGAACTCCGCGAACAGCTCGAAAAGGTCCACGTACATGGTGGTTTCATTGGTCCAGATGCCGCGCCGGGAGCCGGAGTCGAAACCGGTGTCGAGCATGTTCTTGAAGTGGAAGCGCACCTTGTCGGCGACGCCGCGCTCGCGGGCCTGCTCATTGGCGAAACCCACCTGGTACTCGGAGATCGTGACGCCGTCCACTTCGCAGCCGAAGCGTTGGTTCGCCATGAAGCTGGTGCCGCCGCGGCCGGACCCGCCGTCCATGAGCCGGTCGCCGGGGCGGACGTCGCCGAGTTGGTCGAGCAGGACGTCGGCCTGCGCGGTCTCCAGGCGGTGCAGTTCCTTGACGATCCGTTCCTGCCGGGTCTCCTCGGGGCCTTCCAGGACCGACAGGTCCGGCTCGCCGATGCCGTAGTGATGGTGATAGAGCCCGTCCACCTCGCCGAGCTTGGTGTTGACGCGATCGTCATTGGGATTGTTGTTCCAGTAGGACGCGACCGACTTCTGGTACTCGGTCTTCAGCACGGCATCCGGCCGGGGGTGGAGCGCGGTCATGGCAGGTCATCCTCTCGAATGGGTGATATGACGCTGGAAGTACTGCGCGCGTCGAAGGGTGAGGTGAATCACGGGGTTTCGTTGTAGCGGCGGCTGTCCGCGTGCCAGGCCCGGTTGCCGCCCATCCAGGCCCACAGACCGGTCAGGAAGCGGCGCAGCTCCGGGGAACCGGCGGCGGCGAGGGCGCCCGCCTCGGCCTCGAAGCGGTGCACCAGTTCGTCGTGGACCTCCGCGGTGCGCTGGACAGCCTGGCGGCGCGAGCACTGCTCCTCGGCGGCGAGCACGGTGGGGAGATTGAATTCCCGTCCGCCGGAGAGGTCTTCGCGCGCCATGGAGTAGAGGTCGTTGACCATCTGGCTGGCCAGCGCGGCGGTGGTGACCACCCGCCGCACCCGCGGATCGGTGTACTCCGCGGCCGGCACCTCGTAGCCGCCGACCGCGTCGATCGGGGCCATGCAGGGCAGGAAGCTGTGCGGTTGCCGGTTGAGCAGGTATTCCCAGACCGGCGGCATGCGGCCCGCCGCGCGCCACCCCGCCTCGGCGCCCAGCGCGATGAACCAGCCCGCGATCTCCGTGCGCAGCCGCGCCACCTGGGTCTGGGTGGCGAATCGCGACAGGTGCTCGAAGGAGGTCCGGAATGCCCGCAGAATCGGATCGCTCTGCATGGCCTCCTCCACCTTGACCTGGTACCGCGCTGGCAGGTGCACGGGATCCATGGCGGCGGCGGCCAATTCGAGCCGCGGCCCGAGTTCGGCCTCCGCGGTGGACCTGCTGCCGTCCGGCGCGATATCGCTGGCGTCCTCCTCGCAGTAGTAGTCGTCCACCGACCACTCCGACACCGCGCACTTGGCCGCCGCCAGCAAGCGATCCGCATCATCGCAATCCGGATGCGCCAGCATGATCAGCCGCCCGAAGTCGGCCTTCCGCAGATCATCCAGCCGCCCCTCGTACAGCCCGATCTCCTCGGCCCAGGTGATGATCCCGAAATTCACCGCCTCCGCCAGCGCCGGATTGTCCCGCACCGGCGGCGGACAGTAGAGCGCCGGAATAGCCGCCGCCCCCTGCGCCCGCCGCACCGATCCGGTCCCGATGCCACTCGGGCCATGCGAAACCCGCTTGTTCCGAGTGGAACTCGCGGCCTCCGATACCCCGGCCGACATGGTGGTACCCGGCTCGACCGCCGTTGAGCCCGGGATCCCACGGGCCAGCTCGGTGATCGACCCGAGGTCCCACACCGGATCGAGGGTCTGCCCGGGATCTACCTCGGGAGCGCCGGGCCGAGCCGCCACCGAAGTCGGAACCGCCCGAACGGCATCCGCGATCTGCCCGGCGGACCGTTCGGGCGCCGGCATGATCGTCGCCGCATCGGCGGGACCGACACCGTCCGGAGCGGCGGCTATCGAGGTGGCGACGGCCGGAGCCACCGCATCGGCCCGGACCACGGTGTCCGACCGTGCCGCAGGCGAAGTCGGCGCGACCGGTGTGGAGCCACCGGACACCCCGCCTCGGCGAAATGCCGGGGTCGTCCCGATTCCGGTGGGGCCGTTCGCAACCCGCCGCGCCGTCGGGGCGGGCGAGATCTGTTCCGCTGCATGGGTTTCGGCCGGTGGGGAGGGCAGGCGGCCGGAGCCCAGGGTGCGGGGGATGGGACGGAGGGGTTGGGCGAGTGGAGAGGTCGGGGGTCTGGGGGTCGGCACCGCGCCGCCGGCGGGCGACGGCGGACGCGATGCCTGTCCCGCGAGCTCCGTGATCACCTGGGGGTTGGGTAGGTTCACGCGGAGGCTCGGGGCCCCGAGGCCGGAGGGGCCGAGCAGCCGTCGGGGGGAGTGCGCCTCGGCGGCGTCGGAGGCGTCGGAGGCGCCGAGGCGGGGATCATCACCGAGAGCCGCAATGGCTTCCAGGGCAGAGCGGGCTTCGGTTGCCGCGAGCAGGGTTTGGGGTGCGGTGGTGTCGAGGTTGGTCAGCAGGGCAGCGACGGCCGCCGCCACCTCATGGGTGGCAGGCGGGGCCGCGGCGCGTGAGAGCACCGACATGACAGGACACCTCGCTCAGTCGGACTGACGGGCGACCAGCACATTGTCGAGAATGCCGAGCGCGTCGGGGACCAGGACGGCGGCCGAGTAGTAGCAGCTGACCAGGTAGGAGATGATCGACTGATCGTCGATGCCCTTGAACCGGACGTTCAGGCTGGGCTCGTACTCGTCCGGAATTCCGGTCTGGTGCAAGCCGATCACGCCCTGGTCCTTCTCGCCGGTGCGCATGGCGAGAATCGACGTGGTCTGGGTATCGCTGACCGGGATCTTGCCGCACGGGAAGATCGGCACCCCGCGCCAGGCGGGCACGCGGTGACCGTCCACCTCCACCGGGTCGGGATAGATTCCGCGCTTGGAGCATTCGCGCCCGAACGCGGCAATTGCCTTGGGGTGCGCCAGGAACAGTTTGGTGCTGCGGCGCATGGAGAGCAGCTCGTCCATATCGTCCGGAGTGGGCGCGCCGGACTCGGTGTAGATGCGCTGTTTCAGGTCGCAGTTGTTGAGCAGACCGAAGTCCGGATTGTTGACCAGGTCGTACTCGCGGCGCTCGTAGAGTGCCTCGATGGTCAGGCGCAGCTGCTGCTCGATCTGATCCATCGGGTCGTTGAACAGGTCCGCGACGCGGGTGTGCACGCGCAGCACCGACTGGGCCAGGCTGAGTTCGTACTCGCGGGGCTGATCGTCGTAGTCGACGTAGGTGCCCTCGAGCATCGGCTCCCCGGAGTGGCCGGAGGAGATCACGATCTCGGCCTCGCCGTACTTGTTCTGCGGCAGCGCCGGGGCCTGCGCCACGGCGGAAAGGTGTTCCGCCAGTGCCGGAATGTTCTCGGTCAGCTGGTTCACGGTGGAGCGGGCGAGCACCAGCATGGTGGTGGGCGTGACCGTCTTGATGGTGACCGGCCAGATGGCGTCCGGATCGGTGAGGGTCTGATCGCCGAAGTAGTCGCCGCCACCCAGCATGCCCAGCTTGGTGGTCTCGCCGTACTCGCCCGCGCCGATCTTCGAGAGCTTGCCGTGCACGATCAGCAGCACCTGGTCCATGGGGTTGCCGAACTCGGCGACCACGGTGCCGGCGGGCAGATCCCGCTGTTCGAAGCGGCCGGCCACGGTGGCCAGGATCTCCTCGTCCGCGAAGCCGCGCAGCTGCGGCAGCTCCTGCAGTTCGAGCGGGATGACCCGGGCGTGCGGGCCGTTGATCACGTACTCCACCTCGCCGTTGCCGACGGTGTGCGTGAGGCGCCGGTTGACGCGGTAGATACCGCCCTTCACCTGGCTCCACGGCAGCGAACGGGTCAGCCAGCGGGAGCTGATGCCCTGCATCTGCGGTTCGGATTTGGTGGTGTGTGCCAGCTGGTGGGCGGCAGCGGTACTGAGGGACTTGCGCTGGCCGTTTTCGGTCTGAAGGGGCATTTCGATGGTCATGCTGCGGTCCTCACCTCGAAGGGCCACCGCGACGGAATGCGGTGGAGTCCACGGCGAAACAGCAGACCCGAGCGGGGCCTGCGTGAATTAGTCAAGTGAGTGAAATGACAAGCGCGACAGTGCGATTCCAGCGATTCCGATGATAGAGCGCCGGGTCCCGCGACGTGCCGAAATGCCAAAACATGATGCCTGGAATGTTGCTGTATCCGGCAAACCCCGAGCGGCCGGTTTGCTTCGGCGCGGGCCCGGATCGCTCCGCCACGCGTAGCCGACATGGTGCTGGTCACAGCGCCAGCGCAGTAGGGTGGACGTATGGCAAGCTCATCGCGACGCGTCGGGGCGGGTGACGCTGGTCAAGGCCAGGAAATGTCTGGGAGAGAAGCCGTGAAATTCAATACGAGGTCCGTGGTGGGTCCGATCGAGCGACTCGTCGCGACCGCACAGAACGGGCTCGAGGTGATCCGGTTCGGGGGACTGGTTCACGACATCGAATCGTCGCCGTACGAGGTGGTGGAGCGGAAGCGGATGTACCGCCTGCGCCACTACTTCCCGGACGACACCGGGGCGGAGCGTCCGGTGGTAGTGCTGGTGCCGCCCATCATGGTGACCGCCGAGATCTGGGACGTGAATGCCGCCGACGGTGCGGTCGGCATCCTGCACCAGGGCGGAATAGATTGCTGGGTGGTCGATTTCGGCTCACCGGCCACCGAAGAGGGCGGCTGGGACCGGGATCTGGCCGACCACGTGCTGGCGGTCTCGAGCGCCATCGACACCGTCACCGAAATCACCGGCCGCGCCGTGCATCTCATGGGGTACTCGCAGGGCGGCATGTTCGCCTACCAGACCGCGGCCTACCGCTACGGCAAGGGCGTCGAGTCGATCGTGACCTTCGGGAGCCCGGTCGACGCTGTGGCGGGCATGCCCTTCGGCCTACCGCACGGGCTGGTTTCCGACGCCGCCGACTTCCTCACCGATCACGTGCTGAACCGGCTGCCCATCACCGATTCCATGGTGCGCCTGGGCTTCCAGGCCCTGGACCCGGTCAAGACCGCCCGCGCCCGCATCGACTTCCTGCGCCAGCTGCACAACCGTGAGGCGCTGCTGCCCAAGGAGCGTCAGCGCCGCTTCCTCGAGGTCGACGGCTGGCTCGGCTACCCCGGTCCCGCGCTCACCGACCTACTCCAGCAGTTCGTCAAGCACAATCGAATGATGCTGGGCGGCTTCGTGATCCGCGATCAGCTCATCTCACTGGCGGAGATCAAGTGCCCGATCCTGGCCTTCGTCGGCGAGGTCGACGACATCGGCCAGCCCGCCGCCGTGCGCGGCATCGTGCACGCCGCGCCCAATGCCGACGTATACGAGACCTGCATTGTGGCCGGGCATTTCGGACTGGTGTCGGGCTCCACCGCCACCAAGCACACCTGGCCCGTGGTGCGCGACTGGGTCAACTACCTCAGCGGCCGCGGCGAACTGCCCGAGCAGGTCGAGCGCATGAGCACCGAGGTGGTCCGCAATGGCCCGCGCACCGGGCTCACCCGGGTCGTGCACGCTCTCGGCACGCTGGCCGAGGCCGGAACCAGCGTCGGCAAGACCATCGAGGGCGTGGCCGGGCAGACGCTGCGCGGTACGGTCGAACTCACCAGCGAGGCCGCCCGCGCGCTGCCCCGGCTGACCCGGCTCGGCATGATCCAGCCGCACACTCGAATCTCGCTGGGCCGCTTGGTCGCCGAGCAGGCGCGGCGCGCGCCGCAGCGCGATCTGTTCGTGTTCGACGACCGCGTGCACACCCAGGAGGCGGTCAACGAGCGCATCGACAATGTGGTGCGCGGGCTGATCTCCGTCGGCGTGCGGCCGGCCACCCGGGTCGGCGTGGTCATGGAGACCCGGCCGAGCGCGCTGGCCTCCATCGCCGCGCTGTCGCGGCTGGGCGCGGTCGCGGTGCTGCTGGCGCCGGGGAGCGAACTCTCCAAGGTCGCGGACCTGACCGGGACCAGGCTGCTCATCGCCGATCCGGAGAACCTCGCCAGCGCGGCCGCCACCGGTCACCGGGTGCTGGTGCTCGGCGGCGGCAATACCCGTGTCCTCGACATTCCGCCGGGTGCCGATGTGGTCGACCTGGAACAGATCGACCCGGCGCAGGTGGAGCTGCCCGCCTGGTACCGGCCGGACCCGGGCCTGGCGCGCGAGCTGGCCTTCATCCTGGTGACCGGCACCGGCGACAAGTTCGACGTCAAGCAGGTCACCAATCACCGCTGGGCGCTGTCGGCCTTCGGCACCGCGTCGGCGGCGGACCTGGGCCGCCACGACACCGTGTACTGCCTTGCGCCGCTGTACCATTCGTCCGGATTACTGGTGAGTCTGGGTGGCGCGGTGGCCGGCGGCAGCCGCATCGCGCTGGCCCGCTCGCTGGAACCGGCGCGGTTCGCCGAGGAGGTGCACCGCTACGGCGTCACCGTGGTCACCTACACCTGGACCATGCTGCGCGACATCCTCGACGCCGACACCTTCGCCGACGGGCACGCGCATCCGATCCGCCTGTTCATCGGGTCCGGAATGCCCAGGGGCCTGTGGCGGCGCACCGAGGAGCGCTTCGCGCCCGCCAAGGTGCTCGAGTTCTACGCCTCCATCGAGGGAGACGTGGTGCTGGCCAACGTCTCCGGCGCCAAGATCGGCTCCAAGGGCCGTCCGGTGCCGGGCACCGCCAAGGTCGAACTCATCGCCTACGACCCGCTGACCGACGAAATCCTGGTCGACGACAGCGGTTTCGCGCGGCGCTGCGCCGACAACGAGGTGGGGCTGCTCATCGGCACCGTCTCCGACCTCGTCGACCTCTCCGCGGGCGGACTCCGCGGCGTCTTCGCCCCCGGCGACGCCTGGATGCCCACCGAGAACCTCTTCCGCCGCGACAGCGACGGCGACTACTGGCTCATGGACCGCCGCGACACCGTCATCCCGACGCCGCGCGGCCCGGTCTACACCCAGCCGATCGTCGACGCGCTGAACGACATCACCGCCGTCGACATGGAGGTGGCCTTCGGCCTCCCCGCCGGGGACCGCATCCTCGCGGTCGCCGCGGTGAGCGTCCGTGCGGGCTTCAGCCTGGCTCCCAAGGATGTGACCGAGGCGGTCCGGGCCCTCGCCCCCGATCAGCGCCCGGACATCGTCTACGTCGTGGACGACATCCCCCGCAGCTCCACCTACCGTCCCTCGACGCGGGCGGTGCAGGCCGCCGGCCGCGCCGCACCCGACGACCGCACGTGGTGGTACAACCGCACCACCGAGGCTTACGAGGTCCTCACCCCCGACCTCGCCGCGCGACTGTTCGGCTGATCGCCAACGCGCCCCCGCCACCGTGTCGTACCGGAGAAGACACGGCAGGGCCGGGGCGCGTTCGCATTTCGCCTGCGATCGATCGAATTGACCGAATGGTAATTTTCGAGCATGCGATCGGATGTCGGAGGTGGGAGCGGAGCCGTGAAGCGGGTCGGCACGGCGGGGACCAAGGGGGTGCCGCGAGCCGAGCGGGAGGCGCAGATCCTCGATGTGGCGGCCGCGGAGATCGCGCGGGTCGGGTACGCGGGGTTGTCACCGGCCGTGGTGGCGGCGGGGGCCGGGGTGTCGAAACCGTTGGTGTACGGGTATTTCGGGTCCAAGGACGGGTTGTACGTGGCCTGCGTGGAGCGGGCCGCCGGGGTGCTCGGAGATGCGATCGACGAGGCCATGTCGGGGACGGCGTCGCTGGAGATGGCTGAGCGCACGCTGGCCGCGATCTTCACCGCGCTCGAACCGCGGCCACACGACTGGAAGGTCGTGCACGACCGATCCCACCCTGCCGAGGGGCCCGCGGCGGAGGCAGCGCTGGCCGCGCGCGCCCGCATCGATGCACAAACCGACCGGGGCGTGGGCGCGTTCGTGGCGGGGCACGGGCTGACCGATCCACGGGATCTGTCCGCGCTGATCGCCGTGTGGACCGGACTGGTCGCCGCGCTCGTCGACTGGTGGCTGAGCCATCCGGACGAGACGGCCGAGGCCATGATCGCGCGCAGCGCCCGCCTGTTCGCAGCCCTCACCTGATTCGACCGGGAACGGTCGCGGACTCTTGCCATTGAATTGACCAATTGGTAACTTACGAATTGGTCAATTCGTGGAGGTTCGATGCTTTCGCAGGTCTGGCATGAGATCAATACGCCGCTGCTCTATGCGATCCCGGTCTTTCTATTGTGTATCGCAGTGGAGATGGCGTCGTTGCGGGACGCCGATCGCGAGCATGCGAGCGGGTATCTGGCACGCGACACCCGCACCAGCCTGAGCATGGGGTTGGGCTCGATCGTGTCGTCGTTCGTGTTCAAGACGGCCAGCCTGGTGGTGTTCGTCCTGGTGTGGACCTATCTCGCGCCCTGGCACCTTCCGACCGGCGCCTGGTGGACCTGGGTGCTGCTGATGGTGGTCCTCGACCTGCTCTACTACCTCAACCACCGCTTCTCGCACCGCGTCCGTATCGGCTGGGCGGCCCACCAGGCCCATCACTCGAGCGAGTACTTCAACTTCGGAACCGCCCTGCGGCAGAAGTGGAATCCGTGGTCCGAGGTCATCTTCTGGGCGCCCCTGCCGCTGCTCGGCTTCGCTCCCTGGACGATCTACATCGCCTTCATCCTCAACCAGATCTATCAGTTCTTCACCCACACCGAGACCATCGGAAAGCTCTGGGCTCCCATCGAATTCGTTTTCAACACCCCGTCGCACCACCGTGTCCACCACGGCAGGGATCCCGAATACCTCGACAAGAACTACGCCGGCATCCTCATCATCTGGGACCGCATGTTCGGCACCTTCCAGCCCGAAATGCACCGCCCCACCTACGGTCTCACCAAACCGGTCGGCACCTACAACCTCCTGAAGCTGCAATACCACGAGTACGGCAACATCATTCGCGACGTCCGCGCCGCCGACGGCTACCGCAGCAAACTCGGCTACATCTTCGCCCCGCCCGGCTGGCAGCCCCCGCAACCGCGCGACCAGCCCGCCTGAGCTCGCACCGCACGAAAGCCCGGTCGTAGACCGGGCTTTCGAAAAACGGCCGTGCTCCTCGCGCTCCGGTTCAGTTCTCCGCCAGTACCTTCTGTGGCTCGGCCGCTGCGGTGGTGCGGGCCGCGGCCGCCTTGCGGACCGGGATCGCGAGCGCGATCATCGCGGACACCAGGCAGGCTGCGCTGCCGATCAGGAACACCGTGCGGAAGCCGTTCTCGGTCGGAATGGCATGGCCGCCAACCGAGATGGTCAGCTGCGCCAGCACCGCGCCCACGACCGCCGAGGAGACGGAGGTGCCGATCGAGCGCATCAGGGTGTTGAAGCTGTTGGCGGCGGCCGTCTCCGACAGCGGCACGCCGCTCATGATCAGCGCCGGCATCGCGCCGTACGCGAGCGCCACACCCGTGCTGCAGATGATGTTCACCAGCTCCAGACCCCAGGTGGAGCCCATCGTCAGCTGTGCCACCCCGTACCCGGCCGCCATGGTCAACGCGCCGGTGAACAGGGTGATCTTCGGGCCGCGCGCGGCGGACAGGCGGGCGCCCACCGGTGAGACGAGCATCATCATGATGCCGCCCGGGGCCATCCACAGACCCATCATGATCATCGACTGGCCCAAGCCGTAGCCGAGCGACGTCGGCAGCTGCAACAGCTGCGGCATGCTCAACTGCAGTGCGTACATGCCGACACCGATCGCGATACTCGCGAGGTTGGTGACCAGCACCTGCGGACGCGCGGTGGTGCGCAGGTCCACCAGCGGCTCGGGCGACCTCAGCTCCCACCAGCCCCAGGCGAGCAGGACGACGACCGCCGCCGCGAACAAGCCCAGCGTGGTGCCGCTGGTCCAGCCCCAGGTCGCGCCCTTCGACACGGGCAGCAGAAACGACACCAGACCGGCGCCGAGCAGCACCGCGCCGGGAAGGTCGAAACGTCCCGACGGTCCTTCCGAGCTGCCCTCGGGCACCAGGGTCACGATCAACGCGGTGGCGATGCCCACCAGACCCGCCGCGACCCAGAACATCACACGCCAGCTGCTGTACTGGGTGACGGCCGAGGCGATCGGCAGGCCCAGTGCGCCGCCGATGCCCAGCGACGAGCTGATCAGCGCGATCGACGAGCCGAGCCGTTCGGCGGGCATCACATCGCGCAGCAGGGCGATGGCGAGCGGGATGATGCCGACGCCGAGCCCCTGCAGGCCGCGCCCGATGATCATCGGCACCAGCGAGCCGGACACCGCACACACGATCGACCCGACGATGAGCGGAATGGTGGAGGCGATCATCATGCGCCGCTTGCCGTACATGTCGCCGAGCCGGCCCGCGACGGGCGTGGCGACGGCCGCGACGAGCAGCGTGATGGTGACGACCCAGCTGGTGTTCGAGGCCGACGTATTCAAGATGCGGGGTAGCTCACCCAGCAGCGGCACCACCAGCGTCTGCATGAGCGACGCGATGACACCGGCGTAGGCGAGCACCGCGAGGGTGCGGCCCGCGCCCGTGCGCGCCGGCGTCGAGCCGGACGCCGTAGCGGAATCGGGTTGGGTCATGGGATCTCCTCACGATGCGTAATCATGTGTACTGTACACATAAAGTGCAAGATGCACATGCAGTGGCGGATGCACAACGCTAGGGTGTGGGTGGACAGGGGGTTGAACCCGCAGGTCAATGCGCGTGGAAGGACGGGACGTGCCCAAGCCCACCGAATTGCTGGAATTCCAGACCATGCTGATGGGCCGTTTCAGCCTCATCGCGCGCAAGGCGACCGACACCAGCCTCGATCGCAGCGCCTACCTGCTGTTGAGCCTGCTCGAAGCCGACGGCCCGATGTCCATCGGCCGGCTCAGCGAAATCCTCGGCCTCGACGTCTCCACCCTGAACCGGCAGACCGCGGCGCTGCTCCGCGCCGGCCTCGCCGACCGCATCCCCGACCCCGACGGCGGCATCGCCCGCAAGTTCCGCCTCACCCCGGAAGGCGCGTCCCGTCTGAACGGTGAACGCGCACAGAGCATCCGCCATCTCGACGAGATCGTCGCCGACTGGACCGACGCGGAGATCACCGCCCTCGCCGACTCCCTCGCTCGCCTGAACGCCGACATCGACCGCTACCGAAACCGTATTTCCGCGCGCCCCTGACGCGGACCTCTTGTGTGGCAACGGCATCCGTGATGCCGCCGGGCCCGCGGCTACTAGACGGTGAAGCTGGTGACGCCGTCGACGACGCGGGTCAGCTGCTCCTCGGTCAGGCCCGGCCACAGGGGGAGCCGCACCAGGGTGGCCGAGAACTCGGCGCTGCGCGCGCACGGGAACGGCGTGCGGCCGAGCTTGAGCCCGGCGGGGGAGGAGTCCAGGGGGACATAGTGGAAGGGGGCCACGATGCCGCGCTGGGACAGGTGCGCGATGAGGTCGTCGCGGCGGTGCTCGGTGGGAACGCGCAGGTAGTACAGGTGCGCGGTGTGCTCGCGATCCGACGGCACCGTCATGAGGCGAATGTCGTTGCGGGCGGCCCAGTCCGGGAGCGCGGCGGCGTAGGTGTCCCACACGCGGTGGCGGTTGCGCTGGATGGTGTCGAACTCGGCGAGCTGGGCGTCGAGGACGGCGGCGTTCAATTCGCTGGGCAGGTAGGAGGATCCGATGTCCTGCCAGGAGTACTTGTCCACCGCGCCGCGCAGGAAGCGGGCCCGGTCGGTGCCCTTCTCGCGAATGATTTCCGCACGTGCCATGAGGATTTCGTCGGTGAGCAGCACCGCGCCGCCCTCACCGCAGTGCACGTTCTTGGTGTCATGGAAGGACAACGCGCCCACGGTGCCGATGGTGCCCAGCGGGCGGCCCCGGTAATAGCCGCCCAGGCCGTGCGCGTTGTCCTCGATGATGGCGAAGCCGTGCGCGTCGGCCAGCCGCTGCAGGCCCTCCATGTCGGCGGCCACACCGCCGTAGTGGATGACCATGACAGCCTTGGTGCGCGGGGTGACCGCCGCGGCCACCGACTCCGGATCCAGATTGCCGGTGGCGGCGTCGATATCGGCGAACACCACGGTCGCGCCGCGCAGCGCCATGGCCGTCGCGCTGGAGGTGAACGCGAAACTCGGCACGATCACCTCGTCCTCGGGCCCGAGTTCCAGCAGCAGCCCGGCCATTTCGAGCGCGTGCGTGCACGAGGTGGTGAGCAGCGCGTGCGGCGCGCCGGTGATGTCACGCAGTTTCGTGGTGGCAGTCGCGGTGAAGGGACCGTCGCCGTGGCTGTGGTCCGAGGACAGCACGGCCTCCACATTCGGCAGTTCGCGCGCGGCGCGGAACGGGCGGCTGAAGATGATGCGGTCACTGCTCACGCGCGGAGCTCCCCCTCGATGTCTTCGTCGTGCCGATTCGTCGTGCCGTTGTGGTGATTTCCACCGTCATAGCGGATTCCGCCGCGCAACTGCTGCGGCCGCGGTGTCGGCGAATCCACCGTCAGATACAGCGGCTTGCCGACCAGCACATGCAATGCCACACCGAGGTATTCGGCGATCAGGCCCAGCGAGAACAGCACCGCGCCCGAGCACAGCAGCAGCACCGTCATGAGCGAGGCCCAGCCCTCGGGGTCGGTGCCGCTGTCGGTCAGCCGGTGGTACACCACCCACCCCGCCATGGCCAGCCCGCCCAGCGCCAGCGTCACACCCAGCATGCTCACCAGCCGCAGGCCGCGAGTTCCGCTGCACAGCACCATCTTCCAGAACAGCGAGAACAGCCGCCGGTAGTTGTAACCGGACTCCTCGCGGCCCTCGGCGCGCAACTGCACCGGCACCTGCGCCGCCTCGCCCACCACCCAGGTGAGCGCCACATCCAGGTACACGCCATTGGAGGCGACCTGCGCCAGCTGCCGCGCGATATCGCCGCGGATCAGCCGGTAGCTCTCGAAGCGGGTGGAGTCCGGGAACGCGAACACCGTCGCGAGCACGATCTTCGCGCCGCGCGAGGTGACATTGCGCAGGAAGCCGTGCGGGCGGGTGTTGGCCGGCTTGGAATAGACCAGATCGGCGCGCTGCTCGAGCGCTGTGTCCAGGAAGTCGGCGATGAAGGCCGGATCGTGCTGGCCGTCCTCGTCCATGGTGACGGTCCAGTCGCCCTGCGCGGCGGCCATACCGGCGATGGTGGCGGCATCCTGGCCGTAGTTGCGGCTCAACCACACCACCCGCACCTGCGAGTAGGTCTCGGCGAGCTCCTGCAGCACCACGTCGGAGCGGTCGGGCCCGTGATCGTGCACCAGCACGATCTCCTCGACCCGGAAGGTGGCGCCCTGGGGCGTGGTGACCGGCTCCCCGAGCTTGTCCAGCTCACTGACCAGTGCGGCGATCGTCTCCTCGCCGCGGTACACGGGCACCACGACGGAGACCGCGTGCACCCGCGCCGGGCGCTCGCTGCCGGAGGTCACGCTGGGGTCGCTCGCGTAGGTGCGGGCGGACGGAATCGGCATCAGCTGAATGTACTTTCGATGACGGTGTGCGCCGGAACTCCAGCCCGGAAACCGGAGCCCGAGCCGCGCTGAACTCTAACACGCTGCTCGGCGCGGCATTCGGGGCGAAGTGTTGACACCCGGCATCATTCCCCACGTCCATCCCCCGCAACGGACCGGCGTAAGTGCCATCGACATCGCCGCCCTGTAGGGTCTGGAACTCGTGGTGGAAAGCTCAGTTTCCAAGGTGGTTGGGGCCGCCGAATCCGGGCAGGACGACAAGGCGGCTCGGCGCGAGGTGTACCGCTGGGGCATCGTCACTTCGATCGGGGTGACCCTCGGCTATCTGGCTGTCATCCTGGCCAACTCCCGCCACTTCTTCACCGACGACACCGAATCCCAGTACACGGGCCTGTGGGTGTTCTTCGGCCGGGCCTTCCGTGACGGCCATTTCCCGCTGCTGATTCCGGACCAGTGGATGACGGGCAACTACACCAATGAGGAAGCGGGACTGTTCAACCCGCCGCAGCTGCTGATCGATCTGATCGCGCCCTCGGTGCCCAACCTGGCCGTGTACGCGACAATCGTGAAGCTGGTCTTCGCGATCATCACCGGGCTCGGCGTGTATCGGGTGTGCCTGGTGTACGGCGCCCGCCCGCAGTGGGCCGCGGTGGCCGGGGTGGCCATGCCGTTCACCGGCTTCTTCCTGTTCTTCGACTCGGCCAGCTGGTTCACCGCCATGGCCGGCACCGCCTGGATGATCCACGCCTGGGCGTCCGCGGAGCGTTACCTGCGCGGCCAGGGCGGTCCGATCCCGGTCTTCGTGTACCTGTACCTGGCGATCTCGGTGCAGTACGTGTTCCCCGCGGTCGAGGCCGTGCTCATGCTGATCGCGGTGGCCGTCGGCTACCTGGTGTGCCGGGGGCCGCGGACCTGGCCGCAGTGGCGCGACGCGTTCGGCCCGCTGCTGCGCCTGGCCGCCGCCGCGGCCTGCGCGGGCGCGGCGGGCCTGCTGACCTTCCTGCCCTCGATGCTGTCGGCGCAGGTGAGCTGGCGCGGCAATTCGCAGATCAATAACGACCAGTTCCTGACCGTGCCGTGGTCCGAATCGCTGAACGCCAGCCTGCCGACCACCATGCCCGCGTTCACCTCGTGGTGGGGCTACGTCCAGCCGCTGCCCATGACCTACATCGCCTGGTTCCTGATCCCGGCGCTGGCGTTCGTGGATTGGAAAGCGGCGCAGAAACATTGGAAGCAGTTCGTCGCGATTGCCCTGTTCGCACTGATGGCGCTCATGTGGACCGCCGGGCCCGGCACCGTCGGCCCGCTGCGCTGGCCCGCCCGCGTGCTGCCCATGCTGGCGCTGGGTCTGCTCGTGCTGGTGTGCGTGCTGCTGGGCCGCTTCGCCACGCTGCGGGACCGCAACACGCGGATCATCTCGGGATTGGTGCTGGTCCTGGCGCTGTGGGTGCGCACCTTCTCCGCCGACCCGCACCAGGTGCTGTGGCACCTGGGCTCGGCCGCCGTGGTGATCGCCCTCGGGTTCGGCGCGGTGTGGCTGGGCCGCACCCGCGGCACCACCGGAGCCACCGCGCTGGTCATCGCCGCCATGGTGCCGATCGCCTGGTTCCAGGTGTGGTGGGTGCAGCCCACGCCCATGTCGTGGAACCTGCCCGCTGATCGCAACGAGGCCATGGCCGCCTTCCCGAGGTTCGCGGCCGGCACCACCCTTCAGCTCTCCGACCGCGGCCTGCTGCAACCCGCCGACAAGAACCTGCAGGGCGCCTACGGGTCGCTGGTGTGGGGCAACTACGCCAAGGACCTGCAGCAGGACTACGTCAACGGCTATACGCCCAACGGGCACTTCTACTTCGGCGAAATGCTCTGCATGCGCTGGGACTCCAGCGTCTGCCCCGACGCGTACCGCCGGCTGTTCAGCGCCGAGCCGACCACCGGCCGCACTCTCGCCGACCTCATGCTGATCGACCGTGTCGTGCTGCAGAAGGCCATGTTCCCCGACGCCGGTGACCAACCCGCCCCGGAGGGCTGGCACTTCGCCGACGTGCCCGGGCACGAGAAGTACATCTGGGTGCTCGAGCGCGACAACGGCCCGATCTCCCCGGTCAACGGCCGCGTCGGCGACGCCCACGACGTCACCGCCACCTCGCTCGACGAGACCGACACCACCAGCCGTGTGCAGGTCTCCTCGGAGACCGGCGGCCGCGTCACCTTCGCGCGCCTGGGCTGGCCCGGCTACCGCGTCACTCTCAACGGCAAGGCCGTCCCGTTCCACACCGTCGCGAAAGTCTTCGTGGCCGTGGACATTCCGGCCGGCACCGACAAGGCCGTGCTGGAGGTGAGCTGGCGGCCGCCGGGCTGGAAGATCGGAATCGGCAGTGCCGCGGGCGGACTCGTCGGCCTCGGGCTGCTCCAATGGTTGTACGTTCGCTCGCGTCGGCGCGGACAGGACGTGCCCGCCGCCGAACAGCTCGACGACGATCCGGACCGCGAACTGGTGGGCACCGCCAAGTGACCGAGACGGGCCCCTCGCTCACCGGCACCGAGCCTGCCCCGGCCGGGCCGCTGCTGCGGCTGGTGCGCCGGCAGGAGATCGCCTTCGCCCTGGTCGGCGGCTTCAACACGCTGCTGGGCATGGTGCTCACCATCGTGTGGCTGACCGTCCTCGGCGGCGTGGTGTCCAAGGACGTGGCGGCCGCGCTGTCGGTGGCGCTGGCCTACGCGGTCAGCATGGTGGTGGCCTTCGTCCTGCATCGCACCCTGGTGTTCCGGGTGCGGGGCCACCTGCTGCGCGACTTCGTGGCCTTCGTCGGCGTGAACGCCGTCGGCATGGTGCTGAACATGGTGCTGCTGCAGCTGGCCGTCTCCCTGCTGCACGCCCCCGCCAAGCCGGCCGCCGTGGTGGTCATGGGGCTGGTCGCGGTGGCCAGCTACTTCGGCCACCGCCACATCAGCTTCCGCCGCCCCGCCGATTCCCCTCCCGCCCCCGCCGACCGGTAGGTTGTCGGACATGTCGGAGGAAACCCTGGACCCCACCCTGCTGAGCCTGCTCGCCTGCCCCCAGGACAAGGGCCCCCTGCAGCTGGTCCACACCGCCACCGGTGACACCGTGCTCTACAACCCCCGCCTGCGCCGCGCCTACCCGGTCGACAACGGAATCCCGGTCCTGCTCGTCGACGAGGCCCGCGACGTCTCCGACGACGAACACACCCTCTTCCTCACCCAATCCTGATCCCCCCGCCGCTCCATCCATGAGCGCCCGCTGATCTGGCTTGTGTCCCGCCGACGGCCGGCTCGCGCGGTCGCGGTGGCGGCCGCAAGTCCGGGGACCGGATCGGCGGCGACCCTACTGGTCTGTATCGGCTCCAAGCCGATGTATGCGCGAGGCTCGCGCAGCGTGGTGCTGGGTGCTGGGTTTCTGGATTTTCACCGCTGCGGCGATTGTGGCCGTGGGGCGCCGCAGTCGCATGTCATGGCGGGGCAGCCGCAAGGTTGGGTCGCTCGGTCCCAGGGTTGGGTACCGCAGCCGCAGGGTTGGGTAGCGGTGCCGCCGCAGGGGACGCCGCCGCAGCAAGAAGGGAACACCTCGCGCGCAGGGGCCGCTGGCTGGTAGGAGCGGGTTCGATTCTGCCGGTGCATGTCTCGGGCGAGATCAGCCCTGCTGGGGGAGATCGCCGGTGAAATAGCGTTGCAGGGTGGGGCCGATGATGGTGGCGAGGTCTTCGATGGGCATGGAGGCGATGGGCTCCAGGCGGAGGATTTTGCGGGTTACCAGGAGGCCGGCCAGCTGGGAGGCGGCGAGGGCGGCGCGTTGGGCACCGGTGCCGGGGGGTGAATCGACCAGGGGCCGAATCTCTTTCAGGACTATTTCCAGGATGAACGTGCGCGCCAGGGTGGGGTCGTCGCTGGCGAGGAGACTGCGGAAGGCGGCTACGGCGGGCATGCCGACGGGGGAGTCCCAGATGCCGACGACGGTGCGAATGATGTGGGCGCCCAGGTTTTCCACGGGGACGGCGGCGAAGCCGGCGAGGATGGTCTGGGGGTCGACGGGGAGTTGCAGGGCGGCGGCGAACAATTGGTGTTTGGTGCCGAAGTAGTGGTGTACCAGTGCGGGATCCACTCCGGCCGCGGTGGCGATGGAGCGGATGGAGGCGCGGTCGAAGCCGACTTCGGCGAAGCGCACCCGGGCGGCGTCCAGAATCGCCTCCCGGGTGCCGGAATTGCCCGGACGCCGTCCGCTGCGGGTCCCGTTGCCTCCGCTCACGCCGCGTGTCTCCGGGTCATGCGGTGCGCCGGCGTAGGGTGGCCGCGCCCAATCCCAGTGCGACGGCTGCGAAGACGGCCACGATCAGCACATCCCGCCACATCTGCCCGGTGGCCCCGGTATGCGTGGACACCTGCTCCAGCGCGTCGACGGCGTAGCTGAGCGGCAGTACATTGCTGATCGCCTCCAGCCAGCTCGGCAGCTGACCGCGCGGCACCAGCAGGCCGCACAGGAAGAATTGCGGCAGCACGATCACGGGCATGAACTGTACGGCCTGAAACTCGGTGCGCGCGAACGCGCTTGCCAGCAGGCCCAGCGCGACCCCGAGCACCGCGTCGACCACCGCGATCAGCACCACCAGCCCCGGGCTGCCCGCCGCGTTCAACCCGAGCAGCCAGAACGCCACCAGACAGGCCACCGCCGCCTGCACCGCGGCCGCGATGGAGAACGCCGTCCCGTACCCGGCCAGCAGGTCCAACTTGGACAGCGGCGTGGTCATCAACCGTTCCAGCGTGCCCGAAACCCGTTCGCGCTGCATGGCGATGGCGGTGATGAGGAACATGACCACGAACGGCAGGATGCCGAGCATGGTGATGCCGACCCGGTCGAACAGCCGCGGCGCGCCCGGCATGGTCGGATAGTTCTTGTACACGAAATACAGCAGCGTCATGAGCAGCGCGGGCACCAGCACGATCATGGCGACCGTGCGCCGGTCGGCGCGCAGCTGGCGCAGGATGCGCACGGTGGTGGCGGTGTAGCAGCCCAGTGGACGTGGGCCCGCGGGGCGTGAAAGTGTCGCGGTCACAGCTCTTCTCCCATCCGGATCAGCTTGAGGAAGGCGTTCTCCAGACTGGATTCGCCGGTGTCGGACCGCAATTCGGCGGGCGTGAGCTGCGCCAGCAGCCGGCCTTCCCGCATGAGCAGCAGCCGGTCGCAGTGCTCGGCCTCGTCCATGACGTGGCTCGAAACCAGCAGTGTCCGGCCCTGTTTCGCCAGCGCCTGGAACTGCTCCCACAGATCGGCGCGCAGCACCGGGTCGAGACCGACCGTCGGCTCGTCGAGCACCAGCAGCTCCGGATCGGCCACCAGTGCACAGGCCAGGGACACACGGGTGCGCTGCCCGCCGGACAGCTCGTTGCCGCGATACCCGGCATGACTGCTCAAACCCACGGCGGCCAGCGCCGTTTCGACGTCGGCCGACGAAGCACCGTACAGCGCACCGAAATACGCGACATTGCTGGCCACGGTGAGGTCGTCGTAGATGCTCGGATCCTGGGTCACGTATCCGACCCGCCGCCGCAGCCCGCGCGATCCGGCCTCCTCACCGAGTACGGACACCGACCCGGATTCGATGATCTGTGTCCCGACGATGCTGCGCATGAGCGTCGTCTTCCCGCACCCCGACGGCCCGAGCAGCCCGGTGATGCTGCCCCGCGGAACGGTCAGGGAGATGTTCTGCAGAACCTGATGCCCGCCGCGCCGCACTTCCAGGTGCTCGATGGCGATGGCGTCGGTTGTCGTCGCTGGTGCCGTCACAGGTCACCCTCAATTCATCGAGTGTTGAATTCACTACGTGATGAATTGTGCGCTCACCCGGGGCTCAGGGCAAGACCCCGCTGCGTGTCGTTTTCCGGCGTGGCGATCCGGTCATGCCGACGTGGCGATCTGGTCGTATCTGACCGATTCCGCTGACCAAATCGTGACGAATCACGCGAGGTCGGCCAGTCCGGGCGCATTCCGGCGGCGGTCCATCCAGAATCGCCGCATGCGTGTACTTCTGACCGGCGCAGCCGGATTCATCGGCTCGCACATTCACCGCGCGGCACTGGCCGCCGGACACGAGGTCGTCGCGGCCGACTTCATGCTCGCCGCTGCCCACGGATCCGCCGCCGTGCCCCCGCCCGGCATCGCCCGGGTGGACGTGCGCGACCCGGACGCCCTCGGCGATCTCCTGCACGGCATCGACGTCGTCTGCCATCAGGCCGCCGTGGTCGGCGCGGGCGTCAGCGCCCAGGACGCCCCGGCCTACGCCAGCCACAACGACCTCGGCACCGCCGTACTGCTCGCGGCCATGCACCGCGCCCACTGCCGCCACCTGGTGCTGGCCTCCTCGATGGTGGTCTACGGCGAGGGCCGCTACGTCGATTCCGCGGGCGCGCCCGCCGAGCCGGCCCCGCGCACCCGCGCCGATCTCGACAACGGCCGCTTCGACTACCGCGGCCCCGACGGCCGTCCCCTCACCTGGGCGCCCATCGACGAGGACGCGCCCCTGCGTCCGCGCAGCCTCTACGCCGCCTCCAAGGTGGCCCAGGAGCACTACGCCACCGCCTGGGCCGCGGCCACCGGCGGAACCGTCACCGCACTGCGGTACCACAATGTGTACGGACCCGATATGCCCAGGGACACACCGTATTCCGGGGTCGCCGCCATCTTCCGCTCCGCACTCGAGGCGGGTGAGTCCCCGCGCGTGTTCGAAGACGGCACGCAGGCCCGCGATTTCATTCATGTCAGCGATATCGCGGAAGCCAATGTCGCCGCCCTCGAACACCCGCTGGGCGCGTTCACCCCGCTCAATATCGCCTCGGGCACCCCCATCACCATCGGTGAGGTGGCCGCCATCCTGGCCCGCGCCTGCGGCGGCAAACAACCCGTGGTGACCGGCGACTACCGCGCCGGCGACGTCCGCCACATCGTGGCGAGTCCCGAACGCGCCCGCCGCTCACTGGGTTTCGTCGCCGCCGTCACCCCGAGTCTGGGGCTCGCCGAATTCGCGACCGCGCCCTTGCGCTCCGCCGCCGGGAACGGGGCCCCCACCTGGCGGTGAATCCGGCTGCGGCGACTACCAATTCGTCAGGATCAGGTGGTTGACGAGCAGCGCCCCCGCCGCCTGCGCGGCAAGCCAGAAGCGCGTGCTGTGGCGGGGGAGCAACGCGGTCGCCGACAGCGCCCACACATCGAACGGCAGCCAGATCCGTTCGGTCTCGGCCTTGCTCAGCCCGCTGATGTCCGCGATGAGGATGGCGGTGATCCCGGCGGCGGCCAGTAGCGCCGCCGGATCGACGCGGGAGCGCCAGCGCGAGAGCCGGTTCCGCCACGGCTGCACCGGCAGGATCTCCAGCTCGACCAGCACCCGGCTGCCCGCGGCGGCGGTGGCCAGCCCCACCGCGCACACCGTCGCCGCGAGATTGCCCCAGACCCAGTACGAATAGGGCCGCTCGCTGGCGATGCCCTGGTAGTAGCGCTGCACCACGAGGTGATAGCCGGTGGGCCACCAGAACCCCGCCGCCGCGAAGACTCCCACCACCGCCAGCGCACCCCCGACCGCCGGCAGCGCGGGCCGCAGTGACCGGGCCAGCAGCACCGCCGCGGCCGGAATCGCCATGAGCGCCAGGCCGTAATTCAGGAAGAGGGTGAACCCGAACAGCACTCCGGACGCCAGCGCGAGCAGGGGCCAGCCGCGCTCCAGCCGGGTCGCCAACGCCAGCAATGCCACCGCCCAGGCGCCCACCCCGGCGAAGAGCCCGTCCGCGGAGACCGCGATCCAGACGACCGCGGGCATGAGCGCGAGGAAAGGCGTTGCGGCCCGGGCCCGATGCTCGGACCCCAGCGCCTGGATGGCGAACGGCACCGCCGCCGCGGCACTGGTCCCGACCAGTACGCACAGCAGTCCCGCCCAGGCTCCGCCGCCCAATCCGATCCGGTCCAGCAGCACGAACACCAGCAGCGCGCCCGGCGGATGCCCGGACACGTGGGTGGTCCACGAATCGGGCTGGAAATCCAGGATGCGCCCGGAGAATCCGCGCAGCATGGCCCCGATGTCGTGCACTCCGCCGACCTCGTGCAGGTACTCGTCGCGGGTGGTGAGCCGCCCGGCGAAGCCGCGCTGCCAGCCGTCCACCATGGCCAGCGCGAACGCCCACGCCGCCGCTGTCGCCCACGCCGCCAGCAGCAGTCGTCCCCACGACAGCCGCCGTGCCAGATCGGGGCCGAAGCGCACCACGGCCGCGGCGAGGGCGACGGCCGGCACCGTGCCCCACCCCACATGCGGCAGCCAGCCACCGAAGATCGGCGCGGCCTCGGCGTAGAGCCGATCCCGCCAGGGTTTGCCCTCGATTCGCGGAAACGCAAAGGCGGCACAGACCAAGAGGAGAGCCGCGAGCGCGCAACAGCCGTCGGCACGGGTGGAGACGGAGCGCGCGACCCGGGTCGCGGAAGCGTTCGCCATGCCGGAAACCCTAGGCTCCGAAACCCGCCGGAACTGTCCGGATCGCCATTTCTCCTGCTCTTGTCATACTTTCGTCATGCGTGTCCCGGGGTCGGAAGACCTCGATTGCCCGTACGGTCGAGGCCATGACCGAGTTGGACTCCGTACCCGGGGTCACGGTGGTGATCCCCTGCCGGGACGAAGCGGAAGCGCTTCCCGGCGTACTGTCAGCAATTCCGGTGGGCTACCGGGTGATCGTGGTGGACAACGGCTCCACCGATGGCACCGCCGAGGTCGCGCGTGCCGCCGGAGCGACCGTGGTGACCGAATCGACCCCCGGCTACGGCAGCGCCGTGCACGCCGGCGTCGACGCCGCCCGCACCGAACTGGTCGCCGTCCTGGACGGCGACGGCTCCCTCGACCCTGGAGAACTTCCGCGGCTGGTGGCCGAATTCGGGCCGGGCATCGACATGGTGGTCGGTCGCCGCCGCGCGGCGGTACCCGGCGTGCAACCCCTGCATGCGCGAATCGGCAACTGGGCCTTCGCCTTCCGGCTGCGACGCCGCTACGGACTGCCGGTGCACGATATCGCCGCCATGCGGGTGGCCCGCCGCGACCGCCTGCAGGCGCTCGGCCACCTGCACGCCCGCTCCGGCTACCCACTCGCCCTGCTCACCGGTGCGGCCCGCGCGGGCTGGCTGGTGCTGGAGCGCGACATCACCTATCGGCCGCGGACTCACGGCGAGTCCAAGGTCTCCGGTTCCTGGCTCGGCACCGTGCGTGCCGCCCGAGACTTCTGGAGCGTGCGATGAACCCGACCGATGTCCCCGCCACCATGCTCGTGGTGGCCAAATCGCCCATCCCCGGATTCGCCAAAACCCGCCTCACACCGCCGTTCTCGCCGGTCGACGCCGCCTACCTGGCGGCCTGCGCCCTGCTCGACACGCTGGACGCGGTGCGCGAGAGCGGCATCCGGCACAGCGTCGTCGCCTGGACCGGCGACCTCGACCGCGCCGAGCGTTCGGTCGAACTGGCCGCCGCCCTGCGCGAGGTGACCGTGGTGCCGCAGCGCGGCGACAGCTTCGGCGAACGCCTCGCCAACGCCCACGTCGATGCCGCCGAGTTCGGTGTCCCGGTGCTGCAGATCGGCATGGACACCCCGCAGGTCGACGCCGACCTGCTGCACCGCTCGGCCGCGCGCCTGGTGGCCACCGGCGACACGGTCCTCGGCCCCGCGGCGGACGGCGGCTGGTGGGCCCTCGGTCTCCCCGAGCCGCGCCCGGCGCACCTGCTCACCGACGTCCCCATGTCGACCCCCCGCACCGGCGAGCTGACCGCAACAGCCCTGCGCCACAGCGGATTCCGGGTGCACTCCCTCCCCACCCTCACCGATGTGGACACCTACGCCGATGCCGTCTCCGTAGCGGCCGTGTCCCGCGGCCGCTTCAAATGCGCCGTTGCCGACCTGGTGACATCGAAAACCCCCGCCCCACTCTGAGATTCGAGCTTGGAAAGGAGCCCGCGGCGGCCGCCCGAACCGGCCCCGCCGCGGACGCCATGTCAGAACCCACCGCACCACCCGATATTCCCGCACCGCCCGGCGGGCCAATCCAACCCGGCGGAAAAGTCCAGTCGAGCGGGAGAGCTCAGCCCGGCGGGACAGCTCAACCCGCCGGGGTAGGCCAGTTTGGCGGGGCAGCTCAGTCCGGTGGGGCAGCTCAACCTGGTGGGACGGCCCAGTCTGGTGGGGCAGCTCAGTCCGGTAGGGCAGCCCAGTCCGGTGGGGCAGCTCAACCCGGTGGTACGGCCCAGTCCGGTGGGGCAGCTCATCGTGACCCGGTCGAGGGGGTCGGCCGGGTCGAGGAGGCCGGGCCGCTCCAACTGTTGCTGCCGGTCGCGCTTTCCGATCGGCTGAGTCCTGCCCGCTCCACGGCCGTGGCCGCGCGGACGGGCATGGCCCTCGGCGTCGGCATCACCATCCTGTTCGTGACCGGCCTGATCAGCCACCTGATCCAGCATCCGCCGGACTGGTTCTGGTGGCCCGCGCATCCGGTGTGGCTGTACCGGCTCACGCAGGGCGCGCATGTGACGGTCGGGGTCATGATGATCCCCCTGCTGCTGGTCAAGTTCTGGTCGGTGTATCCGCGGTTCTTCATCAAACCGTCGCTGCGCCGGGGACTTCCGGACGCGCTGGAGCGGCTGTCGGTGGCAGTGCTGATCGGCGCGGTGCTGTTCGAGATCGTGACCGGGCTGTTCAATACCGCGCAGTTCTACCCGTGGAAATTCTTCTTCACCACCACACATCACGCCATGGCGTACGTGGCCTTCGGTGCGGTCCTGGTGCATCTGGCGGTCAAGCTTCCAGTTGTGCGGCAGGCGCTTTCGCGGCCGATCGACAATCCTGTCCCGGATGCCGACCAGACCGGGGAAGCGGAACGCGCGCAGCCCGGTGTTTCGCGGCGCGCGGTACTCGCCGCGGCCGGGCTCGGCACGGTCGTGGCGGGCCTGGCGGTGGTGGGGCAGTCGATCCCGTTCCTGCGCTGGGTCTCCCTGCTCGCGCCACGCAGTGGCGCAGGCCCGCAGGGTGTTCCGATCAACCGGACCGCCACGGCCGCTGGAGTCACCGAGACTGCCCGCTCACCCCAGTACGAACTGACGGTGAAAGTCGGTGGCTGCGAACACGATTTCTCCCGCGCCGACCTGGAGGCCCTGCCGCAGACCGACAGCGCGCTGCCCATCGCCTGCGTCGAGGGCTGGAGCGCGCAGGGCCACTGGTCCGGGGTCCGCCTGCGCGACCTGCTGGCCCGGGTGGGCGAATACGGGGGCGGCGACGTACGTTTCGTGTCCCTGGAGACGACCGGCATCTACGGTTCGTCCGTCCTGCCCCGCACGCACGTGGTGGATGCCGCCACGCTGATCGCCCTGCGCCTCAATGGCGAAGACCTGGCCCTCGACCACGGCTACCCCTGCCGCCTCATCGCACCCAGCCGCCCGGGTGTCCTGCAGACCAAATGGCTGAAGTCGATCGAGGAACTGTCATGACGACCACCCGAATCCTGCTGGGCGCCCTGGGCATCGGCCTGGCCGCGTACGGCGTCGAACTGCTGTTGAAGATGAGCACCCCGGACCTGCGCTCGGTCGCGACCTGGTTCATCGGCGTCATCCTCGCCGAGAACCTGGTCTTCGGCCCGGCCGCGGCCCTCGCGGGCGCGCTCGGCCGCCTCGTGCTCCCCGCCCGCTGGTGGCCCGCCTACGCCGTGGGCGCGTTCATCAGCCTGGCCCTGATCCTCATCGCCGTCCCGATGTTCGGCCGTGAGGGCGCGGTCCCCGGCAACGCCACCATCCTCGACCGTGACTACACGGTCGGCCTGCTGGTCGCGCTCGCCGTGGTCTGGGCGGGGGTGGCCGCCTACCTGCTGTTCACCGCCCGGCGGTGGTCAGCAGTGGCAGCCGGACCTCGAATCGCGCACCGTCGGAACGATTCTGCGCGGTGATATCTCCGTGGTGCGCCGCCACCAGCCCGGCGGCAATCGCCAATCCCATGCCGCTGCTGCTGCCGAGTTCGGCCGCCCCGGGGGAGCGGGCGGAGCTGCCGCGGTACGCGACCTCGAAGATGCGCGGCAGATCGGCCTCGGAGATGCCGGGCCCGGTATCGTCGACCCGGGTCCAAGCGTGCCCGGCGTCGGCGCCCGCCGAGATGTCGATGCGCCCGCCGGGCGGGGTGTGCGCGATGGCATTGGCGACCAGGTTGGTCAGCACCCGGCCCAGCGCCCGATCGCTGCCCGCCACCACGATCTTGTCCTCGGGTTGCGTTGCGGCCAGGGTGATCCGGGCGCGTTCGGCCGTCGGCCGGTTGGCCGCCAGCACCTCGTCGATGAGCTCGCGCAGATCGACCGGCTCCATCCGCAGCCGCAGCGCCCCCGAATTGATCTTCGACATCTCGAACAGGTCGTCCACCATCGCGGAGAGCCGATTCGTCTCGCGCACGATCTGGTCCGCGTACCGCTGCACATCCTCGGGACGCGACACCACCCCGTCCTGCAGCGCCTCGCCCATGGCGCGAATCCCCGCCAGCGGGGTGCGCAGATCGTGGCTGACCCAGGCCACCAGCTCGCGCCGCGACCGTTCCGCCGCGCGCTCCTGCTCCAGCATCTCGCGCTCCCACACCGTGGCGCGGGCCTGCTCGCGGCCGAGCAGAATCGCCGCGGGCACCGTGACAGCGGTGACGACGGCCAATACCACTGCCGTGCGCTCGAATTCGGCCCCGAACATGAGCCCGCTCACCGCCACCACCCCGCACAGCGTGGCCAGCGTCGGAATCAGCACCAGCACGGCCATGCTCGTGGTCATCGCGCGATTGCGGGTGTAGCGCAGCAGCAGTGCGCCGATCACCACCACAGGCAGCGTTCCCGCCAGCGCGTACCCGATCAGCCCGGGTGTATCAGTCGGCACCGGGCCCCTCCTCGGTTCCGGGATCGGTACCGAGATCGGCACGGCCCCAGGCATATCCGCGACCCCACACCGTCTCGATCCGATGTGCGGCGCCCAGTTTGGCGCGCAACCGCTTCACGTGCACGGTGACCGTGGACAGGTCGCCGAAGTTCCAGCCCCACACCTCGGCGAGCAACTCCTGCCGGCTGAAAACGCGTCGTTGATGCGCCAGCAGGAAGGCCAGCAGATCGAATTCGCGCGCGGTCAATTCGACCGGCGTTCCACCGGCCACCACGGTCCGCGCCGCCCGGTTCAACTCCACCCCGTCCCCGCGCAGCACCTCGTCGGCCACCGGCTGTGGATGCGTCCGCCGCAGCACCGAGGCCACCCGTAGCGCCAGCTCGCGCGGACTGAACGGCTTGGTCACGTAGTCGTCCGCCCCCGCCTGCAACCCGACCACCCGATCGTCCTCCTCGCCGAGCGCGGTCAGCAGAATGATCGGCGTCTCCGGATGCGCCCCCGCCCGCACGGCCCGCGTCAGATCGATCCCGTCCGGCGGCGGCATCATCACATCCAGCACCGCCAGATCGATCTCGTTCCGGGCCAGCACGGCTGCGGTCGCAGCCCCGTCCGCGGTCTCGACCACCTCGAGCCCGTCCCGCTCCAGATACCGCCGCACCACCTCGCGCACCACGGGATCGTCATCCGCCACCAGAATCCGCATCTCCCCACCCTAGGCGGCGTCGAACCGCGAATCACCTGGTCCGAGCCATTTCCGAAGTCGCCGTCACAGTTTCGTCACCACCGGTGACCGGCTCCAACGACCCTGCGGACCTACCGTCGAACCATGGACCCCGCACCCGCCGAGCTCCACGTGGTCGCCGCGGTCACGGTATCGGGGCGGCCGATCGCCTGGCCCGCGCGGTGCTGAGCGCACCGAGCGCGGGAGCGCCGGGCGGCTCTACGCTCTGGACGTGACCAGCGACATGTCCGGCCCGGCCGGCGAGGTCGAAGCGGAAGGCGGACAGGTCCGGGCCTCGACCCTGGAACTGTTCTTCGACCTCGTCTTCGTCTTCACCATCACCCAGCTCACCCACGCCTTCACCCACCATCCCGGCTGGTCCGAGCTGGGACACGTGGCGCTCATGTTCGCAATCATCTGGTGGATGTACAGCGGGTACGTCTTCCTCACCAATGAGGTCGCCCCGAGCAATTCGTCGCGCCGCACATTCCTGCTCATCGGCATGTTCGGCTTCTTCGTCATCGCCCTCGCGATTCCGAGTGCGTTCCAGGGTTCCGGGCTGGCCTTCGGACTCGGGTACTTCGCGATCAACACGGTGCACAGCGTCATGTTCGCGAGGTCGGGCAGCCGGGGGGCGAGCTCCGCGATCCTGCGTCTCGCGCCGCTCAATGCCGTGTCCGCGGTGCTGGTGCTGGCGGGCGGCATCGCCGAGGGCTGGGTGCGCGCGGTGCTGTGGATGATCGCGGTCGCGGTGCAGGTGGTCTCGCCGTACCTGGCCCGCACCGAGGGATTCGTCATCCGCCCCAGCCATTTCTGCGAACGCCACGGTCTGGTCGTGATCATCGCGCTGGGCGAATCGGTGGTGGCCATCGGCGCGAACCTGACCGGTATGGACCTCACCGTCGGCCTGGTCGCGACCGCCGGCCTCGGCCTCACCCTCGGATATGTGCTGTGGTGGGCCTATTTCGGCTTCGACGACGAGCGCGGCGAGCACCGGCTGCGGGCACTGCGGGGCCCGGCGCAGATCCGCACCGCGGTACTCGCCTACGGCTATTCACTGTTCGTGCTGGTGCTCGGCATCATCCTGACCGCGGCCGGCATCTCCATGACCATCGGGCACGGCAATCAGCCCGCGAGTAAGGCCGCGGCACTGGCGCTTTCGGGCGGCGTGGCCCTGTTCCTGCTGGGCCAGTGCCTGTTCCGGCTGGCTCTGGGCATTCCCCGCCCGGGTCTGCGATTCATCGCCGCGATCGCCGTCCTGGCCACCGCGCCGATCGGCATCGCCTGGGTGGCCTGGGGACAGCTCGTGGTCCTGATGCTGGTCGCCTACGGCTTCGTGATCGCCGACGACCTGCTCCGAGTCCGATCCGGGGAGCGCAGCGCGTACCTGCAGGACATCTCAGGCTTCGGGCACCGGATCATTCGCGACGGCGATCGCTAGCCGCGCTCAATCCCGTTGCGGCAGCGCGCAACCGTCGGGACCGCAGGCCTCGCCGTCCGCGACGATCTCGACCTCCGGCGCGTGATCGCTCCAGGCCCGTTCCAGTGCCTGCGCGAACACCTCCGACGGCTGCGCGCCCGACACCCCGTACTTGCGGTCGAGCACGAAGAACGGCACGCCACGCGCGCCCAGCCGGGCGGCCTCGGCCTCGTCTGCACGCACCGCGTCGGCGTAGGCCTCGGGGTCCGCGAGCACCTCGCGGACGGCGGCCTCGTCGAATCCGGCCGACACCGCGACCCGAACCAGTCGTTCGCTATCTCCGAAAAGCGGCTCCTCCTCGGCGAAGTTGGCCGCGTACAAGGCATCCAGCAACTGCTCCTGCTTGCCCTGCTCGAGCGCGAAGTGCAGCAGCCGATGCATGTCGAAGCTGTTCCCGAAGTCCCGTCCCGAGGTCAGATAGGGCAGCCCGACCGCCTCGGCCTGCGCCCCGATGCCGCGCTCATTGGCGGCGGCCTGCGCCTCGCTGATGCCGTACTTCTCCGCGATGTGCGGCACCACCGCGTCGCTGTGATCCCGGGGCAGCGTCGGGTCCAGCTCGAAGGACCGGTGCACCACCGACACGGCATCCCGATGCGGGAACGCCTCCAGCGCCTCCTCGAAACGCCGCTTGCCCAGATAACAGAACGGGCAGTTGATATCGGTCCAGATCTCGACCTGTACGGCCATCACACCTCACACTCCGACGCTGTTTCCGCAGGCCGGAGGGTCCGGCCACCCCTCTGCCAACCGGCGGCCGGGCCCGAATGTTCCGCTGTGACCCAGCTCACAATGGCGGATTGTCACGTTCCGCGGGGCTGTCCTGTCTCATGCCCGACCCAGCAGGAACGAGCCCCACGGAGCCGACCATGAACGCCACCACCAACACTCACCGAATCGTCGTCCTCGGCGCCGGCTACACCGGCATGCTGGCCGCCATCCGCCTGGCCCGCCGCACCCGCAAGCTGGATGCCCACATCACACTGGTGAACCCCTCGGAGCGCTTCACCGAGCGGCTGCGCATGCACCAGATCGCCGCCGGGCAGGAACTGGCCGACCACCGCATCCCCGAGCTGCTGGCCGGTTCGGGCGTGGTCTTCCACCGCGCGGCCGCCGTCGCCATCGACGCCGACGCCCGCGTCGTCACCCTCGACGACGCCACCGACCTGCCCTACGACACCCTGATCTACGCCCTCGGCAGTACCACCGACACCTCGACCGTGCCCGGAGCCGACCACCACGCCTGGACCCTCAACGATCCGCGCCAGGCCCGGCGCTTCTCGCACCGGCTCACCGAAATCGCCGCTGCCGCAGGCACTGTCACCGTGGTCGGCGGCGGGCTGACCGGTATCGAGGCGGCCACCGAGATCGCCGAATCGCACCCGGGCCTGACCGTCACTCTGATCAGCGCTCAGCAACCCGGACACATGATGGGCGACAAGGCCCGCGCGCACCTCAACCGCGCCCTGGACCGGCTCGGTATCGTCCGCAAGGTCGGTGTACAGGTCGCCAAGGTGCTGCCCGATGCCGTGCGCCTGACCACCGGCGACCTGATCGCCTCGGACCTGACCCTGTGGACCGCGGGCGTGAAGGTGTCGCCGCTGGCCGCCCAGGCCGGAATCGCCGTGGACGAGCGCGGATTGATCGTCACCGACACCACCCTGCGCTCGGTCTCGCACCCGGAGATCCTGCCCATCGGCGACGCCGCCGCGGTGCGCATGCCCTTCGGCGTCCTGCACGGCACCTGCCAGAGCGGCATGCCCACCGCCGCATACGCCGCCGACAGCCTGGCCCGCCGACTGCGCGGAAAGACCGTGAAGCCCTTCCGTTTCGGCTACATCCACCAGCCGGTGAGCCTGGGCCGCAAGGACGCGGTCATCCAGTTCACCGAGGCCGACGACACCCCGCGCCGCTGGTACCTGAAGGGCCGCGCCGCCGTCGCCTACAAGGAGCAGGTCAGCGGTAGCCCGGTGCCGGTGTACAAGATGAGCAAGCACATGAACATGCAGGTGCAGTTCGCCAACGGCGGCCGCGCCACCCGCGCGATCGCATGCTGAGATCATCGAAACGACCCGAATGTCTCTCCGGTTCGCGTCAGCCCAGGTAGCCGGGATATCGATGCGATATCCCGGCCCGCCGATGGATTCATTTCGCAAGACCCGGTAGGTATGAGTCCCATGCAGGATCACACGCCCGACCAGCCCGTACCCGCTGCCCGGCAGGACGATTCGATCGATCCCTTCGTGGCACACCGCCGGCTGCTGTTCGGCACCGCGTACCAGATGCTCGGCACTGTCACCGACGCCGAGGACGTCCTGCAGGACGCCTGGATCAAATGGCACGAGGTGGACCGGGACACGGTCACCCACCCCAAGTCCTATCTGGTCCGCACGGTCACCAATCTGGCGCTCAACCGCCTCACCTCGGCGCGCGCCACCCGCGAGACCTATGTCGGGCCGTGGCTGCCCGAACCCCTGCTCACCAGCACGGCCGACGCCGCAGAGGAGACCGAGATGGCCGACACCGTGTCGACCGCCATGCTGGTCGTCCTCGAAACCCTGAGCCCGGTCGAGCGCGCGGTCTTCGTGCTGCGCGAGGTCTTCGGCTATTCGCATGCCGAGATCGCCGGTTTCCTGGACCGCCCCGAGGCCACCGTCCGCCAGATCTCGCACCGAGCCCGCTCCCATGTGCACTCGCGCCGCCCGCGCTTCGACACCGATGTCTCGATCCGCTCGGAGATCACCGAGAAGTTCATGGCCGCGGCCCAGGGCGGAGATGTCAACGCGCTCATGGAACTACTGGCCCCCGACGTGACGCTGTGGAACGACGGTGGCGGCAAGGTCACCGCCGCCCGCCGCCCGCTCTACGGTCCCGACCATGTGGCTCGCTGGATGCTCGGCGCCATGGCCAAACCGATCAGCGCGGGCATCCGCCTCGAATCCGCCTACATCAATGGCGAACTCGGCGTGCTGGCCATGATCGGTGACTACCGTGTGGGTGCTCTGACCTACGACATTCGCGATGGTCACATCGAAAACATTCGCTTCCAGGTGAATCCGGACAAACTGGCCGGTATTCAGCAACAGGGTGGCAGTGAATAGGTCGCCGAATCGGTCGGTCGACAGGAATCCGGTGGCGCGGCGATAGCGGTCCCGTACGATTCGGCGCTCGTCGGGGGCATCCGCTCCCGTTTCGACACCGCCATTCTGCAAGGGGTTTCGTAGTGATCGGCTATACCAAGCGCCATGCGGCGCGACACATTCTGCCCTGGGCCACCGCGGTCTTCATCGGTGCGAGCAGCGCGCTCGCCGGTCCCGCGGTCGCCGCGCCGGTGCTCCACACCGCCTGCGCTGCCAGCGAATACGAGAACGTGAGCGGCGCCTGCGTGCCGCGCCCGGAGCAGTCTCCCACCGTCCCGGACGGGGCTACCGCCCGCTGCAAGGACGGCACCTACAGCTTCAGCCAGCACCGCAGCGGCACCTGCTCGCACCACGGTGGCGTCGCAACCTGGCTCTGATCACCGCTTCGGCTCCGGCCACGCGGTAACCGGCCCCGCACGGCCGTCCCGGCACTCCGGGCGGGACGGCCGTGCGGAACAATAGGTCGGCGTGAGTGCCGAAGAGCTTGCCGTCGAACCACTGTGCGCCGCGCGGCGCCTGCTCGGCAGCACGCTCTGGTCCGGTCCGGTGGGCCTGCGCATCGTCGAGGCCGAGGCCTATGGGAGCGACCCCGCCGGCCCCTGGCCCGACCCGGCCGCCCACTCCGGCCGCGGCCGCACCCCGCGCAACGCGGTCATGTTCGGCCCGCCCGGTGTGCTGTACGTCTACTTCAGCTACGGCATGCACACCTGCGTGAACGTCACCAGCGGTCCCGACGGCGTCGCCAGCGCGGTCCTCGTCCGGGCCGGGGAGATCATCGCGGGCCACGATCTCGCCCGCACCCGCCGCGTCGCTGCCAAATCCGACGCCGACCTGGCCCGTGGCCCCGGCAATGTCGGCAGCGCCCTCGGAATTCGCCTGGACGACTACGGAACTCACCTCTTCGACCCGGACGCGCCGATTCGCTTGGAGCTCGGCCCCGAGATCACCGATCCCGCTGCCGTATCCGCCGGTCCCCGGGTCGGAGTGAGCCTGGCCGCCGACCGTCCGTGGCGCCTGTGGCTGCCGGATTCCCCGGCGGTGTCGACCTACCGCCGCAGCCCGCGCGCTCCCAAGCTGGATCGTTCCGCCTAGTCCGGATCGGTCCGCGCGCCGGGCGGTACGCGGCGCACCGGAGTCCGTATCGGCGGGCGGACCGGAGGACTACGGTGGATGAATCGACCGCTCACCCTAGGTGGAATAGCCCATGTTCGAACGGTTCACCGACACTGCCCGCCGCGCCATCGTGCTGGCCCAGGAGGAGGCCCGTCTGCTCGGGCACGACTGGATAGGAACCGAACACCTGCTGCTCGGCCTCCTGCACGGCGGCGATCCGATCGCGGGGCAGGCCCTCGCGGACGTGGGCCTGGACCTCTCCGGCCTCCGCGAACGGGTGAACCAGGCGGTCGGCGTGCAGGAGAACGGTGTCCCCGCCGGGCACATTCCCTTCACACCCCGCTCGAAGAAGGTGCTGGAGATGTCGCTGCGCGAGGCAATGCGCCTGCAGCACAACTACATCGGCCCCGAACACCTGCTGCTGGCCCTGGTCGCCGAGGGCTCCGGCGTGGCCTCGCAGGTCCTCATCAGCGAGGGCGCCACGACCGACGACCTCCGTGACCGGATCGACGCTCGCATGGCCGCGAGCCCCGGCCCGACCGGCGTGCCCTCGGCCGAAGCCGCACTCCGCCAGCGCATCACCGAACTCGAACACCGAGTGGCCGAACTCGAGCGTCGCCTGGACGGTCCCGGCACTGGGACCGTCCTCGGCGACATCATCGGGTAGCTCGCGCTACACGTTCAGCGGCACCGCCCGGGCGGCTCGCTCCCCGGCCGCCAGCACTGCGGAAACCGTGGCGCGGGCGGAGGTTTCACCGGTGCCGAAGGCCCAGGCCACGCTGCCGTCCGTCCGGTACTCCAGGTAGGCGACGGCCGGATCGACTCCGGCGCGGTCCACGCTCTGATGCGCCACCGACAACACCTCGACCGAGAACCCACGCCGGCCCAGCAGACCGATGGCGTCCTCGGCCGTCGCGTCGGCGGGGATGCCCGAATCGGCCGGGCTCCCCGCGTAGGTCGCGGTGAACAGCTCCCACAACGTCCGCGCCGACACCTCGGTCCCGGTCCGGTCGGTGTGGCGCTGCACGTGGCGGGCGAAGTCGATCTGCAGGCGGCGCGGCAACTCCAGGCCGTATTCGGTCTCCAGCAGGTACGCGATCCCGCCCTTGCCGGACTGCGAATTGACCCGGATCACCGCGTCGTAGGACCGGCCGACGTCGGCCGGATCGATGGGCAGATACGGTACCTCCCAGGCGATTTCACGTTCGGGCTGCCCCAGCCGGGCCGCCCGCTCGCGATGCTCGGTGAACCCCTTCTTGATCGCGTCCTGATGCGTCCCCGAATAGGCCGTGTACACCAGATCACCGGCGTAGGGATGGCGTTCGTGCACCGGCAGCCGCGTGCAGTACTCGACGGTCCGCCGCACCTGGTCGATATCGGAGAAGTCGATCATCGGATCCACGCCCTGCGCATGCAGATTCAACGCCAGCGTCGCCAGATCCACATTGCCCGTGCGCTCCCCGTTGCCGAACACGCACCCCTCGACCCGCTGCGCCCCGGCCAGCACCGCCAACTCCGCGCATGCGATCCCGGTGCCGCGGTCATTGTGCGGATGCACCGACAGGATCACGCTGTCGCGGCGCGCCAGGTTCCGGTGCATGTACTCGATCTGATCGGCGTACACATTCGGCGTCGCCACCTCGACCGTCGCGGGCAGGTTCAGCGTCACCGGCCGCTCGGGCGTGGCGTCCCACAGGGTCGTCATGCGGTCGCAGACCTCCAGCACGAAATCCGGTTCGGTCAGCATGAACACCTCGGGCGAGAACTGGAACCGGACATTCGGCATGTCCCCGGCCAGTTCCAGCACCTCGCGCCCGCCGGCCGTGATCAGCTCGGCCAGCTCGTCACGGGTCTTGCCCAGCACCACATTCCGCCAGGTCGGCGCGGTGGCGGTGTACATGTGGATGACTACATCGTTGGGAATGCCGTGCACCGATTCCACGGTCCGCTCGATCAGATCCCGGCGCGCGGGGGTGAAGACGACGATGGTGACGTCCTCGGGAGCCAGCCGCTCGGCCCCGATCAATCGCACGAAATCGAAGTCGGTCTGCGAGGCGCTGGGATAGCCGACCTCGATCTCCTTGTAGCCCATGGCCACCAGCAGTTCGAAGAACCGCCGCTTGCGGTCGGGATCCATCGGCTCGGCCAGGGCCTGATTGCCATCGCGCAGATCCACCGGCACCCACAGCGGTGCGGTCGTGATCCGGTTGGCGGGCCAGGAACGTTCGGTCAGTGGCACCGAAACCCGTTGGTACACATCGCGATACCGATGCGAGGGCATGACGGACGGCTGCTGACGATTCCAGCTCGGGGGAGTGCTCACGGGAGATTCGCTTTCGCGTCGGAGGAGGTGACCGGCGCAGCACAGCGAGCCCGCTAGCGGGGTGCCGGTCGGTCAGACCCCGCCGCGGCGGTGAAGGAGAAGCAGGGCACCCAGAAGCATGTGGACTAGACTAGAGGGCGTTCACTCCTCAGACAAGTAGAGAGGCCGAGCAATAGTGGCGCAGGTACAGAGGCATCCGCTCGCCGCCCAGGCCGCCGAGGTCCTGCTCTCGCGAATTCGTGCGGAGGAGTGGCAGCTGGGCCATCGCCTCCCCGGCGAGACCACGCTCGCCGCCCAGCTCGGCGTCGGCCGCTCGACGCTCCGCGAGGCCATTCGCGAACTCGCGGGTAAGGGCGTGCTCGAAAGCCGCCAGGGCGCTGGAGTTTTCGTCACCGCCCTGGATATCGCCGAGGACTGGGACACGGTGCTGCGCCGCTCGGACATCGTCACCGTCATCGAGGCCCGCATCGCCATCGAGGCCGAGGGCGCCGCCCTGGCCGCCCGCCGCCGCACCCCCGCCGACCTGCGCGCCATGCTCCGCGCCCTGGCCGCCCGCGCCGAAAGCGGCGATTCCGTCCAGGGATTGGTCGACGCCGACACCGCCTTCCACCGCACGGTCGTGGCCGCCGCCCACAACGACATCCTGCTCGAGCTCTTCAATGCCTTCGTCCCGCGTTCGCGCCACGCCATGATCGACATGCTCCGCATCCGTCCCATGCGCGATCCGGCCACCGACCACGACGCGCACGAGCACCTCTACGACGCCATCCGCGCCCGCGATGCCGAGGCCGCCGCGACCGCCAGCCGCGTCCACCTGACGGCGCTCAAAGCCGCCTTCGAGTCATAGAGAAAAAAATTCTCCCGAGCGGCGATGAGTTTCCGCGACAGCCCCCGTCCTAGTGAGCAAGCGAGTTCGACACCGAACCGACAAGCCCCGGAAGGACATTCGACATGACCGCCATCGCCACCACCCCGACCGTCGCCATCACCGCCACCCCGGGCAAGCTCCGCAACCGCGTGCTGTGGACCCTGCAGATCGTGCTCGGCCTGTTCTTCATCGTCGCCTCCGGCCTGCCGAAGTTCGCGGGCCAGGCCGACGCCGTCCGCGTCTTCCACCAGATCGGCTGGGGCGACTGGTTCCGCTACTTCACCGGCCTGGTCGAGGTGTCCGGCGGCATCGGTCTGCTGGTCGCCCGCCTGAACGGCCCCGCCGCCGCGGGCCTGTCCATCACCATGGTGTGCGCCGCCGCCACCCAGGCCTTCGTCCTCGGCTCCCCGGCCCTGGCGGTCTTCCCGCTCATCCTGGTCGGCGTCTTCGCCTGGATCGCCTACGAGCGCCGCGCCTCCTTCTCCACCTTCACCAACCTGGTGAAGTGACCCCGGATAATCGCTCGACCCGCAGCCCGTCGCCGATCACACTCGGCGACGGGCCTACGGGCGTCTCCGGCGGTTCGACTCGCTGATCAGCGGATCGGCCCGGGCTTGTGCCGATCCGCCCCGACGCTCAACCCTCTGCAACCTCGATATCGACGTGCGGAAAGATGGAGAGCGTGAGCGGCGACATCATCGATGAACTGACCTGGCGCGGGCTGATCGCGCAGTCCACCGACCTGGACGCCATGCGTGCGGCCGCGGCCAAGGGCCCGATCACCCTCTATGCCGGGTTCGATCCGACCGCGGCCAGTCTGCACGCCGGACACCTGGTTCCCCTGCTGGCACTCAAGCGCTTCCAGCGCGCCGGCCACCGCCCGATCGTGCTGGCCGGTGGCGCGACCGGCCTCATCGGTGACCCCCGCGACGTCGGCGAGCGCACCATGAACTCCACCGACACCGTCGCCGAATGGGCCGGCCGCATCCGCTCCCAGCTCGAGCGCTTCGTGGATCTGGACGGCCCGAACGCGGCGATCATCGCCAACAATATGGACTGGACCGGGTCGCTGAGCGCGGTCTCGTTCCTGCGGGACATCGGTAAGCACTTCTCGGTGAACGTCATGCTGGCCCGCGACACCGTCAAGCGCCGGCTGGAGTCGGACGGCATGTCCTACACCGAGTTCAGCTACATGCTGTTGCAGGCCAACGACTTCCTGCAGCTGCGCCGCGAATACGGCTGCACGCTGCAGGTCGGCGGTTCCGACCAGTGGGGCAACATCATCGCGGGCGTGGAGCTCAACCGCCGGGTCGACGGCGAGCACGTGCACGCCCTCACCGTCCCGCTGGTGACCTCGGCCGACGGCAAGAAGTTCGGCAAGTCCACCGGCGGCGGCAGCCTCTGGCTGGACCCGGAGATGACCAGCCCCTACGCCTGGTACCAGTACTTCGTGAACACCGCTGACGCCGACGTGGTCCGCTACCTGCGCTGGTTCACCTTCCTCTCCCGCGAGGAACTCGACGAGCTCGAGAAGGCGACCGCCGAGCGCCCCTTCGCCCGTGAGGCCCAGAAGCGACTGGCCGCCGAGATGACCACGCTCGTGCACGGCGAGGCGAACACCCATGCGGTGCAGCTGGCCAGCCAGGCCCTCTTCGGCCGGGGCGATCTGCGCGAGCTCGACGAGTCGACGCTGTCGGCGGCCCTGGCCGAATCCGCGGTCGACGGCAAGGTCGCCGAGGCGACCGGAACCTCCACCATCGTGGATCTGCTGGTCGACTCGGGTCTGTGCGAAGGCCGCAGTGCGGCCCGTCGCGCGGTCAACGAGGGCGGCGCCGCGGTGAACAACGAGAAGGTGTCCGATCCGGAGTGGGCCCCGTCCGACGCCGACTACCTGCACGGACGCTGGCTGGTGCTGCGTCGCGGCAAGAAGAACTTCGCCGGCGTACGCCGCGTGGCCGACTGACCGGTTCGCCGATACCGAAACAAGATCGAAATGACCTGGGTCACAAACCAGTGGCCCAGGTCGCCGATCGCCCCGGTCAGCGGCCCGTTTACCTGCGCAAACGACTCCGCGACCAGCGGATTTGACCTCGCGTTATCCGCCGCGTAACTTAGTCCAGGTCAGAGCGACACGGACACCGACCGGGACCGAAACGCCCAGCTCAGAGGCTGGAAATCATCGGAAGCGGATACGAGGTTGGACGAGGAGCGCCGGACACGAACACACCAGCCAAAATATTGGCCCTTGACTCTGCGGAGGCTCGCGGCTAGGCTGGAAAAGTTGCCTCGCAGGACATCCAATCAACTTTGGATCGATTGCTTGTGCGTGTGTTCTTTGAGAACTCAATAGTGTGTCGATGAATGTCAGTGCCAAATATTTAATTTGGTTCCGGCCTCACACCCCCCGTGTGCTGGGGTCGGACATTTAAGTCAGCTAATTTCCGGCTGGCGTTTTTATCGCTAGGTTTTCGGACTCTGCGAACATTCTTCTGATTCGCCCTTCGGGGTTGATCGAGAGTCTTCAACGGAGAGTTTGATCCTGGCTCAGGACGAACGCTAGCGGCGTGCTTAACACATGCAAGTCGAGCGGTAAGGCCCTTCGGGGTACACGAGCGGCGAACGGGTGAGTAACACGTGGGTGATCTGCCTTGCACTCTGGGATAAGCCTGGGAAACTGGGTCTAATACCGGATATGAGCCTGGACTGCATGGTCTGGGTTGGAAAGGTTTACTGGTGCGAGATGGGCCCGCGGCCTATCAGCTTGTTGGTGAGGTAACGGCTCACCAAGGCGACGACGGGTAGCCGACCTGAGAGGGTGACCGGCCACACTGGGACTGAGACACGGCCCAGACTCCTACGGGAGGCAGCAGTGGGGAATATTGCACAATGGGCGCAAGCCTGATGCAGCGACG
>NZ_JBFAXK010000017.1:1216-183118 GCF_040680715.1 Nocardia sp. NPDC051981 | reverse complement strand
CGTCGCCTGGAAGTGTCGCTGCCGGGCCAGTTCTCGGTCGGCACGGCCGCTTCCGGCAATGGCGTGGGTGGTGCGGTGCGCAAGAAGCCCAAGCCTCGCAAGCGAACAGGCAGGGCCGGCGCAGCCTCCGGCGATTCAGTCACCGCGCCCATGCAGGGCACCGTGGTCAAAGTCGCCGTCACGGAGGGGCAGTCCGTCGAGGCCGGGGATCTGGTCGTGGTGCTCGAGGCCATGAAGATGGAGAACCCGGTCACCGCCCACAAGTCCGGTGTCATCACCGGCCTGTCGGTGGAGGCCGGTGCCGTCATCACCCAGGGCACTCCGATTTGCAGTGTAAGCCAAGGAGATCAGACATGACCGTCATCAATCCCACACCGCTGCAACCGCATTCGTCCGTCGAGGAATCGCAGGTCCGGTCCATCGACCTCGACGGCGGTGACACGGCGCTGTCGGCACTTATCACCACGCCGGTCCGGCAGCCGCCGCGTGGCACCATCGTCGCCCTGCACGGGGCCGGGATGCGGGCCGGATACTTCCACGGTCGGGCCCTGCCCGGCATGTCGATGCTCGAACTGGGTGCGGCCCTCGGCTTCTCGGTCGTCGCCATCGACCGCCCCGGGTACGGCGCGTCCGCCGACGCGCTGCCCGAGGGCCAGCCCGTCATCGACCAGGCCGCCACCCTCGCCAACGCGCTGCGTGATCTGACCGGGCGGTTCGACACCGGCGCGGGTGTGCTGCTGCACGCCCATTCCTTCGGCGGCAAGCTGGCGCTGGCCACTGCCGCTTATCAGCGCGTACCCGATCTACTGGGCATCGATGTCTCCGGGTGCGGGCACCGTTACGCCCACCCGGCCGACGGGCTCGAGAACATCGGCGCGACGTGGACGAAGAGCTGGCTGCCGCTGCAGCTGTATCCGCCGGAGACCTTCCATCAGGCCCGCTCGATCACCGCGCCGATCCCGGCCGCCGAGCAGTTCGACATCGTGAGCTGGGAATCGATGTTTCCCGCGATCGCCCAGCGCATCCGGATTCCGGTCCGGTTCACCTTCGCCGAGCACGAGCGCTGGTGGCATCACGACGACCGCACCCTCGCGAATCTGCGCTCCCGGCTGCGGCATTCACCGCGCGTGGTCATCGACCGTCAGCTCGACGCCGGACACAACACCAGCCTCGGCTACACGGCGCGCACCTTCCACCTGCGGTCGCTGGCCTTCGCCGAGGAATGCGTCGCGCGGAGGCAGCGCCGATGAGCTACCCCGCCGCCCGCACCCTCCACGACGTCGCGCCCTATGCCCTCCTGGCGCCCGGGCAGGGCTCGCAGAAACCGGGCATGCTGACCGACTGGCTGTCGCTGCCGGGCACCGAGCAAAGCCTCACGCGCTGGTCGGAGATCTGTGACCTCGACCTGCTGCGCCTCGGAACCACCGCCGACGCAACCGAACTCGTCGACACCGCCACCACCCAGCCGCTGGTGGTCGCCGCCGCGCTGCTCGCGGTGGCGGCGTTGCACGCCGCGGGCGGACTCGGGCCCGACACGATCGTGGCCGGTCATTCGGTCGGCGAGCTCGCGGCGGCAGCGGCCGCCGGCGTGATCTCCCCCGACGACGCGATCGCCCTGGCCGCCACCCGCGGCCGCGCCATGGCCGACGCCTGCGCCGCGAACCGCACCGGTATGGCGGCTGTCCTCGGCGGCAGCCTCGAGGAGGTACTCACCCGCATCGCGGAACTCGATCTGGTGCCCGCCAACCACAATGCTCCCGGCCATCTCGTCGTCGCCGGACGCATCGAAGCCCTGGCCGCGCTGTCGGCCGACCGCCCGGCGGACGCCAAAGTGGTCGTCCTCCCGGTGGCGGGCGCCTTCCACACCGAATTCATGGCCGCCGCCCGCGACACGGTGACCCGCGCGATCGGAAAACTCGTCCCCCGCAACCCGATCCGTCCCCTGCTCTCCAACCTCGACGGTCGCCCCGTCACGTCGGGCGCCGACGCCCTGACCAAGATCGCCGCTCAGATCACCCGCCCCGTCCGCTGGGACCTGTGCACGACAACCCTGCGCCAGGAGGCCCGCCTCACCACGCTCCTCGAACTCCCCCCGGCGGGCGTCCTCACCGCCATTGCGAAACGCGAACTCCCCCACCTGAACCGCCACCCCTGCGCACCCCCGCAACCCTCACCACAGCTCTCGACGCCCTCACCACCCCTACCAGACCCGGAAGCACGCCGTAGCTCGCTGTATGAAGCGGGCTTCCGGTCGCCGACCGAACAAACACAAAACGACAGGCACCGTGTGGTGCCTGCCGTTTGAAGTGGTTCTAGCTGGGATCGAACCAGCGACCCCTCGCGTGTGAGGCGAGTGCTCTCCCGCTGAGCTATAGAACCGCGGGTTGTCGCCGAGGCGACTGTCCGGGCCGGCGTTTGCGGTGCCGCTCGGACGAGAATGAAGATTACACACCCGGTTGCTGTCACACCAAATCGCGTGCACAACAGCGTAAAACTGAGGTTTCTGAGGGCGGTGTGGCGGGTGAGGCTTCACCGGCGCGTTGCCCGGGCGACACGGGTCCGTCGCCCGGGCGCGGTGGAATGGATCGCGATTCGTGCCCAACCGGTCCGCCCGCCCCGGACGACCGGCGGAACTACATGCCTGTAGTTCAGATTTACCCCCTCCTACCAGGCGATTTGTTACCTGCGCAGATCGTCGGCTAATGTTCTCTCTCGTCAGCGGGACAGCCGAAAGGCGCCCGGGACGAAATGCGGATGTAGCGCAGCTGGTAGCGCATCACCTTGCCAAGGTGAGGGTCGCGGGTTCGAATCCCGTCATCCGCTCGAGAGGCCAACACGGCCTGCTTGGCGGTGTGGCCGAGTGGTGAGGCAACGGCCTGCAAAGCCGTGCACACGGGTTCGATTCCCGTCGCCGCCTCTTCTTTTTTGAAGAGCAAAAGACCCGCGCGATTAGCTCAGCGGGAGAGCGCTTCCCTGACACGGAAGAGGTCACTGGTTCAATCCCAGTATCGCGCACCATGTTTCATACAGATCAGGCCCGGCTCACGCCGGGCCTTTCTGCTGTCTCGGGCAAAACCGGCGGGGCGCCCGCCCGCGGTGATCGGCGAGATCTATCGTTTGTTTGTTGATGCGTCTTGGACGTCATCGGCGAGCAGTGGCGAGGATGAGGACAGTTTCGGGCCCGGCCCGGTCGGATCATCGGATCGTCGAAGGGATACGTGATGGCCACGGTTTCACCCGGGAGCGTCGGCGAGAGCGACGGGCACGAACCCGTTTTCCACCCCTACCATCACCCCGCGGCCGGCTGGGGTGCGGCCAAGAGCGTGACCGGTTTCCTGGCCCGCGAGGGCGAGCCCATCATCGGGCCGCGCGCGATCCTGAAGATGAACCACGAGAACGGCGGCTTCGACTGTCCCGGGTGCGCATGGCCCGACGACATGAAGGGCCTGCATCTCGACATCTGCGAGAACGGCATCAAGCACGTCACCTGGGAGATGACCCACAAGCGCGTCGGGCGCGAGTTCTTTGCGGCCCATACCGTCACGGAGCTGTCGGGGTGGAGCGAGTTCGACCTGGAGAATCAGGGCCGGCTGACGGAACCGATGAGCTACGACCCCGATACCGACCGCTATGTCCCCATCTCCTGGCCGGACGCGTTCGAGATGGCCGGGCGGGCACTGCGGGAACTGGACGACCCGAATCGGGCGGCGTTCTACACCTCCGGCCGGCTCGGCAACGAGGCCACATTCCTGTATCAGCTGCTCGCGCGGGAACTCGGCACCAACAATCTGCCGGACTGCTCGAACATGTGCCACGAAGCCAGTGGCCGCGCATTGCAGGCCTCGCTCGGAACCGGCAAGGGCACAGTCGATCTGAAGGATTGGGAAGCGGCGGACGCGCTGTTCATCCTGGGGGTCAACGCGGCCTCGAACGCGCCGCGCATGCTGACGGCGCTGGTCGAGGCCCACAAGCGGGGCGCGCGAATCGTGCACATCAACCCGCTGGTCGAGGCCGCTGCGCGCAAGGCGATCATCCCGCACGAATTCCTCGCGATGGCCACCTTCCGGGCGACGCCGACCAGCGACCTGAACCTGCAGCCCCGCATCGGCGGCGATATGGCCCTGCTCCGGGGTATGGCCAAAGCCGTTCTGGAGCAATCGAAGTCGGATCCGAAGGCGCTGGACCACGAATTCATCGAGCGCTACACCAGCGGGTTCGACGCCTACCGCGCGGTCTGCGAGGCCACCTCGTGGGCCGAGATCGAACAGCTGTCCGGAGTCAGCGAAGCGCGAATCCGCGCGGGGGTGGACATCTACCGTGCCGCCGACCGCACCATTGTCAGCTGGTGTCTGGGAGTCACGCAGCACGAGCACGGCGTCGACACGGTGCGCGAGATCGTGAACCTGCTACTGCTCCGCGGCAATCTGGGCCGCGAGGGCGCGGGTCCGTCACCGGTGCGCGGGCACAGCAATGTGCAGGGCAATCGCACCTGCGGCATCGACCATCGGCCCACCGAGGCGTTCCTGGACCGGCTCGGCCAGGTGTGCGGCATCGAGCCGCCGCGTGCACACGGCCTGGACACGGTCGCCACCATCGAGGCGATGACGGCCGGGCGGGTGCAGGTGTTCATCGGGATGGGCGGGAACTTCGCGCTCGCCGCGCCGGACACCGCCTACACCTTCCAGGCATTGCGCAACTGCGAGTTGACGGTTCACGTCAGCACCAAACTCAATCGCAGCCATCTGGTGCATGGACGCCGTGCGCTCATCCTCCCCTGCCTGGGCCGCACCGAGAAGGACATGCAGCGCAACGGGATCCAGTCCGCCTCGGTGGAGGACTCGATGAGCATGGTGCACCTGTCGACCGGCATGAAGAAGCCCGCGTCTCCGCATCTGCTCTCCGAACCGGCGATCATCGCCGGGATCGCGCGGGCCGCGCTGCCCGACAGTCACACCCCCTGGCAGGACTACGTCGGCGACTATGACCGCATCCGCGACACCATGGCCGCCGTCCTGGACGGATTCGAGGACTTCAACCGCCGGGTGCGGTTGCCGCTCGGGTTCCGGATCCGCCAGCCCGCACGCGAACTCGTCTTCCGCACGCCGTCGGGGCGCGCGGAGTTCTCCGCGGCCCCGCTGCCGCAACTGGCACAGAACGCGGATGTGCTGACGCTGGCGACCATGCGCTCACACGACCAGTGGAACACCACCATCTATTCGGACAACGATCGCTACCGGGGCATCAAGAATCTGCGCACCCTGATCTTCATGAACACCAACGATATGCGCGAGCGTGGGCTCGGGGAGTTCGACAAGGTCGACATCACCAGCATCGCCCGGGACGGCAGCACGCGGAAGCTGAGCGGCTACAAGGTCATTCCCTATGACATTCCGCGGGGTTGCGCGGCCGGGTACATGCCGGAGATGAATGTGCTGTGCGCGATCGGCGACTACAGCACCCAGAGCGACCAGCCGATCATGAAGAACGTCAATGTACGGGTCGAGGCCTCGGGTCGCTGACCGGGCGTCGCGAATACAGAGCTTTCGGCACTCGGCTCACCGGCGGGGTTCGGGCCCCGGCACCACGCAGCCCCGATCCTCGGCCGGGAGCTCGGGCTGCGACGGCCCGGAAGTCGTCCGCGGCCGGGTGGCGATGGCTACGCAGATACCGACGCCCACCCCGATGATGGTGTCCGTGCCGCGGTCGAGCAGCAGCCTAACCGGGTCGGCGGGCGCGGCGAGGTCGGTCATCACCATGATCAGGGGGGTGAAGAAGCCCAGTGCGAGAGCGTAATTGCGGGCCATGAACAGTTCGGTGGGAAACAGCAGCAGCAAGACCAGAACGCCGAGCAGCGCCGCGGGCAGATGCGGCAACAGCAGGACCGCGGTGGCAGCCAGGCCGACGAAAGTCCCCAGTACGCGGTGTATCCCGCGCAGCACGTGGCCGCGCGCACCCTGGGCCGCCAGGGGTACCGCAGCCGCGGCCATCGCCCAATTGGCATGGGCCACATCCCGCCCCACCCCGACCGCACCGGCCAGCGCGACCGCGAGGACATAGCGGCCGGCATGGCGCGCCGACTCCCCCAGCTCGTACACGCCGACGAAGGAGCCGAATACCGCGAACACCAGCAGATTCGTCCGGCCCGCCAGCACCAGCACCGTGCCCGGGATCGCCAGCCCGGACGCGACGCGCACCGCATGGTGATGGTCGTCGCCGCGGGGACCGACCATCAGCAGTTCGCGTATCAGTCCACGTATCGCCCGCTTCCCTCGCTGGGCATCGATTCGGGATCCCGCCGTCGCCGACCTCTCTACTCACTCGGGGGTCTTTGTCCGCTTCGGGGTCGCTGCGACAGAAATGCGCGTGAGTTGGTTAGTCTGCCTTGTCACGCCGTTATGGATTCGCTCGACTCACGTTCGATCGACCCGGGGTTCGCTGGACCACGCGGCTGTTGCCCTACATCGATGACTCGAGATCGTTCGCATTGGGTTCGTGGAGGAGGTGGGGTAATGGAGGCCGGGGTCGGCGTGGATACCCGAGACGGGTTCGATGCGGTCGAGCACGCGCGGGAGATGGCCGGGCGGCGCTTCCGGCTGGACGGGTATTACGAGGTCGGGCGCGAGAAGATACTGGAGTTCGCGGCAGCGGTACAGGACGAGCATGCGGCGCATTGGGATGACGAGGTCGCGGCCGCGCTGGGGTATTCGGCATTGCCGGCTTCGCCGACATTCGTGGCGCTGCTGGGCGGCCCGGTGCTGCACGGGGTGAGCGAGCTGCTGATGGGTTATGACCTGCGGGCTTCGGTGCACACGGATCAGGTGCTGGAGTTCCATCGGCCGGTTGTGGTCGGGGATCGGTTGACCAGCAATGTGGTGCTGCAGTCGTTCCGGCAGGCGTTCGGCGGGGACATGCTGGTGTTCGAGAATGTCGTCACCGATCAGTGCGGCGAGGCGGTGGTCACCGGGACGACCAGCATGATCTCGCGGTCGGATCGGTCGGCACAGACCGCGGAATTGGCGCAGCGGATCGGGGCGCTGGTGCACCGCGGCCTGGACACGTTCGCGCGGCATGCGCCCGAACGGGTCGAGCTCGTCAACTGGATCCCCACGCCGGCCACCTACCGGAGCACCCACTCGCGGGCGGTCGGCTCGCTCCGCGAATGCGATGAGTTGCCCAGTCGCACAGTCTTTCTCACCATCGGCGATCTGGTCCGCTACGCGGGGGTGGCGGGCGACGCGAATCCGATCCATTGGCACCCCGACGCCGCCCGCATGGTGGGTCTGGAGCGTGGCGTGGTCGCGCACGGCATGCTCACCATGGCCTATGCCGGCGCCTTCGTCACGTCCTGGCTGGGTGATCCGGGGGCGCTGAAGCGGCTGAGTGTGCGCATGAGCAATCCGGTCTACGTGGGCAGCGAGGGGCCGACCGCGATCGAATTCACCGGCAAGGTCAAGTCGATCGATCCGGTGGCCGGCACCGCCGCGGTCGCGATCACCGCAATGCACGAGGGCCGCAAGGTATTCGGCCGCGCCACCGCCGTGGTCCAGCTGAGCTGATCCGGCCCGGCCGACGTCACTTCACCCGAAAGGGCAGTCCTGGGGCTCGATGTAGGGCGTTCACCCGTCGTCGAACGGTGAACGCGGCGGTCATGTCCGGCGATCAGTGTGAACGCTGGGAGCGGATGAGGGCTCCCGGCCGGGCGCCGGTGTCCTCGCCGTCGCGGAGCACGACCTCGCCGGAGACGATGGTCGCGCGGTAGCCTTCGGCGCGCTGTAGCAATCGGCGAGCACCACCGGGCAGGTCGTAGGCCATGGCGGGCGGCAGTAGGCGCAGCGCCTCGAAGTCGATCACATTGAGGTCGGCCTTCTTACCGACGGCGATGACGCCGCGGTCGTCCAGGCCGTACATCTGGGCGGTGTCGTAGGTCATCTTCCGGATCGCCAGGGGCAGCGGAATGCGTTCACCCCGCGCACGATCGCGCGCCCAGTGGGTGAGCAGGTAGGTGGTGTTGGAGGCGTCGCAGATCGCGCCGACGTGCGCGCCGCCGTCGCCGAGACCCACCGCGGTGGCCGGGTGCAGGAGCATCTCGCGGATCGGATCCTGCGTGAAGCGGGAGTAGTTGAGCAGCGGGCGGTAGAACAGTGCCCGGCCGTCGCGCGAGAGCAGCTGGTCGTAGATGTAGTGGAACGGTTCGACTCCGGCGCGGGCGGCGTCGCCGGCCAGGCTGGTTTCCGGGTCCGGTTCGTAGTCGGGCGGGTCGCCGAGGGTGAATGTGCGGTCGAGTCCCATGCTGATGAAGGCCATCGGATTGTCGGGGAGATCGGCCTCGGTCAGGATCGTCTCGCGCAGTGCGGGATCGCGGAGTTCGGTGACGAGGGCGTCCAGGTTCTGGCCCGTGCGCTCGACCGCGGCCTGGTAGGAGGGCCGGAACGAGAACGGGTTGAAGGTCTGCAGGCCGATCAGCAGGCCCAGTGGCCGTGCGGAGACCTGTGGGCGCACCGGGATTCCGGAGTCGAAGGCGGCGGCGGCCGCGTCCAGCAGGCGTTTCCAGTCGTCGGGTGCGCCGTCGTGCTGCAGGAGACCGAAACTCACTGTGCGGCCGGTCTGTTCGGCGAGGCGCAGCATCCAGGCCAGTTCTCGATCGGGGGCGGCGAGATCTTCGCCCATGATGCCGGCGGGGGCGAGTTCGAACACGCCCGCGCCCGCGTCGGCAAGCGCCTGGCCGATGCCGAACAGTTCCTGCTCGGCGGCGAAGGTGCCGGGCACGGGTTCGCCGTCGATGGCGCGGTGCACGATCGTGCGTGAGGTCGAAAAGCCCAGTGCTCCGGCCTCGATGCCCTCGCGCACCAGTTTGGCCATCATGGCGATGTCCTCGGGCGAGGCCGGGTCGTTCTTCGCGCCTCGCTCCCCCATCACGTACGCGCGTACCGCGCCGTGCGGCACCTGCGTGCCGACATCGATGGCCAGCGGGAGCCGGTCCAGCGCGTCGAGGAATTGCGGGAAAGACTGCCAGTCCCAGCGGATTCCGGTCGACAGCGCCGCGCCCGGAATGTCCTCGACACCCTCCATCAGCCCGATCAGCCACTCCCGCTTCTCGGGCGTGACCGGGGCGAACCCGACTCCGCAGTTCCCCATCACCACGGTGGTCACGCCGTGCCAGCAGCTGGGCGTTAGCTGCGGGTCCCAGGTGATCTGCCCGTCGTAATGCGTGTGGATGTCCACGAAGCCCGGGGTGACCAGTAGCCCCGTCGCGTCGATCCGGTTCTGCGCCACCGCGTTCGCGAGCGCCCCGGGCGCGGCGATCACCGCGATCCGTCCGTTCTCCACCGCGATGTCGGCCGGATACGGTTCCGCTCCGGTCCCGTCGACGATCGTGCCGTTGCCGATGATGAGTGAGTAGCTCACGAGAGGTCCTAGCAATCCAGATTCGCTAACACTGCACAGACTAACTAGACATGACGTCAGCGAAGTCGGAATCCGGAGAATCGGTTCTGATCAGCGCGTTCACGTGCGGGAAATTATGGTGGAGCCCATGAGAATTCGGCGGTGGCGGCGGGTTTATCTGGCTGCCGAGTACGCGGCGTTGTTCTTCGGCGGGACGACCCTCTACAACGCGGTACTGCGGGGGAAGCCGCCGATTCCGGCGCTGCTGGTACTGGGGACCGGGGTGACGGTGTATCTGCGGCGGTCGAAGGGATTCGATCGGGGGTCGCTGTGGCGGGCGGAGGCATTCCGCGAGCAGGCGCGGTCGATGGCGGTGACCGCCGGGGCGAACGCGGCGGCGCTGACCGCCGTGACCGCGGCACTGCGCCGGGAGGATCTGTTCGATCTGCCGCGGCGGAATCCGCTGATCTGGCTGGCGGTGATGGTGCTGTATCCCGCGCTGAGCGTGTATCCGCAAGAGTTGATCTTCCGGTCGTTCCTGTTCCACCGCTACCAGCCGGTGTTCGGTGACGGGCGGGCAATGGTGGCGGCCAGCGCCGCCGCATTCGGCTACGTGCACATCGTGTTCGGAAGCTGGTTCTCGGTGGCGGCGAGCAGCGTCGGCGGGTGGTTGTTCGCCGCGCGGTACATGCGGACGCAGTCGCTGTTCACCGCCTCGGTCGAGCACGCGCTGTACGGGATGCTGGTGTTCTCGGTCGGACTGGGGCGCTACTTCTATCACGGCGCCGCCCCGGCGGCCCGAATTCAGTTGGGGGCCACCAGAACCGCCTGACGCGACGGTGCGGGCTGGGCGAAGACCGCCACGGTGACGATGAACACGAAGGCCAGCAGTGCCGTCGCGGTGCGGGCGATGTGGAACAGCTCCCAGCGGTGCAGCAGCTGGGCATAGTCGGCGGGGACCGGGCCGACCGCCCACTGCTTGATCTTGCCGTTGATGGGGACGTTGCCGAATCGCGTGATGACGAAGCTCGTCACCTCGAGGCCGAACGAGGTGGCAGCCAGACGGCGCACCAGACCGCCGCTGTAGACGGCCAGCAGCAGTGAGGTCAGCGCGGCCAGCGCCATGGCCGATTGCATGACGGGACCGTTGACCTTCATGAGGGCGGTGTGGAAGGTGAAGCGGACGTCCAGGGGGACGGTCTTGAATGCCTGGGCGACATTGATCAAGCCGTAACCGAATGCGCCGCACAGGTATCCGGTGGTGAGCAGAGCGGCTGCGGTGAGCAGGCGGGTGCGCATGGGCGAGCCTTTCGAGAGGTCAGTGGTGCGCAGATAGTTCATATTTCTGAACAGTTCTGATTTTTGAACCTGTATCCTGACTCTGTCAAGACAGCGGTTCGACATCGATTGGAGGGTTCGTGCCTCGTTCACCGCGAGCGGCGGACACCGCGGGCGCACCGGTGAGCGCCGAGGAACAGCGGCGGCTCGAGGCGCTGGCGCCGCTCATCGCCACGCATTTCCGCCGCGCCCACGGCGATATGCCCTCGAGCCTGCGCACGTCCTTCGAGGCGGACGGGCTGGGCAATCGCCACGGCGCCGTCCTGGCCCAGGTGCTGGCCGCGGGCAGCGTCAGCGTGAGCGAGCTGGCCCGTCGCCTCGGCATCAGTCTCACCAACGCGAGTCAGCTTGCGGGAGAACTGAATCGGGCCGGCTGGCTGCAACGCCACAATGACCCGGACGACAATCGCCGCACCCTGCTGTCACTCCCCGACGACCGCCGCGACGATGTGGCCACCTTCATCAACCGCCGCTCCGACACCCTGCTGCGCGCCATGTCCCGGCTCGACGCCGAGGAACGCCGAGGCTTCCTGGCCGGCCTGCAAGCCTGGGCCGAGGAAATCGACCGCTGACGGCTGTCCGCCGTCGACCGCCTCGCATTCGCTGGTAGCGGGCCCCTGGCGACCGACCAGCATAGGTCGGTCGGGCAGACTGGCCGGGTGGGAAACCTACCTGTGGCAGCAGTGGTCTGCGCGTTCATCGGTGCGATCTTGTTCGCGGTGTCGGCGGTGGCGCAGCAGCGGGCCGCGGCGGATGTGCCCGAAGGGGAAGCACTGGTCGCCAAATTGATTCGGAATCCGCGATGGTTGGCGGGTCTGATCGGGGACGCGGGCGGTTTCGCGTTCCAGGTGGCGGCGCTGGCGCTGGGCTCGGTGCTGGTGGTCCAGCCGATCCTGGTGACGGCGCTGGTCTTCGCGCTGCCGCTGGCCGCGCACTACAGCGGACTCCGGGTGACGGTGGAGATGTGGATGCAGGCGGCGGCGCTGTCGATCGCACTGGCCTGCTTCCTGGTGGTCGGGGACCCGACCCAAGGGGTGATCGACGCGCCCTGGCATCGATGGATGCTGCCACTGGGGTTGATGCTGGGTGCGATCGTCGCCGGCATCGCGGTGGCAACCACGGTGCGGGTGCCGACCCTGCAAGCCCTGCTGCTGGGCACTGCCGCAGGTCTGCTGTTCGGCATCTCCGCCGCTCTCACCGAGAATGTCACCCAGCTGTTCCGGGTCGGCATCGGCACCGCACTGACCAGTTGGGAGCTCTACGTCCTGGCCGCGTGCGGCATGCTCGGCCTGTATGTGCAACAGCGCGGCTATCAGGTCGGCCCACTGTCGGCCTCGCTGCCGGCCTTCACCGTGGCCGAACCGCTGGGCGCGGCATTCCTCGGCATGACGGTCCTCGGCGAACGGCTGCGCTCCGGCCCCATCGGCACCGCCTTCGTCGCCGCGTCGGTCGTCGTCATGTGCGTTGCGGCGGTGCGCCTTTCCCGCGCCCAGGCCGTCCCCGCTCCCGAACCCCGGCCCGCCACCGACTGACCACGCCCGAAATCCCCCGTTTTCCTGGCGATTTGCATTAACCACCCACCCATAGGCTAATGTTCTGTCCCGCAAGCCGATCGGCCCACAAGGCCGGGTGAGCACGCGGATGTAGCGCAGCTGGTAGCGCATCACCTTGCCAAGGTGAGGGTCGCGGGTTCGAATCCCGTCATCCGCTCCACGGGGGATTTTGTCGGCGCGATTAGCTCAGCGGGAGAGCGCTTCCCTGACACGGAAGAGGTCACTGGTTCAATCCCAGTATCGCGCACCAAGTTTCGACCAGATCAGGCCCGGTTCCCGCCGGGCCCTTCTGCTTTCGTGAACTCAATGCGAACTGGGGTCCGTGAACTCGATCTGAATTGAGGCGCGGCTCTCAGGTTCGCCCTCGACCACGAACTCGCCGCCACAGGCGCCGCAGTAGATCGGCCCGGCCCCGAAAGTAGTTCGGGATACCCGGATCTTGCGCACGCACGTGCACTCGGCGGACAGGCCGTTGTTGCTCGACTTGCGCCCGCCCGCCGATTCGGCTCACGCCGGCGGTAAGCAACCAGCGTGAAGGTCAGCTCGTCCAATGCTTCCCGGTACTGCTCCCGGGTCGGTTCGGGCACGGCGGTGACCGACCACCCGGGTTTCGGATGATGGGCGAGGGTAAACAGGGTGAGGTCGCTGCCGCCTGTCGAGCCGGATCCCACGGTCAGACGGCAAGCCCAGAAAATCACAGGGGGCCGCGTGATTTTAACGGTGCCGCCGTCATGTCAAGTCTGGTTCGTTCTTGTTGAGCCTGCGCGCCGCGATCTTCTCCGTGGTCTTTTCGGCCGGGAACATATCGACCGAATGGATGTGGGCGTGATTCTCGCCAAGAACATGTGGCGGGTAGCGAGTGATCACCGTCGCTTCGGGTAGTGCGGTCATGTGTGGGCGGCCGAAGTGCCGCATGTGATGTAAACCGCGGCCGGACACGGCCGCAATGCGAAGGAGAAGACCATGAGCACTACGGACAAGGCCAAGAACAAGGCCCAGCAACTCAGCGGCAAGGCCAAGGAGAAGGCGGGCCGAGTGACAGGAAACCCCCAGCGCGAGCAGGCAGGCAAGACCAAGCAGGTGAAGTCCGACCTGAAATCCGCAGGAGAGAAGGTCAAGGACGCCTTCAAGCGGTGACCCCGGATTGACATCGGCGATCGAGGTGCCGGCCGTGGCCATCCCAGCAGGCACCTCGAGTTGCCCATACACCGCACCGGGCGACCGACCGGCCGATCAACTGAAGCCGAAGCGCGGCAGCCAGTTTGGCGTTGGTCATGTTTTGGCGGCGATCGACGTTGCGCTTGGTGCGCTCGTTCGTTGCCGATCGAGGTCACTCGAAAGAGCGATCGGGTTGGTCGGGCAGAAGCGGGCCGAGGGGGCCGAGGTCGATATTGAGATCCTCCGGAGTGAGTCCGAAGTGATCGCGTAGTTCGTCCATGCGTTGTTCGAGCAGCATCAGAGTGGTGCCGATGCGTTCGATCTGGGCGTCGGTGAGGTCGCCCGCGTCGACACGGCGTAGCGCTTGCCGCTCCATCAGTTGCCGCAGTAGCTCCACCAAGGTGAGGACCAGGGTGACCAGCCCGCGCTCGACCGATTCCGGATCGGTGTCGATTCGCGGTGGGATGCCGCCGAATTCAGTCATCGCCGGCCGGTCCTTCCAGTGCATCGCGCGTCACGGAACCGACTGGCGCGTACAGGGTGCTGATGGAGGAGATGAGGGCTCGTAGCGAGATCTGAACCAGATCGACGTCGGCGATAGCGAGTTTGATGTCGCCGGAAATGACCACGCCACCAGCCAACACTCGGTCCAGCAGGTCGACCAGCGCGACGCGGCGCTCGGCGTCGACAGCGGGGTCGGCCCGAGTCATGTCGGCCCTCGTGTCAGGCCGGCGAACGAATACGGCGGCCAGGGGCCGGTGAGTTCGAGTCGGATGCCCGGGAATTCGGCGCCGAGCGTCGTGACGGTTGTGGTGAAGTCGTCGGTGTGGTCGTCGTCTACGAGGTATGTCCCGTTGAGTACCATCCAGTCCCGGCGGCCGCTTACTGCCGGGTCGGTCAGCGGCTGACGTCGTCCCGCCGCAGCGTGGTGAACCAAACGCGCGTGAATCTCCTCGGCGCGCTCTGCCGCATCGCGTTCCACGCTCTCCTGCGCGGACAATTGCGCGCGTCGCCGGGCCAGATACGCGGCCCCTGGTGTCATTGTGCCGACCTCTTCCGCCGATTTGGCCTCGGCCACGGCAGCCGTGAGGGCAGCACGATCGCCATAGGCCCTGACACCCCACTCGGTACGGCCGCTCACCAACTGCAGGGCGGCGTCGAAGTCCGCTTGCCGCTCATCGAGCAGCTCACGCACGCGATTGTCGTCGTGGAAGACGGTGGCCAGCCGGAGCGGGACGGCCGGACCTCGGCGCACCATGGCGGATACGACCGCGTCGTGTGCTCGTGCTGTCGCCTCCAGCCAGTCGAGATCCTCGAAGTTGCGCCGTAGTGGTTGCTCCCCGAAAACGTCCAGCGGCACCGAGCCGACGACTGCTGTCAGGTCCCCTGCGACGACCGTCCGCACCGGTTCACCCGCGACTCCGGTCAATGTGCTCAGTTCCGCCGCGCCGTCGCGGCGGGGTGCCACCACGTACAGCCAGACTGCGAAATCACCGGTCACGATCGTTCTTTTTTCCGCTCGCGGCCGCGTTCGATGGGTTGACGGCGTTCATTTGCCGCCTCCAGTTCGGCGATCCGGTCTCGGAGTTCCCGGTTCTCGAGTTCGAGGTCGGGTTCCTTCCGTTCCAGCGCGCGGGCCTTGCTGTTGAGCCAGGGGTCGGTCTCCCACCAGTCGATGCCCACTGCCCTGGCCGTCTCCAGGGATGCGATCACCAACCGTAGCTTGATGGTGAGCAGTTCGATATCCAGGAGGTTGACCTGGATATCGCCTGCGATCACCAGACCCTTGTCGAGGACCCGTTCCAGGATGTCGGCAAGGTTGGTGGACTGGTGCCCACCCCCGTAGGGCTGGGGTGCGTAGGAGCCGCCTCCGACGACCGTCATCGCTGATTCCTGGGTTCGATGTTCGTGCTGCCGCGGGTGTAGCGTTTGATTCTGCGGCTGGCCAGCAGATTCTCGTCGAAATCGATCTCTACTTCGTAGAGTGCCATGATGTCCGCCGAGGGCGGGATGCGGCGATCCTCCAGTGCCTCGATCTCCACGAGCCAACCATCCTCCGTCGGTTCCACGCGCGTGACACCCTGGAGGTCGTTGGAAGTCAGTTCTGCGAGGCGTTCGATGGCCACCGCGGCGGCTTGCGCCGCAGTGAGCGCCGGTTGTTCATTCGATGCCGGTTGAGCATTGTCGAAGTCGTTGGAAGTGGTGTCGCGGGCCACGTCAGTCACTCCTTCCGGTCGATGGGGCCTACCCCGGAGCCGGTCATGCGCTCCAGGACCGCTCGCTGCGCTTGCTCGGCCTCTTCTACGGACAAGTCACCGCGCGCTGCGGCGCTGTCGATCTCCTCGAGTTCGCTCCGCAGTGCCACGGGATCGTGTAGCTGCCGTTCGACCTGGTCCTGGATCAGTTCGCCCACCCAGATCACACCGCGAACCGGCGCGAGGGGCAGCGAGAATATCGATGAGAACAGACCCATGTCTCAGCCCTCGGGGGCTCGTTTCGTGACGAAGTCGTAGGCCGCCATCGGTCCGAGCAAGTTCAACTCAACCCGGCCGTCCCAGTCCGCGATGAGTCGGCGCACCGTTTCCTCCAGCTCCTTTCGCCGCGCCGATTCGACCAGTACCGCTAGGTGGACGGCGTCCTCCTCATGGCTGGGTTCGCGCTGGTTGACCAGTGCTTCGAGTTTCTCGAGTTCGGAAACGACCTTTCCGGTGTCCTCGGCTCGCTTGGCCTCGATGGCATTATTGATCAGCTCGCCCAGCGCGATTCGCGCATCGCGGGTGGCGTCTTCGGGCTTGCCGCGGATCTCGTCTTTCAGTTGCGCGGCCTGGGCGTTCTCGTCGAGGAGTTCCCGCAAGATCACGTCTTCGACGTAGCGCCCTCTGATCACGAACTGGACCCGGCCCTCGAGTTCCTCCAGGGCGGCGCGGAATTCGTCCTCGTTCGCCTCGAGAAGTTCGTTCTCCACTGCCTCTGTGTCGGTCATGACCGCACCGAACCGCAATGGCAACACCGGACTGACGGCGGCCGATCCGTCCAGCAGTTTCTCGTGGGCGGTGAGGTCCTGGGGTGTGCCCAGTGGCCGGTCGGACTCGAGCGTGCTGACCAGCGCGGCGATCGCGCCGTGCCGCACCACCGTGACTTCACTCGGCGGATCGCCGACGCCGGTGGCATGTGGTTCGGTCTCGACGTCGGCGGGCACGATGCCGTAGACGTATACGGCTGTTGATCCGGGAGCCATCACTCCTCCTCACGTTCGGAAGGCCTGCGCGCTGTCTGACGCTGCTTGTTCACATCACCGAGGAAGTCCGCGACCTTCTCGCCGGCCGCCTCGAGTGCGCCCTTCGTCTTGTGTTTCGAGGCGCCTTCGGTGACATCGCCGACGATGTCGGTCAGGCCCTTGGGCTCGCTGCTCGAGATCTCGAGCCGGTTGACCGCTTCGGCGAAACGCAGATACGTGTCGACGCTGGCCACCACGACGCGTGCGTCGATGGTCACCAGTTCGATGCCGACCAGCGATACGCGGGCGAAGGCGTCGATGACCAGGCCTTTGTCGAGGATGGTGTCGACGACATCAGCCAGGCTGGAAGAGTTCGGTCGAGCCAACGTGCTGGTTGCGCCGCCGCCTGCGGGTTCGATAGTCATCGGTTTGCTCCTTCACTCTCGTGCGACCGGCGGGCCGCTGGACTCTTGCGGCGGGCGGCCGGACGATTGGGAGGCGGCTCTGGTTCTTCTTCCTCGTCCGTGGCGCGCTGATCCTCGTCCTGCTCGTCGGCCTCGTCTTCCTCGGCCTCTTCCGTTTCTTCATCTTCTTCATCGGCGCGATCTTCTTCGGATTCCTTACGCCGTGCGGTTTCGTCGTCTTCGACGACCTCGCTGTCGTGGATCTCGCCGTGCCAGCCCACGATGTCGTCACTGTGCAGCACAGCCTCGGTCATGACATGCCGCTGGAAGTGCTTGAGTTCCAGCCGGCACCGGCGACCTGCCGCGCGCCACAGATTGGCGGTCTTCTCGAAGACGCCTTGTGGGTGGTACTCGAGCACCACGAGGATGCGGGTGAGGTCCGGGGTGATCTCGTGGAAGGTGACCGCACCGTCGATGTAGCCCTTGGCACCTTTGGAGCGCCACACGATCCGCTCGAACGGCACCTGCTCGACGATCGTGGACTCCCAGGTTCGTCTGGACCAGAACACCTTGCCGGTCCAGGAGAGCTTCTCATCGGAGACCTGTTCGACCTGTTCGAGCTTCTTGGTGAATTTGGGAAAGTCCGCGAACTGGGTCCACTGGTCGTAGGCCAGATCGATCGGCACGCCGACGTCGATGTGCTCGACGATATTGGTCAGCTTCAGCTTCTTCGCGCCGCCCTTGCCCTTGCCTCCGGTCAGCGACTCCTTCACAGACTCGAACGTCTCCCGGGCCGTGTGCCCGAGCTTGCTCACGCCTCCGCTCACCGCCGCTTGCAACGGCGACGCGCCTCCAGCCAACTTCTCCACTCCGGTCACCGCCGCCAGCAGATTGCCTCCGCTACCTTCTGCGTACTCGGTGAGCCGGTCCGCGGTTCGCGATGCCCGGTCCGACAACCCTGCTACCGCGCGTTCGGCCAGGGTCCCGGCAAGGTTCTGCACGGACTGTTGCAGCAACCCCGTCGGGGTGGACGATCGAGCGGTTTTCCCGGCCTTGGCCCCCGCATGGGTCGCGGTGTCGGCAATTTTGCCGACGGCGTCGGAAGCGAGCTTGCCGACTCCATTGGTCTTGTCATGCAACGTCTTCGGCATCGATCTCATCTCCTCGTGCGGCGCACGGGCGCTTCGTCGGCATCGGCGCGACTATGGCGTCGCGTGGACGCGGCAGGCTGACGATCCGAAGATCCGGACCTACGAACCGGGGTCCGGGAGCCGGTACGCGCGCGGGTGGTTCTCGAGCTGCTCGACCGCGCCCGCGCCGCGGGCTGCTCCCTGTGCTCCTCGTCGTCGTGGTCTGTTCCGGACTCGGTTCGGTCCTCGAAATCCTCGTCCTCGCCGGCGGACGATTCCCCGGCGTCTCGGGAGGTATCGTCGCCGTCCTGGTCTTCGCCTGAATCCGTTTCGTGCGAACGGTCTCGGTCTGTTTCCGAGACGATGGCTGAGCCCTGCTGTAGCCGCGTGTTGAGTGCGTCGATACGGTTGCTCGCGGCGGTCACCGCAGCCGACCGGACCGCACCCACCAACTCGCCGCGAACCGTGTCGGTGAGCTCCGCCAGCTCAGGTGACGATTTGAGCAATTCAGTCCCTCGCCCCAGCAGCTCCCGGGGCAATCCCGAAGACCGCTTCGCCAGCGCCGCACCCGCCAGCGACAACGCAAAACGCATCTTGCGTGTGCGGCCGAGTACATAGCCGATTCCCACGCCTATCGCAATTCTTGTGCCACCTTTCATGGCTTACTCCTTGCTTGCTCGACTCCCGCTGCACCGATGTGGCCTCGGGTCGGTCGAGACCCGAGGAGTGGGGTAGGCCATATTGCGAATGGCCTCACCTGGCGTATACCCAGCAATCTCTGCCTTATCGGCCAAGATCTCGATGGCTTCAATCGAGTTCGGCCAGCGTGAAGTGCGGGGGGCAGACGGCCGTCAGGAGCCTGGCAGCAAGGGCAGAAGGCGGGTCGAGACGGCGCAGGCCGAGCAACTTGCCCGAGCGGGCGGGTCCATCCCGCGAGGCGGATTCACGAACCGACAAGGATTGGGAGCTCGCGAACAGGGTCGATCCGGACTGACGGTCCGGACTCGAAGTCCGATGAGAAGAAGCAGGGACGCCTAGTAGTGGCGTTGTTTAACTGTCCAATTCCGGGTTATCCGCCAGAAGACCGGCTGAACCGGTAGGCCGGGAGCCTTCGAAAAGAGGGGCCGTGACCATGGCCGCTCCTGGGCCCGAGGCGCCTACTGGGACAGCGGGATTGGGTGGGCGTAGTGAGGCGTGCTGGCATTGCGCACACGATCGATATCAGCACCAGCACCGGAGGGTTTCAAAGACCCTTCCAGTACAGCAGCGAAACCAGGTAGCTGACCATGATCGTTCTCGGAATCATCCTTCTTATCGTCGGGTTCATATTCAGCATCCCGATCATCTGGACCATCGGAATCGTCGTCCTCCTCATCGGGGTCGCGTTAATGCTGTTGGGGATGGCGGGCCACGCCGTCGGCGGCCGAAGTCACTATTACTGACCCCTGGATCGCGTTTGCGCTCTCATCCGGTGGCCGTCACCGCCGTCGACTCACACTCTCAGGGTCGACGGCACTCGGCCTCGTGCACAGATCGGCTCCCGCCTACATTGAATTCGACGAAGACCTGTTGAGCACCACACCGAGACCGGCCGGCTGAACAGCTACCGGTGCAACCGGCAGCAGTCATCTGGGTCGACTATCGGAAGCGGATCAGCATCCCGGCGCGATAATCGAACAAGGGTCCCGCCCCAGCGCTGGGCAGTGCACGTGGGGCGCGACCCTCGTATCGGCTCAGCCATCGAGGGTGTGCTGCGCCGACATCCAAGCGCATACCAACAGGTCGGCCTCCTCGACCGGTCGGTGCCCGATCGTGGCCGACCGACCACCACAGCGCAGCATCTTCGCCAAAGATGCTGGCAGCAAGTTACTCGCTGCATAGCCGCGGCACGACCACCGTGCGCGTCACTGGTTCAATCCCAGTATCGCGCACCAGAGTTCGACCAGATCAGGCCCGGGCTTCCGCCGGGCCCTTCTGCTGTTCTGACCTGGATGTGACGTGACCTGGACTGCTTTTGAGACGTCGTCCAACGAACGATCGGTCCGGGCTCGACTACGCCTGGAACTGCGGGCAGCAAGGCCGGTCCCGGTAGCGCCGCACAGAATCTCGGTGACCGGTTGGGCCGTGTGGTGGTAGAACGGCAGTCAGATCTTCAACGAAAGCGGGCCGATGTACTCCCTCAGGCAGATCGCACGCACAGGCATCGTCTTGCTGTGCGCGGCAACAGGATTGGTCACGGGGCACGTCGGGACCGCGGCGGCGGAAGGCGGTGACCGGGACCCGGTCCTGGTGATCGGCGGCATCTATGCGGATCAGGCGCGGTTGGAGAGCCTCCAGGGTTGGCTCGATGCACGCGGATACTCCACCTTTTCGATGGTGATGGCCGGGAATCCTACGGGGACAGCGCCGATCTCGGAGTCAGCCCAGGCCGTCGCCGACAAGGTCGCCGACATCCGTCGACAGACCGGGGCGCGACGGGTGGATCTGGTCGGTCACTCCATGGGCGGTCTCGCACAGCGGGCCTATGTGAAATTCCTCGGCGGAATCGATTCGGTCGGAACCTACATCGACTACGGCACACCCGAACAAGGTGACGACCTCGGAACCCTATGCTCCGGGGTGTCCCCGGGTTGCCAAGATCTGGTGCCGGGTTCGGCATTCCTGACTCGGCTCAATGCGGATCCCGCGGTGCCGTCGGGCCTGATCGCCTACCACTTCTCCTCCGACAGCGCTGGGACGGAGAAGAGCCCGCTGCCGGGCGCGACCAATGTCAGTATCCAATCCTTCTGCCCCGGCCGTACGGTCTCCCACGGCCAAGAGCCGATCGACGGTGCATTGCAGCAGTTGATCGATTCCGCGCTGCGTGGTGCGCCATTGGCCACCGACTGCCCCTGACCTGATTCACTGGCGCTTCGAGGGTGGATCACACTCCGGATCGGTGCATGTAGCAGTTGGTTTCGATCACTGAACCGGAGTCGAGGTGTTCGGTCCAGCCGCTGGGGCCGACCACGCGAAGTGTGTCCGTCCACGGCGAATAGGGCTTGCCCTGGGCGTCATAGCCGGGATACGGCACGTAACCCCAGTAGCAGGCGAGTCCGGCGGCCGGGGGCGAGAAGGCCCACGTGTCGGATGGGATATCCACTCCTACCGATACGTGCCGGATCTGCTGCTGTGCAAGCACATTCGGGTCGCCGTTGCTCACGTCGCCGGGGGCCGCACCCGCTACACCCACTGCCATCGCGAACGCCGCCACGCCGGCCGACCCCACCCCGAACACACGCTTCATCCCCAACCCATTCCTCTTGTCGAATCCCCGCCGCGCCCGAAACAAAGACGGCGGCGAACTTTAACAGGGACTTGGCATCTCGCAGTAGGGCATTGAATTGGTCATCGAATCCGTCATCGGTGGGATGATCCGTTCAATCGCGGTCGGTCGGGTCTGCCCCCGACAGCGAGCGGTACTGGACCAGACAGAATTCGTGCTCCTCGGGGTCAGCCATCACGACGACCACGCCCTCGTCATAGTCGTGCCGCTCCCCCGTCGACTTTCCACCGAGTGCGACAACCTGGGCGATCCCCTGATCGATATCGTCGACTGCGACATCAAGATGCACACGTACCTTGCCGTGCTTGGGCTCGGCCACCGGCTGGAAGACCAGGCGGGGCTGTGGATCTCCGGGATCCCCGAGATAGACCCAGCCGGGTTCGGAAGGCCCCCGCGGCCGGTCCAGCAACGCGCTCCAAAAGCCCGCCACCCGTTGCACGTCGACGCAGTCGATGGTCACCCCGACCCAGCGATTGGCCATCACTTCAGTGTCCTGCAACGTCACCACTGCCGGCGAGACTCGGTGCTGCCCTGCGCCCGGGCGGCACCGTCAGCTGATCCGAGCTATCGGCGCCAGAAGAAGTGGTGCGTCACGCCGCTCGGGCTCGGGATCTGCTCCAAGTGGAAGCGGTCGGTGAGTTCGTCGGGGCTTGTCCACAGTCTTTCGCCGTGGCCGAATTCGACTGGCGCGACGGCGAAATGGAGAGTGTCGATGAGGTCGGCATCGAGGAATTGGCGGACGGTGGCCACACCGCCGCCGATGCGGACGTCCTTACCGTCGGCGGCCTCGAGAGCCTGTTCCAGGGCGTCCTTCGGAGATGTGTTCAGGAAATGGAATGTGGTGGCGCCCCGGGTGATCGACGGCCGTACATGGTGGGTGAGGACGAATACCGGTGTGCGGAAGGGCGGTTCCTCTCCCCACCAGCCTTCCCACTCGTAGTTCTCCCACGGGCCGCGTTGGGGGCCGAATTTGTTGCGGCCCATGATTTCCGCGCCGATGTTGCGGTGCCATTCGCGGGTGCAGTAGTCGTCGAGGCCGTAGCTGCCGCCGGGCTCGGTCCGGGTGGGAGCGTGGGCGGTGGCGCCGGACCAGGAGAACAGCGCGGTCGCGTCGGCATCACCGAACGGGTGCGCGAGACTTTGCCCCTCGCCCGCGCCGTACCCATCGCTGGAGAGATTGAAATTGTGAACCCGAACCATCTGCGCCATTGACAATCCCTTCTGGTTGCAATCTGCAATCAGTTTGGACAGTACCTAGACTGGTCTCATGGTGCAACCAGTTGCTCATGACAAGCTGACGACGCCCCCGAGCAAGTCGGGCTGCCCGATCAATATGACGGTCGAGCTGCTCGGGGACCGGTGGAGTCTGATCGTCCTGCGCGACATCATGTTCAGCGGCGCCACCCACTTCCGCGAACTACTCTCCGGATCCATCGAGGGCATCGCCTCGAACATCCTCGCGGCCCGCCTGTCGAAACTCGTCGACGCGGGCCTGCTCACCCGCGACGACGATCCGAGCCACCGGCAGAAGGTGGAATACCACCTCACCGAAGCGGCGATCCAGCTCGTGCCGGTCATGGCTCAACTCGGCGCATGGGGCGCACGCTGGCTCGATACGACCCCGGAGCTGACCGTGCGAGCCGAACTCCTCGCCGCCGGCGGCCCCGCCCTCTGGGAGCGGTTCATGGCCGAACTCCGTGCCATCCATCTGCACGGCGCACCGCCCCCAACCGACGGCGTCCTGTCGGAACTCACTGCCGCCTACGAGGCAGCAGTCCGCCGAGAACAGGAAGCCGCGGGATAACGGCCGCGGATCTTCAGGGGTGCACCTGCAGCAAGAAACTGCATCACCAGCCAGCCGCGGTGCGGCCCGGGGTGCACCATGCCGGTTTGCACGAGAACCGTTCGCTCTCTGCCGTTTTCCACGGTCTCGCAGCTGCATTCCCCATATCGGTGGTACTGCGACCACGCCGCCTCGGCCCACATGCGCCGGAGGTCGAGATATCTGCTCAGGCACACCGGGGCGGCGCCGGGTGATCCGTTTCCGCTGTTCACCGATGGCTGCCGGGCGTTTGCCGGCGGGCTATTGCCACAGCGATCTTGCCGGGGCAGGCTGAGGGGCGTCGGTGGCGTCACCGAGGCGCTGCCCCCGCTCAGAGGAGGTGGATCGAACGTGTTCGCACGCTCTAGCACGATTCAGGCGCAGCTGTCCTCTATTGATGCCGGGATTGCCTACATGCGCGATGAAGTGATGTCCGAATTGGCGGACATGCCCGGTTGGGTGGGCCTGTCGCTCATGGTCGACCGACGCTCCGGCCGGTGCATCGCCACGACCGCGTGGGAAACGGAAGACGCGATGCGTGACAGTCAGGGTCGAGTTCGCGCGATTCGCGATCGCGCGGCCGAAATGTTCGGGGGTGGCGGACCGCTGGTCGAGGAATGGGAGATCGCCGTTCTGCATCGGGACCACCTCGCACAGGAGGGTGCCTGCGTGCGTGCGATCTGGACTCGGACCACCCCGGATCGGCTCGACTCGGCCATCAACGTCTACCGATCTGCCGCCCTGCCGGGCATGGAAGGGCTGGAAGGCTTCTGCAGTGCCAGTCTCATGGTCAATCGGACAACCGGGACCGCTGTCTCGAGTGCCTCGTTCGACAGCGCCGAGGCCATGGCTCGCAACAGCATGGAGGCCGCGGATCTCCGGGCATCCACGACCCAGCAGGCCGGCGTCGAAGTAACTGACGTCGGTGAGTTCGAACTCGCGCTCGCACACCTGCGCGTCCCCGAGTTGGTGGGCTAACCCGCACAGGGCGGCGCCGGCACTCCGGCGCCGCCCGTCCGAGCGGCCGGGCCGTCGGAGACCCGGCATCCTGCCAATATCCTCGATCACCGCCGCAGTCCACCACTTTCACCGTGCCCGCCTGGTTGATCTCCCGCCCGCCCGAACCGGCCAAAATGAGGCGGCCGGCGGTCGAGACCCGCTACCCGGCCGCAACCGCGCCGAGCACGACAGCTGGACCCGGAGCGGCCCGGAAGCGCTTGTGCCCCTGTGAGAATCGCTGGGGACGGACGTGCTCAGCGGAGGTTGCGGTCGAACAGGGTCAGTAGTTCGCGGTAGTGGCGTTCGTCGGCCTCGGCGTCGTAGGCGGAGGTGTCGGCTTGGGTGTAGCCGTGCTGTGCGCCTTCGTAGACTTCGGTGCGGTGGCGGATGCCGGCGGCATCGAGTGCCTTGTCGAACTGGGCGATATGCTCCGGAGTCATGTGGTGATCCTCGCCGGCGTGGGCGAAATACAGCTCCCCCGTGATGTTTCCGACGGTCAGGTGCGGACTTTCCGGACTGTCGGTGACGAGCGGTCCGCCGTGGAATCCGGCCACCGCCGCGACCCGGTCGGGGAACATGGCGGCGATGATCACCGCCAGCCGGGCACCCATGCAGTAGCCGGTGAGACCGACCTTGCCCGGGGTGACCTGCGGCGACGCTGCCAACCAGTCGAGGTAGGCGCCCGCGTCGGAACGCATTCGCTCCGGCGTCAGCTCGCGGATCATCGGGAAGACCTGCTGGAAGATCTCCGGCCGCTCCGACGGGTCGATGAAGTCCGGCAGCTCGATCACCGGTGCGCGCCCGTGCCGGTAGAAGGCGTTGGGCAGCAGGACGGTGTAGCCGTGGGCGGCAATACGATCGGCGAGCGCCCGCAGGCTCGGCCGCAGCCCGAACCCATCCTGGATCACCAGCACTCCCGGATGGGCCGCGCCATCGTCAGGATGGACGACGTACGCGTCCGCGACACCGTCCGGTGTCCGAATGTCGACCGACATCCCATGCACAGCAGTCATCATCGAATCCTCCTGTCGCGTGCCCCTTTCGAACGTACCTCATGCAAGATCGGCCGATTCGAGTCGGCGGCGGACAGACGCGAATGACGCGGCGGGCACATCGACCGACGTTCGGCCTCGAGGCACGGGAATCACCGCTCCGAGTCGCGGTGTTGCTTCGTAGAGTGAATGCACCTAATCTCCGAGCACACACGGATGGGGACTCATGACCGACCAACTGACGATCATGGCCGTACATGCCCATCCCGACGACGAAGTCCTCAGCACCGGTGGGATTTTCGCGCAGTATGCGGCCGAAGGAATCCGGACGGTCCTGGTGACCTGCACCAATGGCGAGCAGGGCGATGCGCCCGGCGGGATCAAGCCTGGACAGCCGGGCCACAATCCGAATACGGTACGGGCGCAACGACTTTCCGAGCTTCAAGAGTCGGCCGCACTGCTGGACATCCAGCACGTCGAGCTGCTCGGCTACCGCGATTCGGGGATGGACGGCTGGGACGCCAACCACGACCCCGAGGCCTTTTGGAATATTCCGGTCGAGCAGGCCGCCGCACGACTCGCGGACCTCATGCGGCACTACCGTCCCCAGGTGGTCGTCACCTATGACGAAAACGGCAACTATGGCCACCCTGACCACATCCAGGCCAACCGTGTCGCAGTGGCGGCGGCAGCGGCAACCGATATTCCGGACAAGCTCTACTACACCGCGCTTCCGCGCGAATCCTCCCGCGAAATGTTCGCGGATCTGCGGGTGAGAGGCCTGATCGACTTCGAGCCGCCGGACAACTTCGGCACGCCGATGGATCAGATCACCACCGTCGTGGACGTGGCCCCCTATATCCGGCGCAAGATCAAGGCGCTCGAGGCCCACGCCAGTCAGAGCGACAGCGTGCCGTTCCTCCAATTGCCCGCCGAACTACACCACACGATCTTCGCCACCGAATCCTTCGTCCGCCACTTCAACCGCGTCGCCGTGCCCACCCGGGAAACCGACCTCTTCGCCGGCCTCCGCTGACCGGCGTAGTCCCTGCTCACACCGTCACGGCGGGTTGTTCCGCCCGTCGTGACCTGGTGGACTCGGCAACATAGGCAGACGCTGTGCCCGGTACCCGCCTCACATCATTCGCCTTTTACGCAGCGGCCCGCTGCAAGTAATCTTGATTCAGGGGAACGCACGCTACCGCAGGCCGGAGGACACCTTCGGTTGTAATGCGGGGCAAGCAATTCGATAGAGATCTTCAAGGCTGCACCCGTAGATTTCGAGGGGATCGAGAGGGTGAAAGGCTATGGCGCTCCGCATATCCGGTCGCGCGATTACCAGCGATGTGACGCCCGAGACCGCGCATCTGGTGTTCGGTTCCGGCGGTGGTACGTGGGTGTTGAGCTGGCTGCCGGGGTGGGATCTGACCCGGGAGCAGGCCATCGACGGGATGGCGCTGGACGAGATCCTGAGCGACCCGTCACCCGCCGACCGGGAGTTCGCATTGGAGATGGCCGCGCTGCGGGCCGAATCGCTCGGCCTGCGGCTCGAGGAGGTCGTGGTGCGGCTGTTCGCACGGATCGCCGAACGGGATCGGCAGCAGCAGACGGGAACGGACGGGGCGGACGGTCCGCCGGGGAACGCTGAGGGACCGTGCCGCACCCGCCGCCTCGAGACGATCCGCCCCGGTGCGCTTCGGCGACACGCCGAGCCCGCGCCAGGCGGAGAGCGGCCGACAGTGCGCATCGTGGATTCACGGCGGCGAGCCGCCCATCCGATGCCCGGGAACTGCACACCATTGGGGGATTTCTCCCTAATCAGCCCCGATGGTGTGTCGTTGAGCAGATGTCGATGACCGATTTTCGGCGGGCATCGGGCAAACTCGGAGGCGCCAACCGCACACGATCTCTTGGGAGTGAATGAATGCGCAAGATCCTGCCTTCCGCCCTGCTGGCCGCCAGCGCCGTGGGCGCCCTGCTGGTGCTGCCCGCCGGCACCGCCAATGCCCTCACCCCGGCCTGCCAGGCCGCCAACGACATCCTCGCCAGCTACGGTTCGCTCGGCCCGAGCCCGCAGCAGAAGCAGGAGGTCGCCGACCGCCTGCACGCGATCGACGCCAGCGGCCAGGAGCGGTGGGCGATCGACAACTACGCCGATGCGCTGGCCAAGGGCGATGTCGCGCTGGTCGGTAACAACGCGGCGATCCTGAACGGCGTCTGCCAGACCGGCCAGTAGTTCTTTCTGCTCCGCAGCACACTTCGGGCCGGGACACGCTAGGGGTCCCGGCCCGCAGTGTGCGGGTCGGCCGGCAACGATGCACTGCCCGTTGAATGCTCGAATTCGCTTGGTTCCCAATACACCTCCGCGATAGGTTCGGACCTTCGCTCGAAGGGGAGGTCGAACGTGCGGATCGGGTTTTCACAGCGGCGCGGAGCCGCGCGGGTGCGGCGGGGACATCGGCTACGGCCTGGGCATCGCCCGAATGGGCCAGTGGCTGGGGCACAACGGAGCGGTCCTCGGATTCACCGACCAGCTGGGCTGCCTACCGGACAAACAGGCCACCGTGGCGGTCGCGGTCAATCAATACGGTGCCGGGACTTCGCAGCTGTTGCCGGTCGATGCCGCCCTGCTGTGGTTCGACCTCGTCGACGCGCTCTACCCGGGCACGGGACTGGTGCCGGCCGCGGGCGTCACGAGTTTCGGCTCGCACGCGTCGCCATTCGAGATTCCACTCGTTCCCGAAGACGGTGCCTGGCAGATCGTTCCGAGCTGGATCTGCCAGTTCTTCACCGCCGCCGAACGTCCCGCGGCCTGCGACGCATCGCCGGCCCACTAGGGTCAGTTGACCAGGCGCGCGTGGTCTCCCCAATACCGTTCGCGCAGGTCGCGTTTCAGGATCTTTCCGGCTCCCGACACCGGCATGGCGTCGACGATCTCGACGCTGCGCGGGGCCTTGTAGCCGGCGATCAGCTGCCGCGTGTGATCGCGGATCTCGGCCGGGGTCACCGAGTGGCCGGGCTTGCAGACGATGACCGCGTGGACTCGTTCACCCCATTCATCGTCGGGGACGCCGATGACGGCGACCGCGACTACGGCGGGGTGCGCGGCGACGGCGTTCTCCACCTCGGCGGAGTAGACGTTCTCACCGCCGGACACGATCATGTCCTTCAACCGGTCGACGATGTGGAGGAAGCCCTCGGCGTCGAGGTAGCCACCGTCGCCGGTGTGCAGCCAGCCCGCGCGGAGGGCGGCGGCGGTCTCGTCGGGCTTGTTCCAGTAGCCGAGCATGACGTGGCCGCCGCGGGTCACCACCTCGCCGACCGCACCCACCGGCACGTCCTGCCCTTCGCCGTCGACAATGCGGATTTCGCTGTGCGGCACCGCCTTTCCCGCCGAACGCAATCGGCCGGCCCGGTGCTCGCCCGGGCCGAGCAGGGTGATGATGGGCGAGGCCTCGGTCTGGCCGTAGGCCTGGGTGAATCCGGCGCGCGGGAACAGCCGCATGGCCCGCTCCAGCACCGCCTCCGAGATCGGGGACGCGCCGTACATGAGGTGTTCGACGCTGGACAGGTCGAATTCGGCCGCCCGTGGATGATCGGCCAGCAGCTGGATCATCACCGGCACCAGCACGCTCGAGGTGACCCGGTGCTGCCGAATGGAACTCAGCACCGCCACGGGGTCGAAGGCCGGAACCGTCACATGGGTGCCGCCGACGATGAGCACACCCAGCCAACCGGCCAGATCCGCCAGGTGGAACATGGGCGCGGCGTGCAGGAACACCGTGTCCTGGGACATCAGGTAGCCGGTGGCGACGCCGCCGAGCGCGGAGGTCATCAGATTCGCGTGGCTGAGCATGACGCCCTTGGGGAATCCGGTGGTGCCGCCGGTGTAGAAGATTCCGGCCAGCGCGTCACCGCCGCGGCGGGCGTCGGCGATGGGCTCGGCCGCGGCGATCAGCGTCTCGTAGGACTCCATGCCCTCGGGCGTCGCGCCGTCACCGCAGTGGATCACCGTGGCCAGTCCGTCGTACCGCTCCCGCAGCGCGGGCACCAGGGCCGCGAAGGCGTCGTCCACCAGGAGGACGCGGCTGTCGGAATCGGCGAGGCTGTAGGCGATTTCGGCGGCGCTCCAGCGGATATTGACCGGGTTGAGCACAGCGTCCGCCCAGGGCACCGCGAGCAGGTACTCGTGGTACCGGTCCGAGTTCAGCGACAGCATGGCCACCCGGTCCCCCGGCGCGACCCCCAGCCCGCGCAGCGCCCCGGCCAGCCGGGACACGCGATCGAGCACCTCCCGATTGGTGCGGGCCCGCTCGCCGCAGGTGGTCATGACGCCGTTGGGCCGCTGCTGGGCGGCGCGGTGCAGCCCCTGGGTCAGATACATCGGGTAACCCTTCGTCGAACAACTGTGGTCGGTGTCACGAGTATTCGCGGGCACTGTGACGTGCGCCATGGAGATGGGGTTCAATTCGAGGTCGCCGGATTGTTGATTTCTCCAAGACACCGGTCGTAGGGTCGGGACACCATGAGTTCGAGTCGCGCGCGGGCGAAACAACGGATGATCACCGGGGTCCTGGACCGGGTCCCCGAGGCGTCCGAGCGCGTGGTCGCCCGCGCCCGCGCCGAGATGCCCGACTACGCCCGCCTGTCCGCGACGACCGTTGTGCGCAGCACCGAATCCATCCTGGAGCGGCTCGCGCGGGCCCTGCACGAATCCCGACCACTCCTCGCCGACGATGTGGACGCCATCCGAGATTTCGGCGAAACCCGTGCCCGCCAGGGCATTTCACTGGCCGACGTGCAGAACGGCTGGCGCATCGCGGTGCGCGAGATCCTGGCCGAGCTGACCGCGGCCGCCCATGCCGGCAAGGTTCCCGACCGCGTGCTACTGGAGTCCATCACCGACCTTCTCGACCTCGTCGACCAGGCCTCCATCGCCTTCAGCTCGGCCCATCGCGAGGTCGAGATCGCGCTGGCCCGCCATGACGAGCAGTTCCGCGCCGAGGTCACCCGCGCCCTGCTGCTGGGCACGATCGGCCCCGCGGAGCTGCAGATTCGCGCCCAGCAGCTCGGACTCGACGCCGACGGCGAGTACCGCGCGTACCGATCCCGCGCGGACGAGGGACCGACAGCGCCTGCCCTGCAAGGGATCTCGACCGTACGTGGGTTCGCCACCACGGTGGACGGCGATCTCGCGGGCTTTGTGGAAAACTCCAGCACGCTCGAGGGGTCCCGCCTGATCGCCTACGGCCCCGCCACCCGCATCGCGGACCTGGACCGATCATTCCGCCTGGCCACCCGGGTCCTCGCCACCGCCCAGCTGTTCGACCTCACCGGCCCGCTGGACCTCGATCGCGTCGGACTGCTGCCCGCCATCGCCGCCGACACCGAGCTGGGCGCCGAACTCGTGCACCGCTACCTCGACCCGCTCGGCCCCGGCGAGGCCGCCCGCACCCTGATCGACACCGCCGAGTGCTTTCTCGACACGGGTATGCGGGTCGACGCCACCGCCGAGCGACTCATCGTGCACCCCAATACCGTTCGCTATCGCCTGTCCCGTTTCGAGGAACTCGCCGCGACCGATCTGCGCGGCGCTGGCACCGCACTACAGGTCTGGTGGGCGATCCAGCACCGCCGCGCCACCGGTCACGACTGAGCCCGCCGCCGGGGGTGCGGAAGCCATCGCGTCCGCCGCAGCGCCGGTTCCCGCGGTGCCGGATATCGGTGCCTGGCATCGACACCACTGGACTGGGCGAATAGGGTGCGCGTGCTGCCCTTACGGCGTAGCGAGGTTGCGCAGGGCGACACAGCCTGCCGTACGAATTTCGCGGCCACGCTTCTGGTTCGCGGCGATGGCCGCCTGACCCGGGACTGGAATCGAGCGAGCGAACGTGAGTATAGTTGGCACACGCAAGTAGTTGCACGTGCTAAGTAAGTGTGAGAAGGAACCGATTATGGCTCACACGACCCACGATCCCGATACCAGCACCGACCTGTCGGATGCCGGGGCTCTGGGGGATGCCGACGCGCTAGGGGCGCAACTGGTTCGGCTCCTCCGAGCCGTCGGCCGGGCCAAGCATCGGGTGATCAAACACGGTCCCGAAGGACTCGAACAGCTGGCCTACGCCATGCTGTTCACCCTGGTCCACGACGGGCCGCAACGCACCGGGAAACTCGCCGAGCTGTTGCACGCCGAGATCTCCACCATCAGCCGGCAGAGCCGGAACCTGGTGCGCCACGGGCTGGTCGAGCGCGGCGCCGATCCGATCGACGGACGCGCGTGCGTGCTCAAGGCCACCGCCGACGGGGAGCGCGTCTTCGCCGAGAACCGGCGGCTGCGCAATCTCTGGATCGCCGAAATGGTGGCCGACTGGTCCACCGCCGACCGGGCAGCGTTGACCGGTCTGCTGGCGCGACTCGTGGACGGCATCGAAAAGACCACCGCAACAATCGATTCGAAACAGGGCATCGACACATGACAACAGCGACGACCGACGCGCACGCAGGCGCACCGGCAGGCGCTCCACCCCAACTGTCGCATCGGCAGATCCTCACCATCCTGTCCGGCCTGCTGCTGGGCATGTTCCTGGCCGCGCTGGACCAGAACATCGTCAGCGTGGCGATCGTCAAGATCGCCAACAGCCTGCACGGGTTCGACCAGCAGGCCTGGGCCACCACCGCCTACCTGATCACGGCCACCATCAGCACCCCGCTCTACGGCAAGCTGGCCGATATCTACGGGCGAAAGTCCTTCTACCTCACCGCGATCGGGCTGTTCGTCATCGGCTCCGCGGCCTGCACCTTCGCCACCTCCATGTACGAGCTGGCGGGGTATCGAGCCTTCCAGGGCCTGGGCGCGGGCGGGCTCATGTCGCTGGCCATGACGATCATCGGCGATATCGTTCCACCCCGCGAAAGAGCCCGCTACCAGGGCTATTTCATGATGACCTTCGGTATCGCCACCGTGCTCGGGCCGGTGCTGGGCGGCTGGTTCTCCGGCTTCGACCACCTGTGGGGTATCGAGGGCTGGCGCTGGGTGTTCCTGGTGAACGTGCCGATCGGCGTGCTCGCGCTCGGTGTGGTGGCGCGCGTGCTCAACGTGCCGCACCAGCGGCGTGACCTGCGGGTGGACTGGGGCGGCGCGGTGGCGCTGGCCATCTGCGTGGTGCCGTTGCTCATCGTCGCCGAACAGGGCCGCGGCTGGGGCTGGGGTTCGGGCAGGGCGATGGTCTGCTACGCCATCGGGCTCGTCGGCCTGGTGTTGTTCCTCATCGTCGAGCATCTGATGGCGGACGCCGCACTGATTCCCTTGCGGCTGTTCAGGAATTCCACCTTCACGGTGTGCATCGTGGGCGGTTTCATCGTCGGCATCGCCATGTTCGGCGCGATCTCCATGGTCCCGCTGTACATGCAGGTGGTGCGCGGCTTCTCGCCCACCAAGGCGGGTCTGCTCATGCTGCCGCTGGTGGCGGGCATCATGATCGGATCGCTGGTCTCCGGTCAGGTCACCAAGCGCACCGGGCGGTACAAGATCCTGCCGGTGCTGGGCACGTTCATCATCGCCTGCGGCGGTGCGCTGTACGCGACGGTGCAGTACGACAGCGCGCTGTGGCAGCCGCTGGTCTACGGCGGCATCATCGGTCTCGGCCTGGGTGGCTGCATGCAGACGCTGATCATCGCGGTGCAGAATGCCGGGCCGCGTTCGGATATGGGTGTGTCGACCGCGGCGGCGACCTTCTTCCGGCAGGTCGGCGGCACGCTGGGCGTCGCTGTCTTCCTGACGATCCTGTTCAACCTGTTGCCGCACAAGATCACCGACGCGTTCGGCGGACACCTACCGCCCGGATTCTCGGCCGACAAGCTCTCCAGCGTGCAGTCCAATACCGCGGGCATCGCGGCGCTGCCGGCGCAGGTGCGCGACCCCATTCTGATCGGGTTCACCAACTCGATGCACGGTGTGTTCTGGGCCGCGGCGGGAGTGGCCCTGGTGGCGTGCATAGTGCTGCTATTCATGAAGGAGATCCCGCTCCAGGAGGCCCCGGCCGCTCCGGCCCCGGCCACCGATCCCCTGGCCGCGCAGTCCGATCCGGCGGTCGCGGCGCAGCAGGCCGAGGCCGAGTGGGCCGAGGACCAGGTATGGGAGGGTGCGGCCCAGGCGATCTCCCAGCCCGAGCCGGCGCTGGCCGCGGCAGCGCACAGCTCGATTGCCAACGGGCACAGCGTCATCGCGAACGGCCACGCCCTGCTCGCCGGTGAGCAGCCGGCGATGGCCGCCGACCCGATGGCGCAGCGGATCGCGACCGCCGCACTCGGCGGACCGGACGGCTCGTCGATCGGCGGCCGGATCCAGCGGACGGACGGCAGCCCCGTCCCCGCCGCGGCGCTCACTCTGATCGATCAACGCGGGCATCAGGTTTCGCGCGCCACCGGCGGTGACGACGGCCGCTATCGCATCGACTCGCCCGCTACCGGCAGCTATGTGCTCATCGCTTCGGCGAACGGGCACATGCCGACCGCGGTGAACGTGTCGATGAACGGGCGGTCGCCGGAACTGGACCTCACGCTGGAGGGTTCGGGCGAGCTGTCCGGCACCGTGCGCACCGCGGGCGGCGAACTGCTTGCGGGCGTGACCATTACGGTGACCGATCTCCACGGCGAGGTGGTCGGCGCGGCCATCTCCGGTGACGACGGTGGTTATGTCTGCCACGGCGTCGGAGCCGGTACGTACACCCTGGTGGCCGCGGCCGAACGCCTGCGCCCGACCGCCACGGCACTGGTGGTGCCAGCCGGTGGCCTGCTGCGCTACGACATCGAACTGACCCCCACGGCGGCGCTCACCGGCACGGTCCGGGGCGACGGCCGGGCAGTGGCGAACGCCGAGGTCACCGTGCTGGACGCGGCGGGGGCGCCGGTCGGGACCACCCGCACGGACGCGGACGGCCACTATACGCTCACCGATCTGGACGCGGGCGCGTACACCGTCGTCGCCCGCGGCTATCCGCCGGTGACCAGCCGGGTGACCGTGCTCGGCGGCGAGGTCGAGCACTCCGTCGAACTCGGCTACGACCTGGAAAGCACCGAGCCCGAACGGGTTCCGGCGGAACAGGGCGAAACCGAGCTCTACACAACGAGTTCCGATCCGGCCGCGGAGTTGTCGTGACCGGCCTGACCGCCGAGATCCGCAATCCGGAGGGCTGGCCGGTCGCCGAGGCGGTACTCACCGTCACCGACCTCGACGGCCACCAGCTCGCCCGGGCCGCCGCCGATGCGACCGGGGCGGCGGCCACCGCGCCGCTGCCCCCGGGCACGCACACCGCGGTCGTCACCGCACCCGGCCACCAGCCGGTCGCGCTGATCGCCCGCATCTCGGCCACCGGCGCGGGCACTCTCGGCGAAATCCGCCTGGAACGCTCCGCCGACGCGGTCACCACCCCACCCCCGGGCCCCTGGACCATCGACCCGGCGCACTCCACCGTCCTGGTCACCGCCCGCCACCTCGGCATCGCCGGCATCAAGGCCCGCTTCGCCGAGGTCGGCGGCCGCCTCGACATTGCCGAGATCTTCGAGCGCACCACCGGATACGCGGAAATCAAGGCGGCCACCGTCTATACCGGCATCGCCATGCGCGACGACCACGTGCGGTCAGCGGACTTCCTCGATGTCGAGCGCTATCCGCTGATCACCTTCCGTGGCACCGGATTACACCGCACCGGCCCTACCGGCTGGTCGATGCCCGGCGCCCTGACCCTGCACGGCCGCACCCGCCCCACCGGACTCACGGTCACCTACGGCGGCTACGGCCCCGACCCGTGGGGCGGGGTCCGCGCGGCATTCCATGCCGAAACCCTCTTGCACCGGGAGGATTTCGCGCTCGATTACAACGTCATGGTGCAAGCGGGTATCGCCGCGGTGGGCACCACCGTGCGTATCGAATTGGACATAGAGCTCGTCCAGGGAGACCGGCTACCCGCGATGTAGCGTGGACGCGTTCGATATCTCTATGGGGGCATCCCCGGCCCTGGGTCGTCGGAATCCGGGGATGCCACAGGATCCTCGCAGCTCCTTCCAACTATGCGGAGGCGTCAGCCCGTGGTCTCAGATGCACCAGACCACACTGCCCAGGGGGAAGCAGATAGCAATTGATCCATCAGCGGGAGTAACCGCAGTCGATGTCGAACTTGGCGTCGCGGCCGAAGCTGCCGGAGCTGCGATAGCGCCCAACGGCAGGGCAATAGCGATGGCGGCCACGAACTTGATCATTTTGCTGGACATATCTGTTCCTCGATGTCGAGTGACTTGTCCAGTGCAGCCGGGCAACCTCGGTGATTGCCGCCGAGCCGCTGCGCTGGTGATTGAGCGGCGAAGTCTGCTGAAGCAGACAGTGGTACGACTGCTGTCGCTCGTTTCGCCGCTCTCGGAAGCGGCTCATGACGCACTTCGTCGTTCTCGACCCCGACCGGTTGTCATGGTCCTGTTGACGAGCGATAGCCACTTGATGAAGTTGCCGAACCAGATCCTGTGTGGGAATGGTCCGGTGCCAGGCACTGTCACTACCACGTCGACCTGGCGGCTCCGGTAGCTGTGTCGACCGAAGCAACGTCCTCTCCACGGTTTTTGAGAAAGGACGATCTTCAGGCTAACCGCGATCGGCCAGCGCCCGCTAGGGGCCAGAAGTCTCCATTCGTGGGTCCAGCATGCCGACCAGCGGAGACTGCTCAACGGCCGAGACCGATCAGATCAGTGTCCGCAGGATCATGAAGACGGCGGCTGAGCCGAAGCAACCAAGTCCGACGACCCATACCTTGAACATCTGCCGCATCGGTATCAGCTTGCCCACAAGCCCCGCGTCCAGGTCGGCGATGTCTTGTCGCCGCGCGAATGCGGCGCCGTGTGCGCCCCAGGTTCCCACGTCGAGTTCGTTCTCTTCGAAACGCTCCAGCCAGAGCTCATCCTTGCGGCCGGCGAGGCGATGGCTTGCCATCAGCATGATCGAGATGATCGAGACGATCAGCGCGAGGAGCGAGGAGGCGATCCGCGCGACGGGGTCGTTGCCCGCTCCCATCGCGATACTGAACAGGAAGGCCTGAGCGGTCAGACTGAGCGCAGGCACCTGCCAGAGCAGATTTTCGTATTGCAGGTGCCGGTCCGCCACCGCGAAGTAGACCAACTCCAGATCAGGCGAACGTGGCGAAGACGGCTCGTTCACGAAAGCCTCCGGGACCGATCGCCCTCGTCGCGCCGCTCGCCGATCAGTCCGGCGCGGGCCAGGAGCAAGCAGCTGACCACGAGCACCCAGACCGGAAACACCAGGGTGAGCCACCGGCTCATCTCGCTGCCGATCAGCAGCACCAGGGCGGCCAGGTAGCTGAGAGCGACGAGCCAGCGGGGCATCAGCCTGGTCTTCAACCAAATCGTCGCGAGCGAGATCATGAACACCGCGGCCATCCGCAGTGCGTAGGTTTGGCTCGCCGAGATCACCATCATCCTGGCGAAGCTGATCACCTCGGTGCGGGCGGCCGGATCGGTGACGCTGTTGTTGCTCGTCACAAGACCGGCGATACCGGCGGTCGCGACGAACATCATCGCGACGAAGAGCAGTCCGCTGCACAGGAATACCGTCAGGAAGAACCGGTCTTCATGGCGTCCGAACCCGTCGCGGACGACGCCGATGAACCACAGGAAGCTGATTCCGGCGAATGGCATCAGCACGGTCGCCGTGGTGAGCGCGCCGCGCCTGCTCTGCAGCCATTGCGCCGAATCCTCGACGTGGTCGGGCATTTGGATGCGAATCAGAACCATCGTCGTAATGAGCAATATCGCGAAGAGCACCCCGGCCAGAGCGGCGGCGCGCGGCGTTGACAGTTGACCCAGAGGTGGCGCAGGCTTGCTCTGTTGCGACGGAGTCGGCATAGGGTCATCCTGCCAGAATGGGTTGCCTGCCCCGGAAATTCGGCGGTATCGCCACCGTGTATCACGGTCGGGCAGCCTAACAAATCGACAACAATTTCCAGCCCTGGCCTCAGCCGATTCTCGGCATCCGTATTCGGTGCCGAATACAGGTTACGACACGGTCTCAATAGGTGGACTTACTGCGAAAGGTGTGGACACATGCCATCCGCCGATCAGGACTGGAGTAAACCAGCAGCGCTGGCCATTCCCAAGGAGGGCTACTTCGAACTGCAACGCGGCAGATACGGTCCCACCTTTCCACGAACCCCGGCCTGTTACGGGTTCTCGATCATCGCGAAGGTGAAGCCCGGCCGGGAAGAGGCCATCCGCGCCCACGGCCAGCGGATCCAGGACGCGGTGGCCGCAAGCCCGGACGTATTGGCACCGCTCCGGCTGCACTATTTGCGGTGGCTGCTGTTCGACGTCGGATTCGGACTGTACTTCCAGTATCAGGGCATCTTCGATACCGATTTCGACAAGTACACCGAAGACGCCGTGACGCTGTTCTCGCAGACCGGTATCGACACGGTCTTCACGAACCTCGAGGGATTCCCGGAGGACTGGAAGGAAAATCCGGAGTCATTCGTGGAATTCGTTCGCAAACACCAGTTTCCGAGCTTCCTCGAGTACGGTGAGTACCCCTACGCCACCGCTGACGAGATCAAGAAGGCGCTGCGGGCGAAGGCGGCGTTCTCCGACATGCTCGATCAGATGCAGTAGCCCGCGGCCATGCTCGAACTCGAGGATATTCAGCACATCCTGCTGACCCGCACCCCGGCGGTGACCGGCCGCTATGAGTTCCTGTCCTTCGACGACCCCGCCGGGGGCCGGGCCTGGTTGACGCCGCTGCTGGACCGGGTGCAGTCGGCTGCCGACGTGCGCGCCACGATGGACAGTTCGCAGCGGTGGGTCACGCTGGCATTCACCTGGAATGGGTTGCGGGCGCTCGGGGTTCCAGACCAAGCGCTTGCCACTTTTCCCGACGAATTCCGCGAGGGCATGGCCGCCCGGGCCGACATCCTGGGCGACACGGGCGCCAATCATCCCGACAACTGGGTGGGCGGACTCGCCGGCGGCGACCTGCATGCCATCGCAATCCTGTTCGCCCGCACCGAGGAAGAACGCCAGCGCTGCACGGCCGAACACGAGAAACTGGTGGCCGGCTGTCCGGGTGTGCGTGTGTTGTCGTTTCTGGATTTGAACGCGACACCGCCGTTCAATTACGCCCACGACCACTTCGGGTTTCGAGATCGCCTGTCCCAGCCGGTGATCGAAGGATCGGGGGAAGAACCGACCCCGGGCTCGGGCGCGCCGCTGCAACCCGGTGAATTCATCCTGGGCTACCCCGACGAGGACGGGCCGCCCCATGGGCTGCCGCAGCCGGAGGTCTTGTCCCGCAACGGCAGCTACATGGCCTACCGGCGGCTGCAAGAACACGTGGGTGCATTCCGGGATTTCCTGCGGGAGAACGCCGACACGCCGGACGGGCAGGAGCTCCTTGCCGCCAAAATCATGGGCCGGTGGCGCAGCGGCGCGCCGCTCGTGCTGTCACCGGACCACGACGATCCCGAGCTCGGTGCAGATCCTATGCGCAACAACGACTTCAACTACAAAGAAATGGACCCGCACGGTTATGCGGTGCCGCTCGGCTCGCACGCGCGCCGACTCAACCCGCGCGACACCGCGGTGAACATGAACCGGCGCAGGATGATTCGCCGCGGCGCCACCTACGGGCCGGCGCTGCCCGAGGACGCGCCCGACGACGGTGCGGATCGGGGCATCGCCGCGTTCATCATCTGCGCCAGCCTGGTTCGACAGTTCGAGTTCGCCCAGAACGTCTGGATCAACGACAAGGCATTCCACGAACTCGGCAATGAGCACGACCCGATTTGCGGCGCCCAGGACGGCACCCTGGAATTCACCATCCCCAAGCGCCCGATCCGAAAGGTGTTCAAGGGCCTGCCCGCCTTCACCACTCTCAAAGGCGGAGCGTACTTCTTCCTGCCCGGTATCAGCGCCCTGCGCTACCTGGCCACGCTCGAAACCGAGAGGTGACCTCATGAGCAGCCTGCCGACGGCACGCACCTACAACCAGAGCCACATTCCGCGCATGGCCGACGGGCGGCGGCGGGTCAGCATCTACTGGACGTGGAGCTACCCCTGGGAAGCCCAACGCGACCCCGCCGAAATCTACAACCGCTTCTCCACGATGACCGAGGTCCGCAACGTCACCTGGCCGGCCTACGAGACCCCCGACTATGACAAGGACCATTTCCTGCAAGGTATCGCCGGCACCCTCGAGCTGTTCCACCGTTCGACACTGGACTTCCAACAGCTGGCCGGGCAGGCCACCGGCCATCCCGTCGCGGTCTTCCAGCGCATCGATCAGGCCGGCTACTTCCTGCCCATCGACGAACGCATCCTGGCCGACACCGACACCCTGATGGTGTTCGGGCTCGACCATGTCCTCGCCGAACAGCAGGCCGCGCCCGAGGAGATCGACGCCATTCGTGAGTGGCTGCAACGGGAAGGCACCTGCCTGCTGCTGGCGCCACACCACGACGTCGGCTTCACCGACGACAACGCGCAGCGACAGATCGAATACGAACATCACGGCGATCCGCTCGTGCCCCGCCAGCAGCGATTCGGTCAGTACACGCGCTCGCTGATGAAAGCGCTCGACGTGCCGGTGCACAACATCTGGGGCCTACGCCCGGCAGTCGTCGAAGGCACCGATCAGATCGCCCCCGTCACCGCGTTCCGCGACCTGGACACACCCCAACTCCTCGACCAGGTCACCACATTCAACTTCCACCCCCATCTGCCGCACTACGAACTCACCGCGCCCGAAAGCGACTCACTCCGCGTGCTGGCCAGCCAGCGCGTCGACCCCCACCGACCGCATCCCTTCACCAGCGCCGGAAACACCGAATTCAATACCTTGATCTGGATGCCGCCCGCCGGCCCGCGCGCCGGCGACATCCTGCTCATCGACTCCACCAACTTCACCACCCTCTTCGGCGGCACCGACAGCCTCAGACACCTCTGGCACAACCTCGCCACCATGAAATGACCTGGCACCACCACGATCTGCACCGCGATCGCCCCCGAAGCGGTCTTCACGGTACGCACATAGGCCATCACCGCACCCTACGACGCCCGGGTTGGTTAAGGTGCAGCCGCGGCAAGCAGGTCGAGGTAGCGGCGAGCGAAAAGGTAGGCGTCACCCGGCCATCGGGCGGACAGGTAATTGCCATCCAGGACCACGAACGCGGGGTTGTCGTCGGTGGCAGTGCCGCGTCGAACTAGTTCGATTGGCCCCCTTCGGAATTGGCTGTCGGGATGGACGAGGGCGCCGCGAACCTCGTCCTCGACGTAGGCGGGGTAGGTGCGGTAATAGCGGCCCAAGCGCCAAGCGGTGAGAAAGTAGGCGGTGCGCTCCATATATTTCGGTAGGCAGGTGGTGCTGCGGTCGGCCAGCACACTACGGCCGGTAGACGGGTCGTTGGCGCGGGCCAGCACCAGTACTCCGTGGCAGATCGCGCCGACCGGACGACGCTCCAATGCCCAGAACCGGGCGACCTGTTGTTGTAGCAGGTCGGAACCGAGGTACTGCCGCATGCGGGGTGCGTGGCCACCGGGCAGAATGAGTCCGTCGTATTCCTCGACCTCGAGGTCGGACCAGGACACCGTCGCCCGAAATTCGGGAGATTCGGTGAGTTGCTGGTAGTACTGCTTCGGCTCGTCCTCGGCCCCCAACTGCCCGAACAGCACTCCGGTCAGCAGCCGTGGATCGGCGTGGGGAACGGTGCCGGCACGCTCGGTCGCGAATACCACCTGGTGTCCGGCGTCGGTGAGAATCCGCCAGGGCACCGCCACCTCGGTGACATCGAAATCGCTGTCGGGGAGCGGCATCAGTACGCGCATGACGGCATTATTACAGGCTTCCTCTCCGTGGCCGGATCGAGCAACCTACCCGCCGAGATAGCTCTCAACGCCGGGCTGCCGCCGAATGCACTACAGCACAAGGCATTTCTATGCCCAATATTCGACATCGCCGATACGGCACAGCCATTATGTGCTTCGCAGGTCTTCGACCTGGGCACCGCCGCCGTTCATTCACAGCACTGCGATCGGTGACCAACAGACCCTGGCCGCCCCGCCGGGCCGACGCTGCCACCCGGCCCGGGGAATCGACTCATCCCTTCCTGCCTCGCCCGAGACGAGCCGGGTCAGGCGAAGCGGCGGGCCTTGGCGACGAGGGCAGCTCGGCCGCGCGGCGTGATGCGGTAGCGGCCACGCGGGCGACTAGGAGTGATGAGGCCCCGGGATTCCAGGCGGGAGAGGGCATTTCGTGTGCGCCAGCTGGTCAGAGCGGCAGATTGCTGGATCTGCGGAGCGGTAAGGGTGTGGTCGGGGTGGAGGGTGGCGAGGACGGCGATCTCGGCGGGGGTCATAGAGTCACCTGGTCGTGTGGGGGCGGTGGCGGCCGGTGGGATGGCCGGGTGGACAAGGGATGTCGAGGTGGCCGCCAGTGGACAGGGGCAGGCGGAGGGTGGTGGGGCGGGACTCGCGGCCGAGGCGGTACGAGTCCCACGCGGTGCGGGCGGTAATGGCGGTGCAGACCACGATGATGGACAGCAGCGCCCATGCGTCCCAGGGCATTTCGGACTCCCTTTTGCGAGGAATTCTTCGAGATTCGGTGTGGCGCGCCGTATTCAGTAGACACTGCGCGGGACGAATTGACACCATCGAATCGTGCAATTCATTCCGATTCGTTGGACATCCACCGAGGGCTATTCCAGTACGGAGCTTCCCAGATAGAGAGGCTAACGAAATGGCGGGATCGACATTGCCCCGCAGGGCATTTGGACGTGCGCTCCGAAGCTTTCGCCTTCAGGCCGGAAAGGGGCAACTCGCGGCCGGTCGGCATATCGAGATGTCACCCCAGAGCGTCGGACGACTGGAGGACGGCCAGCGGGTCAAGATGTGCACAGCACAGATCAGGGACCTACTCGAGTTCTACGGCGTCCCCAATCCGAGCCCGAAACGGGACGAGGTGCTGCGGTTGTGGGAGGAGGTCAAGCAACAGGATCTCATCATGAAGGCGCAGGGCGGCACCGCCGGCTGGTGGCGGGCCTACAGCGATCAGCTGGATGCGCACTTCGATCACTACCTGAGACTGGAGGAAGCGGCGGATCACCTGACATCACATCAACTTTCGCTGGTACCGGGCCTGTTACAGACCGCTGAGTACCGCCGAACCCTCATCAGCTTCGCCGAGCTGGAACTGTCCGCCGTCGATATCGAGCGCCGCCTCGAGTTCTCCGCCCGGCGGCAGGCGCGGCTCGAACAGGACGACTTCCGGCTCGACGCGCTGCTGTCGGAGGCGGTGCTGCGACATCGCCCTGGCGGGCCGTCCGTCATGGCCGCACAGCTGCGGCGGCTCAGTGAGGCCGGCGAGCGCGAGAACGTATCGATTCGAGTGGTCCCAGCCGCCACCGAAAACAACTGCGGTCTGGTGGTGCGGTCATTCACGCTGCTCGAATTCCCGCCACTCACAAACAGATTGGTCGAGCCGCCGGTCGTCTACATCGAAGGCTATGAAGGCGCGATCTATCTCGAACAGCGGGAGGTCATCGCACGGCATCGGCGGGCCATCGACACTCTCCGGCAGGTAGCGTTGAGTGAGGACGCCAGCCGCGATCTGGTGTGGCGCATCGCGAAGGAGTGCACGGCGTGAGCTTCGATCTTTCCAACGCCCAATGGTTCAAATCCAGCAAGTCCCCGAACGCTTCGGAATGTGTCGAGATCGCCTTCGCCGACGATGCCGGGCTCGTCGGGGTGCGCGATTCGAAGGATCCGGGCGGGCCGGTGCTCGTCTTCTCCGGTGAGCAGTGGGATCGATTCCTCGGTGGTGGGATCTGGCGATGAGATGCAGCTGGTGATCTCGGCGGATGGAGGCGGAGATCACCGGCCGGGAATTTGCCCTGGTCGCTGAATATTTGCCATCGTGTAGATAGCCCCCCGACTCGGGGCCCGGACGAGGGAGCCGTACCCGGTGTGCGACAAGACGGCCTTCGGAGGTTGTCATGTCGTGGCTGGTGTTGGTCGCGTCCGGGGTTTTCGAGGCCGTGTGGGCCACCGCGCTCGGGAAGTCGGAGGGGTTCACCCGGCTCGGGCCGACGGTGGTGTTCGGGGTGGCGCTGGTGGTCAGTATGGCGGGGCTGGCCTATGCCATGCGGGGGCTGCCCGTAGGGACGGCCTACGCCGTGTGGGTGGGGATCGGGGCGGTGTTGACCGTCGTCTATTCCATGGCTACCGGCGGGACCGCGGTCAGTGCGGTCAAGCTGCTGTTGCTGGGTGGGATCGTGGCGTGCGTGATGGGGTTGAAGCTGGTCGGGTAGCCACTATTTCGGGGGTTCCAGCTTGACCGCGTCCGCGGGGACGCTGGGAACCGATTGCACGGTCTGGGTTTTGGCGGCGGGGTCCGCGAGGAGCAGCCGCCAATCCTCGGACGCCCAGAGCACGGTCTCGGCGGTCGCGGTGACGCTGGCGTCGGAGTAAGTGGCATAGACGGTGAGGTCGGCGCGGACGGGGGTGTAGGCGGTGAGCCTGTAGGCCGTGATGCGCGGGGCCACCACCGGATTGGCGGGGGCGGTGATCGAGACCTGCGCGCGGGCCAGTACCCAGGAGTCCTTGGCTGGACCCGGAATCAGCGAAATGGCCGCCACCTGCGGCCATGCGCCGTCCGGGGCCAGTGACAGCCGGGTGCTGTGATTGATGGCGGCCAGCGCCGCGCCCTGCGGGGTGTGCGAGAAGCCCGCGGCGGTGGTGCCGAGTTTGCTGGGACCATCGTGACTGCCGATGGGGAGCTGGACTCCCTGGTAGTTCTCCCAGTGCACGTCGGCGGGCGCGCGGGCCGGATCGACCGGTGCGGTAGTCGTTTTCACGGCGCTCTGATCACTGACTCCGCAGGCGGCGACGCTGAGCACGACCGCGGAGGCGAGCAGGGTCGCAGCCGCGGCGGCGAAAGTTTGCGCGTAGTGTGCTGACTTGGCGCGCATGAGGATTCCTCCGAGTAGACCTGGGGGTGGCCGAGAAGTGTTGCGGTGAAGCCGGTTCGGATGACGCGCGGGCGGGCGACGGTGTCGTGATCCTACGAGTGCCTGCCGCTGATCTACGAGTGTTGCTCGGCTCGGTTTAACAATTCGTCACTCCTGTAACGGAACCGGTTGTGGGGGCCCACGATCCGGGTAAGATCAGGGCCGCAACATGATCATCGCAGGTGGTGGGGTTCATGATGGATCACCGGGACCTGGTTCCGGTGGGCCACCTGTGTAGTCGGCCAGGGGTGCGGAATGCCATGGCATCCGGGGGATTCGGGCCGTGCGCCCGGTGCTGTCCATTCGGGGAAGGGGAATTGGGGACATGAAGACCACACGAACTTCGATCCTGTTGTCGATGCTGCCCATCGCGCTGGTGGCCGGCCAGGGCGTCGCCGGCGCGGCCCCGGGCCAGCCGGGCCTCGCCGTACCCGGCGACGGGCAACCGGGCTTAAGCACCCAGCCGCAACAGCCGCCCGCGAATTCCTCACCCAGCCCGGCGGATTACATCCCGGATCCGCCGATCGCGCCCCCGAACCGTCCCCGGCCGAAGCAGCAGACAACGCCGCAGCAGGACACCATCATTCAGCCGCAGACCCAGCCACAGGTCCAGCCGACTGAACCGCAGGACACCCAGCCTGGTCAGCCCGCCGCGAATGCGCCTGAAGTGATGTCTGCGGACCCGCACAAGCTGCGAGTGGGCACGGGCGGCGTCGAGCTGCCGGACTGGATCGACACCAAAACTCGCGACAAGGCCCAGGCGTATCTCGATATGGCGGAGTGGCAGATCGCGGCCGCTTACGACCGAATGGGTTTCTCGCGAGACGATTCCGACCGAATGGCGGCCTCGAGCTCGATGGGTGCGCTTCTCGGCGCGGGCACGGTTGGCGTGGCCGCGCCAGCAGTGCTGGCGCCGATCGGCTGCGGCGTTGGCGCGGTAGTCGGAGCGCTGGCCGGTGCGGCTATCGCCGGTGTTCCAACTGCCGGGGTTGGAGCGCCTGCGGGCGCAATCGTCGGTGGCATCGCGGGTTGTGTCGGCGGCGGCTCGCTCGGCGGACTCGTCAGCGTCCCATTGGTAGTCGGCGGCGGCGCACTCGCTGCCCTCGGCGCAGGTGCACTCAGCAGCGGCGATGCGACGCAGCCAGCACCTCCTGCTCCCCCGGCTTTGATCGATACCGCTGCGCAGGTGCCGGTTTCGGATCCGGTGACGGGGTTGCCCGGGGTGCGGCCGGTTTCGGCGGTCGCCGGGTTGCCCGCGCCGATCGCGCAGGTGGCCGCGCCCGTGGTGCAGCAGGTCGCCACGACCGTCGAGCAGCAGGTCATGCCGGTGGCGCAGCAAGTTGCCACCACGGTCGAGCACCAAGTCGCGCCGGTCGCGCAGCAAGTTGCCACCGCGTTTGAACAGCAGGTCGCGCCGGTCGCGCAGCAGGTCGCCACCACGGTCGAGCAACAGGTCGCGCCGGTGGTGGAGCAGGCGGCTACCGGGATCGGCCAGCAGGTGGCCGCGGTGGCGCCGCAGGCCGCGCCTGCGGTCGAGCAGGTGGTGGACGGCGTGAACGCGCAGGTCGACTCGTTCCGCGCCGCCGTGGCGCAGATGCCCCCGCTCACCCCCGAAGCCTTCATGGCCGCCCTGCAACCCGCCCCGCCGGGTGCGTGACCGGAACGGCACGGGCAACGCCGTGACTCCAGACACCAACGCCTCCGACTCCACCCCAGGCCACTTACCTCCCGCCAGCTCCCCACCCCCGCACCCCGACCTGACCCGAACCGACCGCGCCCACGACTTCCTCGCCCTCGACCCCGATCCCGCCGTCCAGGCATCCGCCACGGCCCGGACCGAAGACCGCGCGGCCCAGGCCGAAAGCGCCGCGCCCCAAGCCAATAACGGCACATCCCAGACCCAAAGCGGCACTCGCAGGACCGAATTCGGCACCCCCCGGGTCGAAAGTGACGTCGACGGGGTTTCGGGTGAGGGTGGCGTGGGTCGGGTTGGGAGTGAAGGTATGGACGGTCGAGGTGGGGCGGGGCGGCATCGGGCTGCGGAGGAGTGGGAGGGGTTCTCGGCAGAGCGGGATGGGGGCGGCGGGAATGTGAGTGGGAGGCGGCCGGTGATGCCGGTGCTGGCTCCGGGCGCTGGGAAGCCGGTGGGGACGGTGGAGGCGGAGGCGCCGGGGTGGGCCTCGTGGCTGACGGAGGGGGCGGTGCCGGCGGCGAGTGAGGCGGGGCGGCAGTCGGTTCGGGCGGACGAGTTGCGGGCCGAGGATCCGATGGCGTCGCTGGTGTCCGAGGCGCGGCGGCGGGCGGAGCAGACGCAGCGGCGGTTGCGGATCCGCAATCGGGCGCTCGCGATTGCCGGAGTTTCGCTGGCGCTGGCGCTGGTGGCGGTGGCCGGGTGGCTGGCGCTCAAGCCGGGCGATTCACCGGCGCCACAGGCGGTTCCGGCGACCAGTGCGGCGGGCACGAGCACGTCCGGCGGGAATCAGCCGGGGCTGGTCGCCTGGTGCCAGGAAGTCAGTACGCCGCAGCGGGTGAGCGGCGACACCGCCGGCGACCTCCTCAGTGGGCCCGGCGTCATCATGCACCTCGAATACGCCTGGTACGTGCTGCGCGACGTGGGCGCGGTGCGCGCCCTGCTCACCCCGGATGCCCGCGTCGCCCCGGAACAGGCCACCCGCGACGCGATTTCGGCCACCCCGGCCGGCACCAAGCACTGCGTCACCATCACCGGCGCGGACGCCGACCGCTGGAACGTCACCGTCGACGAGAAACACCCGGACGGCAGCCAGACCTCCTGGCAGCAGGTCATCACCACCGCCGCCCGTGACGGCCAGGTCCGCATCACCTCCATCGTCGCCGGAAGCCGGTGAGCCATGGTCGACATCGACGACCGGCTCCGCTCCACTCCCCCCGGTCCCCCCGCAACCCCCACACCCCGGCCCGGTCTCGAACACCCGCACACGAGTGCGGAGGTGGAGGCGCGGCTGGTGGAGGCGGTGCGGGCGAGTGCGGCTGGGGGCGAAGGGGATTCGGGGCTCAGTGGGCTGATGCAGCCCGGGCCCGCCGGTTCGCCCACCGATGGCGTGCCATTGCGGGGCGGGCAGGGGCGGCTGGTTCGGGCCGCCTTGCCACCGGTGCTGGTTCTGGGCGGGTCGGGGGCGTCAGGAGCCAGTACGACGGCGCTGGGGCTGGCCGCGGCGGCGGCCGTGGACAGTGACGGCGAGGTGTGGCCGGTGGTGGTGGACGCGACGCTCGGGGGCGGGGACGTGGCGCTGCGCGGGTGTGATGCGGCGGCTCCGGTGGGGAGCGTGCAGAAGTGGCTCGGCACACCGTATCCGGGGCTGGCATCGAGTGTCGGGGCGTGCTCGGGGCAGACGTCGACCGGGGTGCGGGTGCTGGGGCGGACGCCGGATCCGTTGCCGCGCAGGGAATCCCTGGTGTCGGTCGCGCGGCATCTCGAAAACGCGGGACTGCTGGGGGTTTTCGATGCGGGCGCACCGGTCACGAGCCGGCTGGCCGCCCCGCTGCTGGCGGACCCCCGGGTCGGGCTGGTGATCACCGTGGCCGCACGCCCCGACGCCATCAACCGCCTCCAGCCCGCCCTCACCTGGCTGGACGAGAACTTCAGCGAATTCGTCGTCGGCGACGCTGTCATCGTCCTCACCGAACAGGTACCCGGCTCGGCCGCAGCGGTTCTCGACCATGTGCGCACTCACCTCGGTTCCTGGGTTCGCGCCGTGGTCCCGATTCCCTTCGACCTCCACCTCGCCACCGGCGGCCCCATCACCTGGCACCATCTCACGGCACCCACCCGCGACGCCTACCTCACCCTTCTCGGAGCGCTGCGATGACCACGCTCCACGACCCACGCCGCGCCTCGCAGTCCCCAGACCCAGCACCGCACCCCGCCCACACCCCGGCATCGCATGATGCCCACACCCCGGCACCGCGCGCCACCGACAACTCGGGTCCAGCAGCGCACACCGCCCACAGTCCCGTCGATGGCGACGAGACAACCTCTGGTCGGCCGTCTATGCCGAGCGCCGCATGGCAACCATTGGGCGGCGGCGAATGGCGTAGCGGCACAGAACGTTCCGACACACCCGAACCAGGGCCTGTCGCCTCACCCGCACCGGGACACTCCGATGCGCCTCGACCCGGGTACCCCGCACCAGCGGCTCCTCCCGTGCCGATGTGGCATCGAGCGGTGCCGAATCGGCCGCCGCGGCCGCCACTGGTGTGGCTGGTGGGTGTGCACGGCGGTGCGGGGGTCAGCAGTCTCGCGGCCAGTCTCAGCTGGGCGGGGGACGCGGGGCAGCGGTGGCCCGCGCGGATCGGGCCGGCGGGAGATCTGGACTCGCCGCTGGTGGTGCTCGTCGGGCGCAGTCATCTGCGCGGGGTGAATGCCCTGCATCGGGCGCTGCTGGCGCATCAGGCCCGGGCCACGCCCGCCGGCAGCCAGGTGGTCGGCGTGGTGACCGTATCGGATTCGGCTCGGCCGCTGCCGATTCCGGTCGCGCAGCGGCGCGAGGAGATGGAGGGCCTGGCCGTCGCGCTCGGCGCCCGCACCTGGCGGCTGGGCTGGCTCGAGCAGTGGCGCGCCCTCGAACCCTACGAAATGGCGGAATGGGATCCCGCCGCCGGTGGCTCACCGGTGGACGACGGGGATCCCACTCGCACTCCCCCGCAACCGGTTCGGCTTCTGGCCGAGCAGATCCTCACCGCGGCGCGCATTGCCGGGGCGCGGATCACCGAACGCGCGCAGCACGGCGCGGAATCAGCCAGTCCATAACCTGAACGAGGTGCGACGTGCATCGAAAACTGCTGTCCAGCGTGGGGTTTCGGCGTCCGGCACTCTTGACCGCGGCCGTCTGCATCGTGGCGACGGCCGCCGTCGGGCCTGCTGTGCTGAATACGGCGGAAGCCCGGGGCGGGCCGCCGGACACCACGGTCCCCATCGACAAATGCCCGGCGCTGTTCGCGCTCGGCGTCCAGGGCACCGGCGAATCCTCCCCCGACGCCGCCGTCACCACCGACACCGGCATGCTGTCGGAGGTCTTCCGGCCCATGATGGCCGCCGCCAGCGACGCCGGACTGGTGGACCGGGCCTACGTGCCCTACGAGGCGTCCTTCGGCGGCGCGGTGTCGGTGTCCACCACCACCTACAGCCAGTCCGTCACCGGCGGCCTGGACCGGCTGCGGTCCATGGCCAAACAGGTCACCGACCGCTGCCCCAGCACGAAGCTCGCCATCGCCGGATACTCGCAGGGCGCGCATGTGGCCGCGCAGTTCGCGCAGGAGGTCGGCGCGGGCCAGGGCACCGTCCCGGCCGACCGGATCGCGGCCGTCGCGCTGTTCGGCGATCCCAACCGCAATGCCAACGCGCCGCTGTTCCCGGGCAAGCCGGATCAGAAGCTGCCCACCGCCGCACCCGGCACGGACGGCAAATCGGTAGCGGCACTGGGGGATCCGCCCGCCACCAAGACCGCGTCCGGGGCGGGCATCGCCCCCGACAGCGCCACCCTCGAGAACTTCGGCACCCTGGTCGGGCGGGTCGCCGAATTCTGCACCGAGGGCGATCTGGCCTGCGATACCCCGGTGGGTGCGCCGCTGGTGCGGACCGTCGCTAATATCGCCGGGCAGGTGGAGATTTCGGCCGGTGATCCGATCGGGTCGCTGAAATCCATCGCGGAGGCGCTGGCCTACACCTCGATCAAGACCGCCACCTCGGTGGTGAACAACGACGTGTCCGGCAACTCGCTGTCGGATCTGTCGTACCAGCCGCAGAAGTCGATCTCGCAGCGCATCGCCGACGCCTCCAACCCGAACAACCAGGTCGACGTCCCGGGCGCATTCCAGGCGCTGCTCAAGGTCGGCACCATCGCCATCAATTCCATTGTGGCCGTGGTGAAGGACATCCTGACCCCGGCCAATATCACCGAGATCGCCACCGCCGGACTGGCCAACCCCCTCGCCGGGCTCGCGGTGTTCGGGGCCAAGCTGGTCGGCGCGGTCACCAACCTGGTGCCGCCCACCACCATCAGCCGGCTCACCACCCAGGCATTCACGGCCGTCACCCAGAACGTCACCGACAACAAGGATCTGCTCGACATCACCACCTGGGTGCGGTATTGGGACACCGCTCAGAAGCACGACTACACCCACGCCCAGGGCGCGGGATTCGGCGAGAGCCCGACCGACTGGGTCGGCCAATGGTTCGCGGCCGTCGCCCACGACCTGTCCGGCGCCGCCACCCCGGGCGCCGTCCCGAGCGGTGGCAGCGACAAACCCATGCTGGGAATGGATTTCGCGGGCACCTCGACGACGCTCACCAGCGTCGCACCCAACGGGCAGTTCCCGCTCGGCGGCGGCACCGACACCGGCACGCCCAGCAGCGGCGTCCCGGTACTGAGCTTCTCCCCCGCCCCGACCACACCCACCACCAGCGGGGCGCCACTGATCCCCGACCTCAGCCCGCGGGCGACGCCATGAGCACCACCGAATCGGAGTCGCGGACAACGGAATCGGAGCCGCCCACCCCGCTGCACGAGGGCGCGCAGGCGTACACGGGCAGCTGGTCGGACTGGATCACCGGTGCGGCCGGGCCGGGACGCGCCGGATACGGCGAGTATCCGGAGCAGTCCGGCGACCGCAGGGTCAGCGCGGCCCGCCACGAGAACTACGCGGCCGGTACTGACGAGTTCGAAGCCGACGATTTCGACGACGAGTACGACGATTTCGACGACGAGGACGAGTACTACGAGCCGCGGTCCGCGGAATCGAATCCCCAGCAGGCGACCGGCTGGGCCGCCGCCGTGTCGGAGTACAGCGGGCAGGGCACCCGGGCGGCCTCCGGCTCGTCCCACGCTCGGTCGATCGGCGACCCATTGGGCACCCGGCAGCCGAGCGCCGCCCACGCCCGGCTGGGCCGCGCCCGGGCAGGAGATCAGCCACGGGCGCTCAGCGCCTACGACCCGGCAAGGCACGGTGCCGCGACCGACGATCCCCCGCCGGGCTACCCGACCGCCCGCCGCCCCCTGAAGCGGGCCGCGCGGCCGACCAGGCAGCGACCGAGATTCGCACTCCCCACGCTGAACGGCGGCCAGTGGGCCGTCCCCCTGCTCGGCCTGCTCGCCGTCCTCGCGGTGACGGCGGCGATCGCGGTCCAGATCGCCAAGGTCACCGGAGGCGACGCACCCGCGAAATCCCATCTCGCGACGCCTCAGGCCACACCCGCCACATCCAAGCCCGCCGCAGCCTCACCCGTCGACCAACCCGCGTCGGGCCTGCCCGCCAACCTCTGCCCCAATGAGGTGAAGGGCGGCAATGTCCGCGGTAACGGGCCCGGCAGTACCAAGTCCGGCCCGGATGCCATTCTCGCGCTGCAGAACCGCTACTACGTCGACCGCTCGGGCAAGGCGGTCCGTGAGATGTTCGCGCCGGACGCACCTACGCCGACCGTCGACCAGATCCAGGCCGGCATCGACAGCATCCCGGTAGGAACCACCTACTGCGTGCAGATCATGCCCGGCCCCTTCGACGGCCAGCACATCATGGTCGTCACCGAACAGCATCCCGACGCCACCAGACGCACCTGGTCCCCGCAGCTGGTCATCACCACCAAGATCGGAGACGCGACCCTCGTCTCCGCCATCGTGCCCATGAACGAGGACTCCCCCAAATAGCCGCCGCGCCACAACCGGAACACAACCCCGCCCCAGCGGCACGCCGGGGCAACTCAGGGTTTGCCAGGCGTTTTGGAAATGCGGGGCGGGTGGGCTAGTGTTCTCTCTCGCAGCCGGACGGGCCGAGACGGGCCGGATGGAAGCGATGCGGATGTAGCGCAGCTGGTAGCGCATCACCTTGCCAAGGTGAGGGTCGCGGGTTCGAATCCCGTCATCCGCTCAACACAGACAACGAGACGCAGCGCCTGAGCCGCGAAAGTTGTTCTCACGCAGTAGATCCCGAGCACATTCGCAGCCATATCGGCCCGATTTCGCGGTAACCTTGTCAGAGTGACCATGTTGCTCAGCGCCTTCCACGACACTGTGCTTTCCCAGCACGCCGTGCTCGCCCAGCTCGGCAATCCGACACCGGAGACACCGCCGGTAGCGGACAAGCTCATGAAGCTCGTCCGGTACTTCACCTGGTTCGTGTTGCTGTCGGGTGTCCTGGGCATCACCTACGCCGGTGGCCGCTTCGCCTGGGAGAAGTGGTCGGGCGGCGGGCTCGCCTCCCCGAAGATGGTGGCCGGAGCGATGATCGGCGGAATCATCGCCACCAGCGCGGGCACCATCATGAATGCTGTCATCGGATCCTGACCGTTCCACGGCAATTCCGGCCGTTCAGCGCGTGGTGCGCCGTGTGTCGGTGGGCACCGTTAGGCTCGTCGAACCGATTGGCGAAGACGGGTAGGGGCCTTGACGACGAGCGATGCACGCACCGCGCGCACCACACCGCGCGACGACCCGGCCGAGGGAGTCGATTTCGGGCTGGAGCACGTCAATGAGGTGCTGGCCGCCATGGCCGGCGAGGTGGTGGCCGATCGGCCACGCGATGCCGAGCTGATCACCTGCCGGCTCGGACTGGACGGGGAGGGTCCGGAGACCCTCATGCTGCTGGGCGCGCGATTCGGGGTTTCGCGGGATCGAGCGCGACAGCTGTACACGCGGGCCGTGGGCACCATGCTGCGGCAGACGCTGGCCACCGGGCAGCACGATCTGGGGGTGTTCGCGGAACGGTATCCCGTCGGGTGGGGTGATGAGCGACTGGTGCGGACACTGCTCGCGGAAACCTATGCCACCGACGGCGATATCGCGGCACAGGACTGGGCATATCTCAAGCTGCGGCTCGCCGGGCACGATCTGCAGGACTCGAAACGACTGGCGGGCTTCGTCTTTCAGCGCATCGCGGGGTGGCAGCAGAAGGGGCGCTGGCATCTGCTGCCCCCGGCGCAATCCGATGACACACCCGACGACATGTGGAATACGTGGCTGCGGCGCGTCGAATGGGGCGACGGCAGGCCCGAGGAACTCCCGGTCCTCCCGGCCGGACGCCTCGACTACGACGATGACGGCCGCGGGCGCATGTACTCCGAAAAGCTCGGCCGCGAAGTCACTTTCGACACCGCCCTGCAGGCACGCCTGCTCCGCCTGCTGGACGCCAGCCCGCGCGTGGAATCCTTCCGCGAGCTTCCCGCCGCCGTCACCTACGAACTCGACGGCGCCGACCGCGTCCACTACCCCACCGCCGCAGCGCGATTCACCGATGGCCGCACCGTCCTCATCGACGTCCTCCCCCTCGCCCACACCGCCCTGCACCCCCAGCGCGCCCGCGCGGCAGCCTCCCGTGCCCACGCCTTCTCCCGCGGCTGGGGCTGGCTCACCTGGACCGGCAGCCGCGACGGCATCCCGGAACTGCTGTCGCGCACCGTGAATCCCCACCACGAGTCCACCCTGACGAGCCGCCTGTCCACGGGCCCGATGAGCTGGTCGGCCCTCGATGCCTACCGCACCGATACCGGTCTCGACCTCCTCGACCTCGCCGCCCTCGTCCTGCGCCACGACTGGCACTGGCACCGCGCCCCCTTCCGCCTCACCCGCTGACCCGCTTCACCGAATCAACACATGATGGCGCCGAATCAGCTTGTGGCGGTGCCGAACCAGCGCGGCAGGACTTCGAGTAGGTCCTCCTGGTCGGAGCCGGACCAGGCGATGTGACCGTCGGGGCGGAGCAGGAGGGCGGGGGCGGCGAGTTCCTCGCTGACGTCGACCACGCGGTCGACGCGGTCGGACCAGCCCTGGACCGACAGCCGGCCGGTCTGGTCGAGGAGCAGGCCGCGGCCGTGGTGCATGAGCTCGTAGAGGCGGCCGCGTTTCAGGGCCACGTCCCGCTGGCGGCGACCACGGAGGTCGTCGCCCGGGCCGAAGTCGTAGCGGACGCCGAGGGCGGTGACGCGTTCGATCAGGAACCGGTGGACCTCTTCGAATTCCATCAGGTTGGTGAGCAGGCGGCGCAGGGCCCGGGGGCCGGGTTCGAGGGAGGTGAGTTCGCTCATGGCGCGGGCGGTGTCGAGGACGTCGGCGGCCACCGGGCGGCGTTCGGATTCGTAGGTGTCGAGGAGATCGGCCGGGGCCCAGCCGTTCACGGCCGCGGCGAGCTTCCAGCCCAGATTGAACGCGTCCTGGACGCCGAGGTTGAGACCCTGACCGCCGTTGGGCGGGTGGATGTGCGCCGCGTCACCCGCCAGGAAGACGCGGCCCGATCGGTAGCTGTCGGCCAAGCGGGTGGCGTCGCCGAAGCGGGAGAGCCATCGGGGTGAGTGAGCGCCGAAATCGGTGCCCGCCACCGCCCGGACCTGACGCTTGAGCTCGTCGAGGGTGGGCGGGACGTCACTGTCCTCGGCCACGCCGTCGGCGGGGGCGCCCAGCCGGTACACGCCATTGCCCAGCGGCATCGCACCGAAGCGCCGATGCGTCTTGTGCAGTTCGGTGACCAGCGCCATCACCTCCTCCTGCGGTGTGGTCAGCTCCACCTCGCCCATCAGCGTCTCGAGCCGGGCCGGCTCGCCCGGAAACCCGATGCCGAGCAATTTCCGCACCGTGGACCGGCCGCCGTCACAGCCGACCAGGTAGCGCGAGCGCAGCCGGGAACCATCGGCCAGCTCGACCGTCACCCCGTCCACGTCCTGGCTCAGACCGGCCACCACACACCCGCGCCGGATCTCCGCGCCCAGCTCGACCGCGCGCTCGGCCAGCAGGCGATCCGTGATCGGCTGCAGCAGACCCAGCACGAACGGAAACGTGGTGTCCAAGCGCACCGGCCGCGCGGGCACGATCCCGGCGAAGAACGCGCTCGGATCGTGCTGTTTGCCCAGCGCCAGGAATCGATCCGCCACACCGCGCTGATCCAGCACCTCGACACTGCGTGCGTGCATCCCCATCGCCCGCACCACCTTGGTCGGCTCCGGGTCCCGATCCAGCACGAGCACCTCCACCCCGTGCAACCGCAATTCCGCGGCAAGCATCAGTCCCGTCGGCCCGGCACCCGCAATGATCACATCGGCCATGAATCGCCATCCTCCTGATTTCCGCAGGTAATCGCCTGTCGGCCGACGATTCTGCGGCACCCCCCGGGCCTTGCCGCAAGCCCCCCACCGCGATATACGTTGAAAGGGGAAGCCCACTCTCGGTGCTCTCAGGGGCTTCGCCCCCGAACCCTCCAGAAACGCTCGGGGGCTCCGCCCCAAACCCCCAGGGAAATAGCGGTGTACCGCAGAACCCGTGGATGCGCCGGGCTCGGCCGATTGGGTGAGGTTTCGGCGGGCTACTTCAGGACCAGGCCCGCGGCGATGAAGGTGATGATCACCATCACCGCGAACCAGGTGATCAGCTGCCAGTGCAGGATCGCGGACTTCTGACCGGCGACCGTGAGCCGCAGCGTGGCGTCGACCCGATTGTGGTCGGCGATCTTGCGGCGGGTCTGGGCCAGATCGTCGGCCTGCTGCTGGGCGGCGAGCTCCGCGCGCTCCAGGCGGTGGGTCATGCGCAACAGCTGCTTGGTCTTGTCGCGGGTGGCCTTGCGGGCCAACGCCAGAGCCGTGCGCTGATTCATGAGTTCCTGGCGCTGCCGTGCGATGACGGCCGCCTGTGTCCGAGTGTGGCGTTCCCAGTCGGTCACCGTCGCCCATCCTCCCATGTGCTCGTCGCGGCAGCCGAACGCTATCTCTCCGGCCACCCAGCCCGTTACGAATTCACGTAGTTCACAGGCGGATTGGCGAGCCGACACCACACCGCCCGGGCCGGAGGACAGCAGGCCGCCGACCACCCGGTACTCGCAGCCCTCGGCGGCGAAGTCGTCGAGACCGAGCGCGGGCAGCTGCGCGGTCCAGAAACCCGGCGGGCAGATCCACAGCACTTCACCACCACCGGCGGACCGGAGCTCGGCGGTGACCGCACGGGCGCGCGCCAACTCGGGTGGCGCACTGGACACCTCGATGACGCCGCTGCGATCACCCTTGCGCCACAGCACATCCGAGAGGCCCGCACCGACAGCGACATCCAGCTGGACATCCTCGGCGCCGGCCGCCAGCAGCCGGCCGCGCAGCCAGAACTTGAGCCGCTGCACATCCCAGCGGCAGTCCGCGCAGTCGATTTCCCGGCACCGCTCCCCCGCCGCATGGCCACGCCCATCGGCACTGCGGCCAACCGTGTCCGCGTCACCCCGCACAGACTTCTCCACCGTCCCGCGCACAGACTTGTCCACGACCGAATCCCCCACAGCCGTCTCAGGATTCGCGTGCGGATCCGGGTCGGCAAGGGCCACCGACCGCTCCCGCGGAACTTCCACTCGCCTCGTGCTCACAAGATCACCCCAGCCACCACACTCACGGAAGGACCGCTTCCGTCCTATCGGAAACCACCAGCCCGAGCCGTCACTTCCAGAGTGCCGCAGGGCATGCGTCCGAAGACACGAAAGCGACCAGATTTGTTACCCAACCGCGAGCCGCGTGTGATCAAGCGCGCCGCGGATCGTAACCCGTACCCGGGATGCCGGACCCGCCCGCCGCCGCTACTCTTTCGAAATGCCCCCGAGTCAGCCCCCGAAGCCGCAGCTCAGCGCTCTCCATCCGACACTGCGCGCGGCGCGCTCCGCGAACTCGGTGGCATTCGCGCTGCAGGGGTTCTTCCTGGCCGTGATTCTCACCGAGCTGCCGCAGCTGAAGGACAAATTCACACTCTCCGACGGGCTGATCGTGGCGATCGTCGCGCTCATCTCCCTGCTCGCGGGTGTGGGCAGCATCACCGCCGAGCGGATCGCGCTGCACTGGTCGAGCCGCACCGCACTGCGGATCGGGCTGGCGCTGATCGCGGTCTCCGGTGTGGCGATCGCACTGTCGCCGAACATCATTGCGGCCTTCGTGGCCCTGGGGATGTACGGCGTGGCCGTCGGCATCGTGGACGCCGGGACCAATATGCAGGCGGTATTCATTCAACATGGCTATGGCCGATTCATTCTGGTCTCGTTCTACGCGGCCTGGAGCGCGGGATCGATCACCGGCGCGCTGTTCGTCTCGGCGTTCGAGGCGCTGAAAGTGCCGTTGCAGGCGTCGATCCTGGTGGCCGCGGCGGTGGTGGCCATCGGCTGCCTGGCGGCGGGACCACGACTGCTGGGCACCGACGAGGCCGAAGCCGGTCCGGCCGAACACGAACCGGCCGGCTCGGTGCCGATGCGCATCTTCTGGATCTTCGGCGCGGTGATCGCCCTCGCCTTCGCCATCGACCTCGCGGTCGGCAACTGGTCGGCGCTGTACCTGAAGGACGAACTGCTGTCCTCCTCCGCGACCGCCGCGCTGGCGCTGGCCGCCTACCAGGGCGCGTCGCTGCTCGGCCGCCTCACCGGCGACCTGTGGGTACGCCGGTTCGGGCCACGCACGGTGGTGCGGGTGGCCGCGGCGGTCGGGTCGGTCGGCCTGGTGATCGTGGTCACCGCCCCCGGACCGGTGGCCGCGATCCTCGGATTCCTGGTCGCCGGAATCGGATTGCCGGTGATCGCGCCGCTGTGCTTCAGCGAGGCCGGGCAGCTCACCAGCGGGCGCGAACTGGATGCGCTCATCGCGCGGCTCAATCTGTTCAACTACGCGGGCACCCTGGTCGGCGGCGCGGTGGTGGGCGCGGTCGCCGACGCCGCCAATCTGCGTGCCGGATTCGCGATTCCGCTCGCCTTCGCGGTGGTACTGATCGGCTGCGCCCGGGTCTTCCACCGCCGCACCGACACCACCCCCGCGGCCGCCGAGCCCGCCGCGGAGCCTGCTTGACTGGAACGGTGAGCGATTCCGTAGCCATCACACCGGCGACCGCGGACGACGCCGACGAACTCGCCGTCGTCGCCGCCGCGACCTTTCCGCTGGCCTGCCCGCCCGGATCCGCACCCGAGGACATGGCCGCCTTCATCGCGGAGGTGCTGTCCGCGGACCGGTTCCGGGAGTACCTCGGCGATCCCGGCCGTGTGGTTCTGAAGGCCGTACTCGGCGGCGAGATCGTCGGCTACGCACTGCTCAATGCCATGGAACCGGCCGATCCCGCCGTGGCGGAGGTCATCACCCTGCGCCCGGTGACCGAGCTCAGCAAGATGTACGTGCTGCCCGGCCAGCACGGCAGCGGCGTCTCGGCGGCGCTGATGCGGCGCGCGCTCGAGCACTCCCGGGCCGGCAGCAGCAAAGCCGTGTGGCTGGGTGTGAACCAGCAGAACGCGCGCGCCCAGCGCTTCTACGGCAAACACGGCTTCACCGTCGCCGGCACCAAGACCTTCACCGTCGGCAACCAGCTGCACCACGACTACGTCATGCTGCACGAATTCTGAAGCTCCAGGCGGCGACCCGCGAAGCGCTGCCGCATCCGGCGATCGTGGGTCACCAGCACCACCGCACCGGGGTAGCCTTCCAGGGCCTGCTCCAGATCCTCCACCAGGGCCGGGGACAGGTGGTTGGTCGGCTCGTCGAGCAGCAGCAGATCCACCGGATCGGTGACCAGCCGCGCCAATTCGACGCGGCGGCGCTGGCCATAGGACAGCTCACCCATGCGCAGGCGCAGGTCGTCCGGCCGGAACAAGCCCAGCGCCAGCAGCGCCTCGGCGTGCTCGTCCGGATAGCCCGTCCGCCCGGAAGCGAACGCACCCAGCACCGTCAGCTCCGCCGGCCACGGTGACTCCTCCTGCCGCAGGTGCCCGGCCCGGCCGCGCACCGTGACCTCGCCCGCCTCGGCAACCAGCTCCCCGGCCAGCAGCCGCAGCAGCGTGGTCTTGCCCGCGCCATTGGCACCGGTCACCAGCAACCGTTCACCGGCCTCGATCCGCAGGCCGCCCATGCGCAAACGACCTTCCACCACAACCGAACTCACCTCGGCGAGGGGCGGTACTACCATGGCCGCGACCACCCCGACTCGGTCGCCGGACGCCGTTGGCGTCGTGCCGCTCGACGCAGTAGCGGTCGACGCGATGCCAACGGGTACGACGCCGCCCGGCACAGTGCCGCCTGGGCCGATGACACCGAGTGGGGTCTCGGTCGATCCAATTCCGGTCGTTCCGGTGCCGGTCGGTCCGGCGGCGGCTGAGAGGGGGTCGGTCGTGGATATCTCCGCGGTGAAGCGGAGCGGATCCGGTGGGGGCGCAATCGGATCCGCGGTCAGGCGGGAGACCCGCTCCTTGGCGTTGCGGATGCGGGACTGGGCGCCGTGGCCGCGGCTGCGGGTTCGGAAGGGACCGGCGGCGAAGACCGCGAGCGGGAGCTTGCGCGGAATCGCCTCCAGGCGGACGACATTCGACTCGGCCAGTCGCTCGTTGCGGGCCAGTTCGGTGCGCCAGCGCTGGTGCTCGAGCTGCTGCCGGTGCCGCTGGGCGGCCTTGGCGGTGAGGTAGCCGCGGTAGCCGTTGCCGTGGCGGGCGACCGCGCCCGCGTCCACCTCGAGCACGGTGCTGGTGATGCGTTCGAGGAAGACGCGATCGTGGGTCACTGCCACCACGGTGCCGGGGTGGTCCCGCAGCTGCCCCTCGAGCCATTCGACGGCATTGTCGTCGAGGTCGTTGGTGGGCTCGTCGAGCAGCAGCAATTCCGGTGCGGAGGCGAGGGTGGCCGCCAGCGTCAGGCGGCGGCGCTGACCGCCGGACAGCGTGCCCAGCAGGCGATTCCGGTCCAGGCCGGGCAGCCCGAGCCCGTGCAGGGCCGCGTCCACCCGGGTATCGGCCTGATACCCGCCGCGCGCCTCGAACCGGGCCGCCAGGGCGGTGTACGCCTCGAGGCGGCGGCCGAGCGGCCCGGGCGTGGCCAATTCGGCCTCGGCGGTGCGCATCCGGGCCTCCAGGTCGCGAATATCGCTGAGAGCCAGGTCGATTGCCGCGCCGACGGTGGCGGTGGGCGGCAGCTCCAGACTCTGGGCCAGGTAGCCGATGCCGCCGGGGGACTGCACGATGACCTCGCCGTTGTCAGGGACTTCGCGACCCGCGATGAACCGCAGCAGGGTCGACTTGCCGGCACCGTTGTCGCCGACCACGCCGGCCTTCTCACCGGGCCTTATGGACAGGTTCACCGCGTCCAGCACGATGCGGTCGGCATAGCGTTTGGTGACGCCGGACAGGGTCAGCTGGGAGACGGCAGGTGTTCGGACGGTAAGCACAGGGATCTCCTGTTCTCGGCTCGGCAGGAGCCGGATGGGTGGAGCCCACGCGAAAATCGAACGCCGACAGGCGGATAGGCGTGAGAGGGGATTCGACGCGGAGCAAAGCTCAACGCGGCGAAGCGATCACAAGAACAGGAAACCGATACCCATGAGGCCTGGAACATTATCGGTGCGGCACAGGGCCGTCAACCACTTTGTCGTGGATCACAAAGGCGAACGCCGGGCGGTGAAGAACCGCCCGGCGTTCGCCATCACATCGTGAACGACCTTGTCAGGCCAGCAGTTTCGCCTTCAGCGCCGCGACGTCCGCGTCGGAGAGCTTCAGGCCGTCGCGCACGTAGTCGTCGAAGCTGCCGTAGCTCTTGTTCACCTGGTCGAAGGCCGAATCCAGCGCCGAGGCGGTGACGCCGTTCATCATGTCGCCGTCCTTGGCGCCACGGTAGTAGTTGGACAGCAGGTAGTCGTAGTGGACCGTGTCCTTGTCCACACCCAGGATGGTCAGCAGCACCGCCGAGGTCCAGCCGGTGCGGTCCTTGCCCGCGGTGCAGTGGAACAGCACGCCGCCCGGGTTGTAGGCGATGTCGCGCAACACGTTCGCGAAGCCCTCGTTCGCGCCCGGCGCGGTGATGAAGGCGCGATACAGGTCGGTGCCCGCGGCCAGGGTAGAGAGCATCACCTGCGGCGGAGCCTGGCCGATGATGTCGTCGTGGTGCTCGGCGGCGCCGGCGGGGACCTTGTCCACGCCCATGAACAGCTGCTCGTAGCTGGTGCGCAGATCGTGGATGGACGCCACGTTCACCGACGCCAGCTTGGCCAGGTCGGCGTCGGTGGCCTTGCCCAGGTCGCCGGTGCGGAAGACCAGACCGGTGCGCACAGTGTGGCCGTCGACGGTCCGGTAGCCGCCCGCGTCCCGGGCGTTGAGCACGCCGGTCAGGCCGAGGGCACGGTTGTCGGTGTTGACGAGCACGCTGCCGGTGGCGGCGGGCGGGTCGCCGGCGAGGGCGGTCGCCGCCGACCCGAGGCTCGCGGACAGTGCGATGGTGACCACCGCGGCAGCTTGGACAGCACGGTTACGCAAGGTAGATCTCCTTCCGGGGCCGAAAACCGAATCCGGCCCGGCTTTCACTGACCCTCGGAATTTATTACCTAAGGAAACTATGAGAGAAACCGGTTCCTACCTGCCGGTTACACGTGAGCCAAGGCCGGCGCTACGCGTGCGCCGGACCTGCGTTACGCGTGAGCCGGGACTTCGAACCGCGACAGCGCCAGCAGACGCGAGATCGCGCGCAGGTACTTCTTGCGGTAGCCGCCGTCCAGCATCTCCTGGGTGAAGATCTGATCCAGCTTCGCGCCCGAGATGGTGACCGGGATGCCCGCGTCGTACAGACGGTCGGCGAGCACCACGATGCGCAGCGCGACCGCCTGATCGGTCACCGGGTGCACATCCGACATGTACACGGCCGAGACATCGTGGATCAGGGCGCCGTAGCGGGACGGGTGCAGCGTGCTCAGGTGCTTCACCAGCGCGTCGAAGTCGTCGAGCGTGGAACCCGGTGTGGCGGCGGCCTTCTCGGCCAGCAGCTCGGGAGCGGTGGGCTCCGGGGCGGGCGGCAGATCGCGGTGCCGGTAGTCGGGGCCGTCGACGCGGACGGCCTCGAACAGCGCGCCCAGCTTCTTGATCTCGCGCAGGAAGTCCTGGGCGGCGAAGCGGCCCTCACCCAGCTGGCCCGGCAGGGTATTGGAGGTGGCGACCACGGAGACGCCGCGGTCGGTCAGCTCGGTGAGCAGGCGCGAGACCAGCATGGTGTCGCCCGGATCGTCGAGCTCGAACTCGTCGATGCACAGCACGCTGTTACCCGCGAGCCGCTCCACGGCATTGTTGAAGCCCAGCGCGCCAACCAGATTGGTGACCTCACCGAAGGTGCCGAAGGACTTGGGCTCCGGCACGCTGTGGAAGATCGAGGCCAGCAGGTGGGTCTTGCCCACACCGAAGCCGCCGTCCAGGTACAGGCCGATGCCGCGCACCGGCTTCTTCTTACCGAACAGGCCCTTCTTGTCCGCGGCCTTGCGGAGCTTGGTCACCTGATCCGCGAACAGCTCGGCCTTCAGCACGGCCGCGGCCTGGGACGGTTCCTTCGGATCCGGGATGTAGGAACCGAAGCTCACCTCGTCGAAGGTGGGCGGGGGAACCATCTGGGCCACGAGCTGGTCTGCCGGAACCTCCGGGTGGCGATCGACGAGGCGTTGTTGCACGGCGTCAGCGTAGATGCGTGGTGGGATGGGTCCTTATGCAGCGTATGCCGAATGCGATTCAGCTCACAGATCTGACCCGCGACGACCTGGTCGAGTTGTACGCGTATCCGGTCGAGCCATCCGCACCGTACGTTCGTGTCAACTTCGTCACCAGCATCGACGGCGCGGTCAGCGTGGACGGGCGCTCCGGCGCGCTGGGCACGCCCGCCGACAAGCGGGTCTTCGGGCTGCTGCGGGATCTGGCCGACGTGGTGCTGGTCGGGGCCGGGACCGTGCGCGCGGAGAACTACGGTGCGGCACACACCGATCCGGAACTGCGCAAGCGGCTGCACCGGGAGGGGCTCGGCGGCGATCCGGACGGGACGCCGCCGCGCATCGCGGTCGTCACCGGTTCCGCGGCACTGGATCCGGCGAGCAAGCTGTTCACCGACACCGGGGCACGGCCGATCATCCTCACCACCACCGCCGCGCCCGGCGACCGCACGAAGCGGCTCCTCGACGCGGGGGCCGAGGTGATCGAATCCGACGCGCACGAATCCACCGTGACCGCCGTCCGCACTGCACTGGAGCGTCTCGGGCTGCGGCGGGTGCTGTGCGAGGGCGGGCCCTCACTGTTCGGCCAATTCCTCACCGCCGGGGCCGTGGACGAGCTGTGCCTGACCGTATCCCCGCAGCTGGTGGGCGGGACCGCGGGCCGAATCGCGGTGTCCCCCAAGGCCCTGCCCACCCCGATGAACCCCCGCCACCTGCTGCTCGACACCGACGGCACGATCCTGACCCGATGGGAACGCGCGCGGACCCGAGGCTGAAACCGCCTGCCGGACCTGGCAGGCTGTAGCGCATGCGCTGGACTCGGGCCGCTCTGCTGGCGTCGACACTGTCGATATTGGTGACCACCGCGTGTGGGGCCGGGCCGTCCGACCGGCCCGCCGTCGCCGTGGAACAGCCGCACCAGGCCGGAGTCGCCACCTCCACCGCGCCCGCCGACGCCACCCCGCCCGCACCCGAGGTGCCCAAGGCCGACCTGGCCTGGAAGGACTGCACCGCACCGACATTGAACCTGCTGTCGCTGGGCGCGCCGCCGCAGGGGCTGGTGCTCGAATGCGCCGAATACACCTCACAGGTGGATGTGGCCGGAAATGTAGCGGGCAACTTCCGCAATGCGGCCATGCGGGCCCGCTACGACCGGACGCCCAAGGATGCCGCGCCGCTCATCCTGACCTCCGGTTCCGACCGGTCCTCGACGGCCACCCTGGCCGGGCTCGCGGCCGGGCCCGCCAGCGCGCTGCTGGCCGCGCGGCCGATCATCGCGGTCGACCGGCGCGGCATCGGCAGCTCCCAGCCGGTGACCTGCATGACCGACCCGCAACGCAAGGCCATCGCCGATCAGACCCAATTCACCCGGGGCGCAACCGATGCCGTGGACACCATGAGCACCGCCGGGCGCGACGCCACCGTCGCCTGCCTGGACTTCCTGGCCCCGGCCCAGGCCACCTTCGACGCACCACACGCCGCCGACGACCTCGAGCAGCTGCGCAAGCAGTTGCAGGTGGACCATCTCGCGCTGCTCGGCACCGGAACCGGAACGAACGTCGCGTTGAACTACGCGCGGAAATACGGACAGCACCTGGGCCGGCTGGTGCTGGACTCGCCGCAGGGGGTCGGCACGGACGCCAACGGGCGCGCCGAGCAGCGGGTCAAGGGACAGGAGGCCGCGCTCACCGCATTCGGGCAGCGATGCGCGTCGCTGAACTGCTCGCTCGGGGGCGACCCGCGGGCCGCCGTCGTCGACCTGGTGAACCGGGCCGGCGCCGGACAACTCGGCGACCTGTCGGCCTCGGTGCTGGTAACCACCCTCAGCGGCTTCCTCGGCGACTCCCGGGCGACCGGCAACGCGCAGATCACCGAATTCGCCGACGCCCTCAGCGCCCTCGGCAAAGGCGATCACGGCCCGATCACGCCGTTCCTGCTGCGTGCCGCCGCGGGGATCGCCTCCGACGGTCAATTCGTCAACCGCTGCAGCGACAATCACGAGCCCTCCACCCCCGACAAGGCCAAGGAGCTCGAAACCACCTGGGGCACACAGTATCCGGTGTTCGGCAAGGTCGCGGCCATCGACCTGATGGCCTGCTCGGCCTGGCCCGCCGCCACCCCCATGACCCTGCCCGACAAGCTGAACCTGCCGGTCCTGGTCCTCGGCGGCAGCGCCGACCCCGTCACCGGCCAGGACGGCCGTCCCACCGTCACCGGGGCGCTCGGCGCGGCGGGTGCGCGCACCGCCACCGTCGTCTGGCAGGGCTGGGGGCACCCAACCTTCGCCCACTCCGGCTGCGCCCAGCAGTCCCTGGCCGACTACCTGAAGGACGCCACGCTACCCGCCGACGGCACCGCCTGCCCGGCATAGCGATACGTACGGGCACTCCGTATGCCAACGCGACAACTGATCTCGCAACGGTCGGGGTAACTCCCCGGGTACGCCCAGAATCGGTACGGCACCCAGCCGCCGGCACGGATGCGAGACTGCCGACGGCACCCGAGCTGCCCGCCGAAGTTCCGGGGAGGCGGAGCAGTGGGTCGGCGCATGTGTGACGCGGCGATTCGGTGTACCGTGCCCGAGTGTTCCTTCGACAGCTCGAGCCCCGCACTGCTCGCACCACCGCCGAGGTACTGAATTTCGCACTGTGGCCGCTCGCGATCCTCACCGTGTTGCACCGGGTGTTCATCAACGCTGTCAACTACCACGTCACCAATGACTTCACACCGGTGTACAACGCGTCCCTCGCGTTCCTCAACCACCGGCCCGTGTACAACGCGAACTTCAGCTCGACCGATCCGGCCTATCTGTATCCGCCCAGCGGCACGCTGCTCATCTCGCCGCTGGCCATCATCGATCCGGAAAAGTCGCGGTGGGCCTTCATCCTGGTCAATGCGATGGCCCTGCTGCTGGCCTGGTATCTGCTGCTGAAGCTGTTCAACTACACGCTGAACTCCGTCGCCGCGCCCGCGCTGCTGCTGGCCATGTTCGTCTCCGAGACGGTGACGAACACACTGGCCTTCACCAATATCAACGGCTGCTTGTTCATGGCCATGCTGGTGTTCATCCACCTGCTCCTGAAGCGCAGGGACCTGTGGGCCGGTGTGGCATTGGGGTTGACCATCGCGGTGAAGGGTCCATTGCTGGCGCCGCTGCTGCTGATTCCGCTGGTTCGCGGACAGTGGAAGGTGTTCATCACCGCCCTGGGCATCCCGGTGGCGCTGAACCTGCTGGCCTGGCCGCTGATCGTGGACTACAAGCAGTTCTGGACCCATACGCTGCCGTACCTGTCGGAGGCCAGGGACTACTTCAACAGCGCCATCGTCGGCAATGCCGGGTACTACGGTGTCGCCGAGTGGCTGACCTGGACGATGCGTATCACCGTCGGCGTCCTGGTGTTGATCTCGCTGTGGCTGCTGTACCGGTACTACCGCGAGGACGAGGTGTTCTACATCTGCAACACCTCCGGCATCCTGATCACCGCGGCCATGCTGCTGGGCCCGCTGGGCCAGATGTACTACTCGATGTTCCTGTTCCCCATGCTGATGACCGTGGTGTTGCGCAACTCGCTGCTGCGCAACTGGCCCGCGTGGGTGGCGATCTTCGGATTCATGTCCTACGACAAGTGGCTCTCGGACCGCTGGCAGAGCATCGGCCGCGATCTGGAGTACCTGCGCACGACCTTCGGGTGGGGGCTGCTGCTGATCGTGGTGTTCTGCGTGCTGGGCGACCGTTACCTCGCCGCCCGCCGCGAAGGCCGCCTCGAGGTCGGCAAATCCCTGGATCCGAAGTGGATGCACCCCGAATGGGTCGCCGACGAACCCGAAGTCACCATCGTGCCCCGGACGAAGGCGACCGCCTCGTATTAGCGTGGAGCCATGAGTTCCGATGCTGACAGCTCCACAGGGACCGCGGGGCTGCCCGTCCCGCGCATCCAGCTGACCCCGCAGGAATGGCGGACCAAGCTGACCCCGGACGAATACCGTGTACTGCGCGAAGCGGGCACCGAGCGGGCGTTCACGGGCGAATACACCGACACCGAGACCGAAGGCGTCTACTCCTGCCGAGCGTGCGGGGCCGAATTGTTCCGCAGCGCCGAGAAGTTCCACTCGCACTGCGGGTGGCCGTCGTTCTTCGATCCGGCGAAGTCGGAAGCCGTGCTGCTGGTGGAGGACAACTCGCTGGGGATGCGGCGCGTCGAGGTGCTGTGCGCGAACTGCCACAGTCATCTGGGGCACGTGTTCGAGGGCGAGGGATATCCCACGCCCACGGACAAGCGCTACTGCATCAACTCGATCTCGCTCCGTTTGCACCCCTCGGACAGCGCAGCTGAGTGAGTCGCAGAAACACTATGGGGCATGCGCGATTTCGCGCATGCCCCGAATTATGCGGGCAACACACCGGCGACCTTCCCGCTAATGGCATCGGGCCCGCCCGCCGTATGCGGCCGGGCCCGATCCCGATGCGGGTCGCTACGGGAGTGCGGCGATGAGCTGCTCGACCTCGACGCGCGGACCGGTGAAGAACGGAACCTCCTCGCGCACATGGCGACGGGCCTCGGTGGCGCGCAGATCGCGCATCAGATCCACGATGCGGTGCAGCTCGGGCGCCTCGAAGGCGAGAATCCACTCGTAGTCGCCCAGGGCGAACGAGGCCACGGTGTTGGCGCGCACGTCCGGGTAGTCGCGGGCCTCCTTGCCGTGGTCGGCCAGCATCTTGCGGCGCTCCTCGTCGGGCAGCAGGTACCAATCGTAGGAGCGCACGAACGGGTAGACGCAGATGTAGTTGCCCGGCGCCTCACCCGCGAGGAAGGCGGGGATGTGGGACTTGTTGAACTCGGCCGGGCGGTGCAGGGCCGCATTGCTCCAGACCGGATTGGAGATCTGGCCCAGCTCGGTGACACGGCGGAAGTCGGCATAGGCGGCCTGCAGATCCTCGATCTTCTCCGCGTGCCACCAGATCATGAAGTCGGCGTCGGCGCGCAGGCCGGCGACATCGTAGATACCGCGCACCACCACGCCGCGCTCCTCGAGCGAGTCGAAGAAGGCCCGCGCCTCCTTGATCGCCGCCTGGCGATCCTCGCCGAGCACGCCGGGCTCCACCTGGAACACCGAGAACATGAGGTAGCGGATGGTGTCGTTGAGGGCCTTGTAGTCGAGTCGCGCCATGGCCTCCATCGTGCCACTGCGCCCGAACCCGCCCGAAATGGGGCACGGCGGACTGCGTGATTCAGCTCGCGCTGGGTGATTCAGCTCGCGCCGGCGGCCCAGGAGGCGATGAGTCGGCGCGGGCCGTCGTGGAAACGCCATCGCTGGTGAACAGTTCGCTGATGACATCCAAATGGGTTGCCAGTACCGGGTATTCGTCCGGGTCGAGGGCGGCCAGGCCGGACCGGGTGCGCAGCCGGCCCGGTTTGCGGTCCCGGTGGTCGAGGCGGGGAAACGCTGCGCGGCGGAGTGCGCCGACTACAGTGGAGCAAGGGGGTCCATCGGCTCGGGGGTGTTTCGTGAGCCGTGCCGTGCGGCCGCACGGCGGGAAGAGAATCCAGCGACGGAAACGAAAGAAGCGCCAGTGCATCCGACATATGGGGACGTGACAGCGGCGGCCGACCGAATCGCCGGCCACACCCGCCCGGTGATCCTCGCCCGCGCGGACGCCGACACCGTCCCGGTGGTCGGCGAGGTCTGGTTCGCGCTCGAGCACATGCAGCACACCGGCAGCTTCAAGGCGCGCGGGGCGGCGAATTTCGTACTGGCACAGCGGGAACAGGGGCTGCTGCCCACGGTGGGGATCACCATCGCATCCGGCGGGAACGCCGGGGTGGCGTGCGCGTGGGCCGCCCGGCTGGTCGACTCCGCCGCCACCGTGTTCCTGCCCGACTCCGCACCCGCGGTGAAAGTGGCGCGGCTGCGGGCACTGGGGGCGCAGGTGCTGTGCGGCGGCGACGCCTACGCCGACGCGGCCGCGGAGTGCGAGCGCTTCGCCGCGGCCAGCGGGGCGCTGCGCTCACACGCCTACGACGACCCCTATATCGCGGCGGGCGCGGGGACACTGCTCGACGAAATCGTCGCGCAGGTACCGGAACTCGATACCGTGGTGGTCGCGGTCGGCGGCGGTGGGCTGCTGACCGGAATCACGGTGTCGGCCAATCATCACGGCGTGCGGGTGGTGGCGGTGGAACCCGAACACTGCCGCGCCTTCAACGCGGCGGTCGAGGCCGGGGAACCGGTGGACGTCGAAATCGACTCCGTCGCAGCCGATTCCCTCGGCGCACGTCGCGTCACGCCCATGGCCCTGTCCGCCGCGAACGCGGGCGATGTCCGCTCGGCCCTGGTCAGTGACAAGCAGATCATCGCCGCCCGCCAAACCCTGTGGGACTGCCGCCGGGTCGCCGTCGAGCACGGCGGTTCCACTGCCCTGGCCGCCCTGCTGTCGGGCGCCTACGTCCCCGCCCCCGGTGAACGGGTGGCGGTCATCGTCTGCGGCGCGAACACCGATCCGATCGACCTGGTACCCCGCTGATGTCGCGGTGACGGAGGGTCAGCGCCCGGTGCCGACCGGGCCGGGATGGGCCGGACGGGACTGGAGCCAGGAACGGTAGCGGCGGAGGGCGCGCCCCTGCACGATCTGGTCGGACAGCAGGGCCCGAACGGGACCGGTTGCGGGACGGGGGTTCCGGCCGCGCGCTTACATAATGTGCGCAGCGCTAACATAGGGGAGGGATGTAGGCAGTGCCAACACTTGTTTGGGTCGAACACATGCCGGCCTCGATCACGGCGACCGAGAGGGCCTCGACGGGCGAGGTCCCGGTAGGTGGGTCAGGAGAGCTGCGCGATGATGCGGGCGGCGGCTTTGGTGCCGGTCGCGGCGCAGGCGGGGACTCCGACGCCGTCGAGGTAGGCGCCGGCCAGGGCCAGGCCCGGGAGGTCGGCCGTGGCGGAACGCAGGTCGGCGATGCGGGTGGTGTGGCCGGGGGCGTACTGCGGGAGGCCGCCGGGCCAGCGCTGGACCACGGCGCGCCGGGGGCGGATGTCGGCGGCGGTGACGGTGGCGAGGTCTTCGACGGCGGCGGTGACGAGGTCGTCGTCGGACCAGGACAGCGGGGCAGGGTCGCCGAAGCGGCCGAAGGAGGCGCGGACCAGGGCCACGTCACGGGCGGCCAGGTGCGGCCACTTGCGGCTGGAGAGGGTGAAGGCCTTGGCGCGCAACGGTTCACCGGTGGCGACGAGGATGCCGGAGTTGTCGGGCAGCGCGGTCTCGGGCGGCAGGGCGAGGGCCACCACCGCCGAGGAGGCCAGGTCGATTCCGGCGGCCAGCTCGGCGGCCTCCGGGGCCACCGCGCGCAGGAGTTCCGCGGTCACCGGGGCGGGGGTGGCGAGGATCACAGCGTCGACGTCGCCGACCGGGTCGAGCCGCCAGCCCTGTGCGGTGCGAGCGAGAGTGGTGGCCGCCGTGCCGGTTTCGGCCTTCACATCGGCGGCGGCGCGCAGCGCATCCAGCAGGGCGCGATAGCCGTCACGGATACCGCCGAACACCGGCGTGGTGCTGGGCGGGGGCAAGGCCTTGGACACGGCCCGGGTCAGGCTGGCCGCGCCGCGATCCAGGGCGGCGGCCAGCGTCGGCAGCGCGGCCCGCACGCCGATCGAATCCGCAAGTCCCGCATACACTCCCCCGAGCAGCGGGTCCACGCTGCGCCGGACCACCTGCTCCCCGAAGCGTTCCCGCACCAGCTCCCCCACCGACACGTCCCCGCCCCGCTCCCACCGCAGCGGCCGGGACGGCTCCGCCGCAACGGCGGCCAGGGTCTGCGCATCCACCAGCCCCGCAACCGATTCCGGTGCGGCGGGGATGCCCATCAGCGTCCGCTCGGGCAGCCGATGCCCCACCCCTTCCGACCACACCAGCGGCCGCTTGCCCGCCGGATGAACGAGCTGCTCCGCAATCCCCAACTCCCCCATCAGTTCCGGAATCTCGGGTCGCCGGCCCACGAACGCCTCGGCCCCCAGATCGACCGGATCTCCCTCGACCTCCACGGTCCGCAGGATCCCCCCGACCCGATCCCGCCGCTCCACGAGGATCAGTTCCGCCGACTCCCCGAGTGCCTTCCGCAGCCGATACGCGGCCACCAGCCCACTGATGCCGCCACCGACAACCGCGACCCGCATCGACAACTCCTCGCCACTCGCCGAACGCCGCGACCACACGAACCCGCGGCCCGCGACCCGCACCTCGACCTCGAGCCGCCCCGAGCCAACCTACTCCGGCCGCCCGCCACGCCCGCCTCCGGTGCCCGCCCATCGCGGCCCCGTTCCATACCGGCCCGGCCGCCTCGAACCACGCTCACCAGCGCTTTCGAACCGCCCGCCCAGAAATAGCACGTATCGGAACGTGATTGACACCGCGCCGCGAACAACCCACCGGCCGAAGTCCCGCCCCCTCACACGCGCCGCGCACCGCTGGCTTCGACGGCTTCGGCGACCTCGCCCACCTACCTCGGCCGGGCCCGGCGGTCAGCGTCTTCTATGGGGCGAAGCCGAAGCGCTCCGGTCACGTCACAGGAGCTTCGATCCCGACCGCGCGCACCGCTGGCGGGAAGCGCTGGTCAGAGCGGGAGCGGGAGGCTGTGGATCAGGGCGACGGTCTCGGTGATGACGCCGGGGTCGGTGTTCGGGAGGACGCCGTGGCCGAGGTTGAAGATGTGACCTTTGGCGCCCAAGGTGATTGCCTCGTCGGCTTCACGGGCGATGCGGCGCACCTCGGCGTCGATCGCCGCCGGGCCCGCGAAGAGCACGGCCGGATCGAGGTTGCCCTGCAACGCTTTTCCGGGGCCGACCCGGCGCGCGGCCTCGTTCAGCGGAATCCGCCAGTCGACGCCGACCACGTCCGCGCCCGCTTCGCCCATGGCGCCCAGCAGTTCTCCGGTGCCGACGCCGAAGTGGATGCGCGGCACACCCGCGGCCGCGATCTCGGTGAAGACCCGTTCCGAGTGCGGCAGAACGTATTCCCGGTACTGGGCCAGGCTCAGCGCGCCCGCCCAGGAGTCGAACAGCTGCACGGCGTCCACGCCCGCATCGATCTGGGCGCGCAGGAATTCGATGGTGATGTCGGTGAGCACGCCCAGCAGCTGGTGCCAGGTCTCGGGGTCGGCGAGCATCATCGCCTTGGTGCGCTCGTGGTTCTTGCTGGGGCCGCCCTCGACCAGGTACGACGCCAAAGTGAACGGGGCACCGGCGAATCCGATGAGCGGGGTGTCACCGAGCGCGTCCAGCAGCAGCTTCACACCGGCGGTGACCGCGCCCACCTCCTCGGCGCGCAGCCGCGGCAGCGCGCGTACATCGGCGACGGTGCGCACCGGATTCGCGACGACCGGGCCGACGCCGGCCACGATGTCGAGATCGATGCCGGCGGCCTTGAGCGGAACCACGATGTCGGAGAAGAGGATTGCCGCGTCCACCTGGTGGCGGCGAACCGGCTGCATGGTGATCTCGCACACCAGCTCCGGATCGAAACATGATTCCAGCATGCCGATTCCGGCACGCACCTCGCGATACTCCGGAAGGGACCGACCAGCCTGTCTCATGAACCACACCGGACGCCGATGCGGCACGCCACCGGTGGCGGCGGCGAGGAACGGGGCATCGGTCAGCAGGCGTCGGGTGTGAGTACTCATCACCGCCCATCGTAAAGGGGCCCCGGCGGCGCGCCTCGCACTACTCGGCACCGGAGGGGTCTACGGTGCCTTTCGTGACACCGCTCGACTTCCGCGACGGCGCTGCCCCCACCCCGGAGCCCGAAGAACCAGCCCGGTTCCGCGCCGCGGTCGAGGCCATGGGAACCGCATCTGTGCATCCTCGAATCGAGCTGGCACCGATCCGCCCGCCGCAGCGCCTCGCCCCGTACTCGTACGCCCTAGGCGCGGAAGTCACGCGACCCGATACGAATGTGGTGCCCGTCGACTCCGAGGGCGACGCGTTCGGCCGGCTGATCCTGCTGCACGACCCGGCCGGGCAGGAAGCCTGGCACGGGGTGTTCCGTCTGGTCGCCTACATCCAGGCCGACATCGACTCCGCCCTCGCCGCCGACCCGCTGCTGCCGGAGGTGGCGTGGAGCTGGCTGGTCGACGCGCTGGACTCGCGCACCTCCTTCACCGCCCTCGGCGGCACGGTCACCGCCACCAGCTCGGTGCGCTACGGCGACATCGCCGGGCCGCCGCGCGCGCACCAGCTCGAAGTGCGCGCCTCCTGGACCGTGTCCGACACCGTCATGCGGCCGCACGTGGAAGCCTTCTGCGAGGTGCTCGCCTACGCGGCCGGACTGCCGCCCGCGGGGGTAACCCGGCTGGACGTGCGCCGGGACGAGAGCACCGAGTAATTGGGCGCGAGATCGGGGCGGCCGATCCGCGAATTCCCGCGCCGGTCGCCCGAAAATCCCCTCTCGCCTGCGAGAACATCTGTACTGCAACGAAATCGACGACCGCCACGTACGATTCCCCATGGCCCGACGCAGTGTCACGGCCGGTCGTTTCACCGACGTGACGCGGCCCGCCAATGCCCAACCCGTAGAGTTCAAGACCATGTCCGTACCAGATGAACCCGAAGCCACTGCCGCGGTACCGTTGCTCGCGCCAGTGGACGGTGTACCGCCGGTACTGGACTCCGCCGCCGCGGTGGCCGCGGCCGCCCACCGCCTCGCCGCCGGAACAGGACCGCTCGCGGTCGATGCCGAGCGCGCCTCCGGCTTCCGCTACTCCAATCGCGCGTACCTGATCCAGCTGCGGCGCGAGGGTGCGGGCACCTTCCTCATCGACCCGATCCCGGTGGACGGGGAGCTCACGCCGCTGGCCGAGGCGATCAACGATCTGGAGTGGGTGCTGCACTCCGCGGATCAGGATCTGCCCGGGCTGGCCGAACTCGGGCTGCACCCGGCCCGGCTCTTCGACACCGAACTCGGCGGCCGCCTCGCGGGTTACGAGCGCGTGGGCCTGGCCGCCATGGTGGAGAAGCTGCTCGGCCGCGAGCTGCGCAAGGGCCACGGCGCGGCCGACTGGTCCACCCGGCCGCTGCCCGACGACTGGCTGAACTACGCGGCCCTCGATGTCGAGCTCCTCATCGAGCTGCGCGACGTGGTCGCCGCCGACCTGGCCGAGCAGGGCAAATCCGAGTGGGCCGCAGAGGAATTCGAGCACGTCCGCACCGCGGAGCCGGCCGGCCCCAAGGCCGACCGCTGGCGGCGCACCTCCGGCATCCACACCCTGCGCCGCACCCGCCAGCTCGCCATCGTCCGCGAACTTTGGACGACCCGCGACCGCTTGGCCCGCCTGCGCGACGTGGCCCCCGCCCGCATCCTCCCGGACTCGGCCATCGTGGCCGCCGCCACCAACGAGCCCAAGTCCATCGCCCAGCTGCGCACCCTGCCGATCTTCGGCGGCCCCCGCCAGCGCCGCTACTCGCGTGAATGGCTCGGCGCGGTGGAACGCGCCCGCACCCTCCCCGACAGCGAGCTCCCGCCGCTCACCCAGCACTTCGACGGCCCGCCTCCGGTCAACCGCTGGGAGCGCCGCGACCCGGCCGCCGCCGCCCGCCTGCAGTGCGCCCGCGCGGCCATGACCGACCTCTCCACCGAGGTGTCGGTCCCGGTCGAGAACCTGCTCACCCCGGACCTGCTGCGCCGCATGTGCTGGGACGGGCTGCCCAAATCGGTCGCCAACGGTGAAGCCCCGACCCTCATCGAGGGCTACCTCGCCGCGGGCGGCGCCCGCCCGTGGCAGCGTGCTCTGACCGTCCCGCGCCTGAGCGAAGCCCTCTACCCGAAAAGCTGACCCCGGAAATATCGCCCAGGAAAGTTGGGGCACAAGGGTTTCTGAACACGCCGGCCACGTGGCCGTCACGTGGGATCCGACCACCACGGGAACGCACAAGCCCTCCCTCACGCTCATCGGCGTCATCCCGTTCATGGCATCCCCGCCGACAGTGATCCAGGTGCCCTTGGTCGCCGCGCCACCGGGATCACCTACCCCACAGCAACCACCGCAGCGGGACACCCGCGTCGGATCCGGCAGCGGCAGTCTGCTCGCTTCGGTAGTGCGAACCTGCTCGGATCCGGCAATTGGAACGCGCCGGGGGCGCGGCGACCGTGCGCTCAGTCCTGGAATTCGGGTGGGCGGCGGTCGCGGCGGGCTCGGATGGCCTCGTCGAAGTTGTCGGTGGTGAGGCGGACGTAGAGCTGGGCCATGCCCTCGTTCTGCATGTGGGATTCGAAACTGCCCGCCTCCAGGCCACTCCACAGCAGGCGCTTGGTGAGCTCGCCGCCGACCCGGCTCCAGCGGATGATCTGGTCGGCGGTGTCGTAGGCGGCCTCGAGGAGTTTGTCGCCGGCGACGACGCGGGAGACGATGCCGATTCGCTCGGCTTCCGCGGCGTCCACATCGCGGCCGGTGAGCATGATCTCGAAGGCGCGGGTGGAGCCGATGGCCCGCGACAGCGTGTAGCTGATGCCGAGTTCGGCCGAGGTCAGGCCGTTGTTGATGCCCGCCGCACGGAAATACGCGTCCTCCGAGGCGATTCGGATGTCGGTCCCCATGGCCAGGCAGAACCCGCCGCCGATGGCCGCGCCGTTGATGGCGCTGATCACCGGCTGGTGCATCCGCTTGATGGTGAGCATCACATTGTTCAGCAGCTCCATCGAGCGCCGCGCAATGCTGGTGCGCGTCAACCCCTCTACCCCCGGTACCTTGCCCGCGTGCTGCAGATCCGCGCCCGAGCAGAACCCGTGCCCGGCGCCCGTGAGCACCACCACGCGCACCTCGTTGTCGGCCGCCACGCTCTCGAGGGTCTCCCGCAGCGGCACCATCACGTCGAACGCCATGGCGTTCATCCGGTCCGGCCGGTTCAACGTGACCAACGCGATCCCCGGCCGCGGCTTCTCGACAAGCACAAACGACATCCGAACTCCCGTCCCGAAACTGTAACCTGTTTCAGAATCTACGCGAGAACCCCAGCTCCGTATACAAAGAAGGGCCCGCGATCGGATGATCGCGGGCCCGTCACGACCGGAATGCCGCTCGGCGGTGCTACTCGGCCGCCGGGAGCAGCGCCTGCTCGATCTCGCTGCCGGAGGCGTCGGCGGCGCCGAGCCACACGTGCACCCGCTGGGCTACCTCGCCCGGAGTGAGGCCGAGATCCTGGTGGATCTTGGCGCGGGAGGAGTGGTCCAGGAAATGCTGGGGGACGCCGAGGTCGCGGGCCGGGACGTCGACGCCCGAACTGCGGAGCCGGGCGGAGACGGTGGAGCCGATGCCGCCGTGCACGCCACTGTCCTCGAGAGTGACCACCAGGCGGTGGTTCTCGGCCAGCTTCACCACGGTGTCGGAGACCGGGAGGACCCAGCGCGGGTCGACCACGGTCACCGAGACGCCCTCGGCCTCCAGCAGATCCGCGACCTTGAGCGCGAGGTCGGCGAAGGCGCCGACCGCGACCAGCAGGACATCGGCGCGCACCGAGTACGCGGCAGTGTCTTTCACGTCGGGCAGGCGCAGCACATCCACGCCCTCGAAGCGTTCCACCGCCGGAATCTCTTCGATCGCAGGACCCTTGGGGAAGCGGATGGCGGTGGGCCCGTCGCTGATATGCAGGGCCTCTCCCAATTCCTCACGCAGGCGGGCGGCGTCACGCGGGGCGGCGACCCGGATGCCGGGGATGATGCCCAGCACCGACAGGTCCCACATGCCGTTGTGCGAGGCGCCGTCGTCGCCGGTGATGCCGGCGCGATCGAGCACCAGGGTCACCGGGAGCTTGAGCAGCGCCACATCCATGAGCAGCTGGTCGAAGGCCCGGTTGAGGAAGGTGGAGTAGATGGCCACCACGGGGTGCAGACCGCCCAGGGCCATACCGGCCGCGGAGGTCATGGCGTGCTGTTCGGCGATGCCGACGTCGAACATGCGCTCCGGGAAGCGATTTCCGAACGGGGTCAGACCGGTCGGCCCCGGCATGGCGGCGGTGATCGCCACGATGTCGTCGCGCTGCTCGGCCTGAGCGATGAGCTCCTTGGAGAACACCGAGGTCCAGCTCGACGCGGACCGGCCGCCCAGCGGCTCACCGGTCTCCGGGTCGATCTGGCTGATGGAATGCATCTGATCGGCCTCGTGGTCCTCGGCCGGCTTGTAGCCACGGCCCTTCTGCGTCACCGCGTGCACGATGACCGGACCACCGAAGTCCTTGGCCCGCCGCAGCGCGGCCTCCAGCTGCACCGGATCGTGCCCGTCGACCGGGCCCACATACTTCAGCCCGAGATCGCTGAACAGCTCCTGCGGCGCGACCGCGTCCTTGATGCCGGTCTTGATGGCGTGCAGCATCGAGTACGCCGAATCCCCCACGCGCGGAATGCTCTGGACGATCCGCTTGGTGGCGTCGAGCGCGTGCTCGTAGGCGGGCTGGGTGCGCAGCCCCGCGAGCCGCTCGGCGAGCCCGCCGATGGTCGGCGCGTAGGAGCGGCCATTGTCGTTGACCACCACGATGACCGAGCGGTCCGGCCCGGCGGCGATATTGTTCAGCGCCTCCCAGCACATGCCACCGGTGAGCGCGCCGTCACCGACGACCGCGACCACATGCCGCTTCTGCCGGGTCAGCGCGAACGCCTTGGCGATGCCGTCCGCATAGGACAGCGAGGCCGACGCGTGCGAGGACTCCACCCAGTCGTGGGCGCTCTCGGCCCGGCTCGGGTATCCCGACAGCCCGCCCTCTTTGCGCAGCGTATCGAACCCGTCCTTGCGGCCGGTAAGGATCTTGTGCACGTAGGCCTGATGCCCGGTATCGAAGATGATCGGGTCGGCCGGCGAGTCGAAAACCCGGTGCAACGCGATGGTCAGCTCCACGACGCCGAGGTTCGGCCCCAGGTGCCCGCCGGTGACGGCGACCTTCCGCACCAGGAACTCACGAATCTCCTCGGCCAGCTCGTGCAGCTCCGGTACCGACAGCCGACGCAGGTCCTCGGGCGTGTCGACCCGGGAAAGCACTCCCACGGCTATTGCTCCCTCCGGATGTCTCCTGTGTTTGCAACAGTCTACGGAGCCCATTCCGGCCCCCGATGCCAGGAACGAAACGCCACCTGCAACATCCGTAGCAGATGTGAGGCTCAACACAGATTACGCCGGTTACGGTGGCCCAGAGGGCCCGTCCGGCGGCGTCGTCGCCCGCATCATCGAGGAAGTGTACGAGCTGTGCCGGGCCGACACGTCGGGAACGCCGGCCGACTACATTCCGGAACCGGCGGCAGTACAACCCGATTCATTCGGCATCTGCCTGGCTACCGCGGACAGGCCGGTCTACGGCAACGGAGATCTGGACGCCGCCTTCACTATTCAGTCGATCTCAGGCGCGCTGGCCCTGCCTGTACGCAGGCAGATGCCGCCGTGCGCGCGGTCAGCGCACGGCGGCATCTGATCCGCCTCGGGCCGAGCCTCGTCCGACACCCCTCGTCCGGTCGCACGACGCCGCCCGTGGTCGTTCCCGCGATCAGCGGTAGCCGTACTCCTGCCAGCGATCCAGGACGCGCTGCTGGATCTCCGCGGGCCAGCCGTTCTCGAAGCTGCCCTTGATCGGGCGGCGGCCCTGCGGGAAGTGATCGGCCAGCAGGCAGTTGTAGATCACCTTGCCCGCCATGAAGGAATGCGCTTCCTCCGGCGACAGGTAGACCGCGAGCTGATCGGAAACCGCTGCCGGGTAATGGAATTCACCGCGCTCGACATCCGGGTGGGAGCGGGTGGCGAAGGCCCAGACCACTTCGTCGATATTCGTGATGTCGACATCGTCCTCGACCACCAGGATCTTGGGCGCGTTGACCGACGGCTTGCCGGTGAAGATGATCTTGGCGATCTGGTCCACCAGCTCGTGCGAGCCCAGGCCGGTGGTCTCGTGCCAGTCCTGCCGCACCGCCAGGGTCAGCCAGTGCACCGCGGCCTCGAAGTTGTACCAGGCCGAGGAGATCGGCAGCCCGGCCTGCCGCAGCAGGTGGAGGATCTCGGCGGCGCTGGTGGTGCCGATGATGGTGTGGTCCTCCTCCACCGGCGGGCCCGCCGCCACGGTCGGCTGGATCGCGCCGTCGCGGTGGGTGATCGCCGAGACGTGGAAGACCGCCTTGGGGCTGGCCTCGGTGGCGTTGTAGCCGGGGAACTCGTTGAACGGGCCCTCCATGACCGTCTCGTCGAGGGCGATGTGACCCTCGATCACGATCTCGGCGGTGGCGGGCACCAGCAGGTCGACGGTCTCGGCCGGGACCAGTTCCAGGCCCTCGCCGAACAGCGCGCCCAGGTAGTGGGTTTCGTCCTCGCCCTCGGGAATCGGCATGCCGCCCACCCACGGCAGGCCCGGCTCGACGCCGATGGCCAGCGCGATCGGCATGGGCTCGCCGATCTCGGTCCACTTCGAGCGGATGATGCCCAGGTGCTGGGGTCCCGGGATGAGGCAGGCCAGGGTGTTCCGGTCGTGGATCATCATGCGGTTGATCGACCAGTTGGTCCACGAGCCGTCGGGGGTCTTGACGATGTTCATCCCGTAGGTCTGGATGTAGCGGCCGCCGTCGTTGCCGTGCAGCTTCGGAGTCGGGAAGACGAACAGGTCGATGTCGTCGCCGAGCATGACGTTCTCTTTGCAGGGCGCGGCCGCGCGGTCCACCACCACCGGCGGGATGCCCGGCTTGGCACGCGCGTCGGCGAGCACCTCCACGATCTGCTGACCGGTGGCGTCGGCGGGCAGGCCCAGCGCCAGCGCGATGCGTGCCAGCCGGTGCCGCGGACCCGACAGCGCGCCGGGGGCCCCGAGCACCCGGAAACCACTGTCCTGATATCCGGTGATGTTGCCGAACAACGGCGCGGGGGCCCGCAGATCGTAGGAGCGGCGAATGATCGCGCCGATCTCCAGATTCCAGTCGACCTCGGTGTCGATGTGCTGGACCTCACCGATGGCGTCGAGTGCCTCGATGAACTCGCGCAGGCTCTTCAAATGCGGCACAGGGGTTTTCCTTAGCGTCGGGTGTTCACCGGTGTCGGGTGCGCATGACGATGCCGCCCATCTCGGTGACCGCGGCAAGTCGGCGCGATCACTCGCCGGTTCAGCATCCGTCACGTGTCGGATAGCCATCAACGCCGAAATCCGCGAAGATCGATAAGAAATGCTGATCGAAGACTCGCCTCGAGAACCCCGCGTCGACCCGGCCGAACTGGAAGCGTTCGTGGTCCTCGCCGAAGAACTGCACTTCGGCCGGACCGCCGACCGCCTCGGACTGTCCCAGCCCCGGGTCAGCCAGCTGATCCGCAGCCTGGAGCGCCGCGTCGGCCGCCGCCTGGTCGAGCGCACCAGCCGCCGGGTCACCCTCAATCCCCTGGGCGAGCATCTGCTGGCCCAAGCCCGCCCGGCCTTCCAGGAACTGCAGCGGGCCTTCGCCGAAACCCGCACCGCGGCACGGGGTCTGCGCATCGGATTCCTCGGGCCCTACGCGTCCACCATGGACACCGCACTGACCGGCTTCCGGGCCCGCCATCCGGAATGCCAGATCACGCTGACCCAGCTGGCGTGGACCGACATCTTCGGGCCGCTGCGGCGCGGCGAGGTGGACATCCAGATCTGCCTGGCCCCGGTCGAGCAGCTCGGCCTGACCGTCGGGCCGGAGGTGGGCGTGTTCCCGCGGCTGCTGGCCATCGCCCGCAGCCATCCGTGGGCCACCCGAGACAGCATCGACGTCGAGGATCTGGCCGAATTGCGGGTGATCGGACCGCATCCGGATGTCGCGCCCGAATTCGCGCGCGCCTTCTGGCCGCCGGCCACCACCCCGCGCGGGCGGCCCATTCCGCGGGTCGCTCCCGCGCGCACCGAACCCGAGATGCTCACCGCGGTCGCCCACAACAACGCCGTCTTCGCCACCACCACCGCCATGCCCACCTACTTCGCCCATCCGGAGGTGGCATTCGTCCCGCTCACCGGCCTGCCCGACGCACGGGTCCGGCTGGTGTGGCGCACCGACACCGACCACCCCAAGGTCGGTGAATTCGCCGGGCTGGCCGCCGGACAGCCCGCGGCGGGCCTACGTCAGCAGGCGTAGCCGGGATTACGCAAACGCGTGCAGGCGCGCCGCCGCGAACGCGCCTACGCTGGCGGACAACGAGATTGCTTCCCTCCCCGAGGTGGATTGTCATGACCGATTTCGATCCCGCGGTCTACGGACCGTCCACCGTCCGCGTCGGCACCGCGGAACGCGAGCAGGCCGCCGCCGCACTGGGCGAGCATTTCGCCGCCGGTCGGCTCGACGTCGCGGAATACGACGAGCGGGTGGGCCGGGCATACGCGGCCAAGACCGCGGGCGAGCTGGCGGTGCTGTTCGGCGACCTACCCCGGCCGCAACCGCCCGCGCGGCAGATCCCGGCCCCGCCGCTCGCCCCGCGCCGCCCGCTGCCGCTGGCCCCGATCGGTGCGGCCGTGCTGCTGATGTTCATGATCGCGTTCGCGGTGACCACCCACTTCTTCCCGTTCTTCCTGTTCCCGGTGCTGTTCTTCGTCTTCGCACGCGGGCGGTACGGGTATCGCGGTCCGCGCTACCACCGCATGTGAGGGCTAGGGTGAATTCGTGGGCGTCATAGGCGAACTGTTCCCCGGCAAGAAACTGCAGGACGAGGGCAGCGAGGACGGCAGCGGCGAGGGCCACCGGCCCCGGGTCAGCCTCGATCTGGATGCCGGGGTGATCCGGGTGTCCCCGGCCCGGCCGGATCCCGGCCCGGACGCGCCCGCGTCGCAGGGCTAGGACACACCCGATAGGGTCGGGCTTCGACCAAGCCGAGGCGGCTCGGTGCGGCCGGAGGGTGAAAACACGTGACCGACAACAATGATCACTGGGCGAACCCCCACGGCGGGCCACAGGGCTGGGGCTATCCCGATGCGGGACAACAGGACTGGGGTCATCCAGGCGAGGCACCACAGCCGGCCGAGTATCTCGGCTTCGCCGCGCAACTGCCGCCGGGGTACCAGCCCGCGCCCCCGCAGTACATCACCGGCCAACAGCCCCAGTACGTCACCGGGCAGCATTCCGTCCCGAATTATGAGGGGCCGCAACCGATTCCGCGCTACGCACCGCCATCCGCACCCGGCGGCGGGCCCCGTCGCACCCTGCTGATCCTCGCCGCGCTGGCCGCGGTCATCGTGCTGGCCGGTGGCGGGATCGCGGCGTACGCGCTGACCCGGGACTCCGCCGGCAGCGGCACCACCGCCGCGCCCGGCACGACCGCCGCGCCCTCGGGCGGGCCGTCCGCCACCGGGCCGTCCCGGTCCGGCGCACCCAAGCCCGGCAGCACCACGGTGGTCGCCCCGGCACTGGGTATCAGCTACGACGTGCCCGCCGGGTGGACGATCGCCGAGCCCACCGACATCACCGTGCAGACCGGGACCGACGGCTCGGTCATCGGGCACGCCAAGTCCACCGAGGGCAACGACTACTGCGAGGGCTCGGCGTATCGGACCCTCGCCTTCGTCGCCCACGTCGACGGCAGCGATCCCGCCGCCGCGGCCGTCAAGGTGGCGAGAATCTCGGCGGAGAGCGGCTATTCGGACGCGACCGGCGGCAACCAGGGCGCGCCGGCCGCGGTCACCACCACCAGCGGCATCACCGGCCAGCAGGTCGAGACCTCCGGCAGCTGGCAGCCGGGCGCGCCGGGCTGCACCACGACCAGCTACTCGATCTACACCTTCGCGTTCTCCGGCCCGAACAAGGCGCTGCTGGTGCTGGTCATCCTGGCCGACCGCGGTACCCAGGGCGAACTGGCCGCCGACCGGGCCGCGCAGGTGATCGCCAGTCTCCGCATCTCCTGACCCGCGATTAGGCTCGGGTCGTGGCCACCATGGACGACGACGAGATCTCCGCCGCGTTCGTCGGCGAACTGACGCCCTACGCGGTGCCGGTGATCCTCGAGGAACCCAACCCCGACTGGCCGTCCTGGTACGCCGAGGACGCCCGGGCGATCCGAGAGGCCTTGGGGGCGAAGGTCTTACGACTCGAGCACACCGGGTCCACCTCGGTGCCCGGCCTCGCCGCCAAGCCGGTCATCGACATCCTGCTCGTGGTCGCGGACGCCGCCGACGAACCGGCCTATGTGTCCGCCCTGGAGGCCGCCGGATACACCCTGCGCGTACGCGAACCCGACTGGTACGAACACCGCTGCCTGGTCCGCCGCGTGGAAAACGGTGCGCCGCACGACGTCAACGTCCACGTGTTCTCCCCCGGCCTGGGCGACACCGAGATCGAGCGAGTCCTCGCCTTCCGCGATCGGCTCCGCACCCACGACGGCGACCGCGCCCACTACGAGCGGACCAAACGCGAACTGGCGCAACGACAGTGGAAGTACGTCCAGCACTACTCCAACGCCAAGAGCGCGGTCATCGAGGAGATCATCGCCCGCGCCCTTCCCGCCCGCTAGCGCGGACCGCCGCCGGGGCCCGGCGGTCCTCGCCTTGGCTAATACACTGGCCGGATGCCCCTCGTCGAGGTGACCTACAAGCCGGAACTTCCCGAGACCGTGCTGCGTGAGCTGGGCAAATGGCTGCCGCACCTGGTGTCCCTCGCCGTCGAATGCCCGGAGGAGCCCTACGACGGCGACCTGCAGCCGGGGGATGTCGAGATCCGCTTCCATCCGCTGGGCAAATTCGATCGCTCGGGGATGGATGTGGTCATCGACGTCCGGTCGAAGTACTTCGCGAGCCGGGCCGAGAACCGGCAGGAGCGCTGTGACCAACTGCTCGCCGATATCGAGAAGTTCGTCGACGCGCATATCGGCGTCTACCTGACCCTGCCGGTCGCGGCCTGGTCGCAGAGCGAGTGACCGACGCAATTTTCAATCAATGATTGAATTACTGATTGAACCGTGTTTCACTGCTAGCCATGGTCGAGAAGGTGTCCGCGGGAACGCGGGAACGGCTGCTCGCGGCGGCCGAGCAGCTGCTGCTGACCGAGCCCTATGACGAGGTATCGGTGCGCTCCGTGTGCGCGGCGGCGGGCGCCAATCCCGCGGCGGTGCACTACCACTTTGGATCCAAGGAGGCGCTGGTCGCCGCGCTCATCGAGGCCCGGCTCGGGCCGCTCTGGGAGGAGGGGCTGGCCCGGGCCACCGGCGGGCGGGATTCGGTGCCCGCGGTGGTGGACACCATCCTCGCGCCGTTCCAGGAGCTGGCCGCGGATCCGCTGGGGCGCTTGCATCTTCGGCTACTGGCCCGCTTCGTGCTGGGCCGGCATCAGACCTCGTGGCAGGGGCCGTGGTTCCGGATGGATTCCTGGACCCCGCTGCTGCCCGAACTGCGGGCCGGCGAGGCGGGGCGGCGCTGGATGCTGGCCTTCGACCTGATCATCATGCGGTTCGGCACTCCCGAGATCGAGGATCACGGGATGCCCGAACCGGCGTTGGCGGCCCTGCGGAACTTCGTGGTGGCCGGACTCACCGCACCGGGAGAACAACCATGAACGAGATCTTCGCACCGGCGAAACTCGGCCCGATCACCCTGCGCAACCGGGTGATCAAGGCCGCCACCTTCGAGGGACGCACCCCCGACGCGCTGGTCACCCCCGAGCTCATCGACTTCCACCGTGAGGTCGCCGCGGGCGGGGTGGGCATGACCACCGTCGCCTACTGCGCGGTCGCGCCGGGCGGCCGCACCGACCGGCACCAGATCTGGATGCGGCCCGAAGCCGTTCCCGGACTGCGTGAGCTGACCGACGCCGTGCACGCCGAGGGCGCGGCGGCCAGCGCCCAGATCGGGCACGCCGGACCGGTCGCCAACGCCGCGTCCAACCGCGCCCCCGCGCTCGCGCCGAGCCGTATGTTCAGCCCGCTGAGCATGCAGGCCATGCACGTGCCCGGCGACTCCGAGATCCGCGAACTCATTGCGGCACACGCGAATGCGGCGCTGCTGGCCGAGCAGGCCGGATTCGATGCGGTCGAAATCCATTTCGGCCACAACTATCTGGTCAGCTCGTTCCTGAGCCCGCTGCTCAACCGCCGCCACGACAAGTGGGGCGGCACGCTCGCCAACCGGGCCCGGCTCGCACGCGAAATCGCCTGCGCGGTCAGGGATGCCGTGGGCGACCGGCTCGCGGTGACCGCCAAACTGAACATGGAGGACGGCCGCCGCGGCGGGCTCACGGTCCCCGAGAGCATCCAGGTAGCCGCCTGGCTGGAGGCCGACGGCGCGCTCGACGCCCTCGAATTGACCGCGGGCAGTTCACTTCTCAACCCCATGCTGCTGTTCCACGGCGACGCACCGCGCAAGGAGTTCGCCGAGGTGCTGCCCGGACCGGCGCGCATGGGTTTCAAACTGGTCGGGCGTGCCTTCCTCAAGGAGTACCCCTACCACGAGGCGTACCTGCTGGAACGAGCCCGCCAATTCCGCCGCGAGCTGTCCATGCCGCTGATCCTGCTGGGCGGCATCACCAATCTCGACACCATGAACCTGGCCATGACCGAGGGATTCGAGTTCGTCGCCATGGGCCGGGCGCTGCTGCGCGAGCCGAATCTGTTGCAGCGCATCCAGGCCGACGCGGCCACCCGGTCGGCCTGCGTGCACTGCAACAAGTGCATGCCCACCATCTACACCACCACCCGCTGCGTGTTCCGGCCGGAGCGGACCATCATCGATCTCGACGGAAGGCACCGGGCATGAGTGGACGGCTCGACGGGCGGGTGGCGCTGATCAGCGGCGCGGCATCGGGAATGGGCGCCTCGCACGCGCGGGCATTCGTGGCCGAGGGCGCCTCGGTGCTCATCGGCGACATCTCCGACGAGGCGGGCGCGAAACTGGCCGCCGAACTCGGCGACGCCGCAGAGTACGTCCACCTCGATGTCACCAAGGCCGAGGACTGGCGCACGGCCGTGGACACCGCGGTCGAACGCTTCGGCAAGCTCGACGTGCTGGTCAACAATGCCGGCATCCTCGACTTCGGGCCGCTCGGCAGCTACACCGAAGAGCAGTGGCAGCGTGCCCTGTCCATCAACCTCACCGGCCCCTTCCTCGGCCTGACCGCGGCCCGCGACGCCCTGGTGGCGGCCAGGCCCGCGGCGGTGGTGAACATCTCCTCCGCTGCGGGGATCCAGGGCGTGCCGGGCGCGCACGCCTACACCGCCTCGAAATTCGGGGTGCGCGGGCTCACCAAGTCCGCGGCGCTCGAGCTCGCCCCGCACGGGGTGCGGGTGAATTCCGTTCACCCGGGCGGGATCATGACGCCAATGATCGGCGTGCCGGAGGGCACGACCACCGATCGCGACGCGAACACCCTGGCCCGCCTCGGTGTGCCCGAAGAGGTCACCTCGCTCGTGGTGTTCCTCGCGAGCCACGAAGCCAGCTATTGCAATGGCGCCGAGTTCGTCGTCGACGGCGGTATGACGGCGGGCCGCCCGGTCTGAGACCTACTGCTTGTAGGTCGCCAGGAAACGTCCGATGCGCTCGATGATGGCCTCGAGCTCATCGGCGTGCGGCAGCGTCACGATCCGGAAGTGGTCGGGGCGCGGCCAATTGAAGCCGGTGCCCTGCACGATGTGGATCTTCTCGCGCAGCAGCAGATCCAGCACGAACTGCTCGTCGTCGTGGATCCGGTACATGTCGAGGTCGATGCGCGGGAAGGCGTACAGCGCGCCCCGGGGCTTCACGCACGAGATGCCCGGGATGGCGTTGAGCGACTCCCACGCGCGGTCGCGCTGCTCGCGCAGGCGGCCGCCGGGCAGGGTGAGATCGTAGATGCTCTGGTGTCCGCCGAGCGCGGCCTGAATCGCCTGCTGCGCAGGGACATTCGCGCACAGCCGGAGACCCGCCAGCATGGTCAGGCCCTCGAGGTAGTTCTCGGCGTGCTCGATCGGACCCGATACCACCAGCCAGCCACCGCGGAAGCCGGCGGCGCGGTAGGACTTGGAGAGCCCGGAGAAGGTGAGGCACAACAGATCCGGGGCCAGCGCCGCGGTCGCGGTGTGGGTCAGGCCGTCGTAGAGGATCTTGTCGTAGATCTCGTCGGAGAAGACCACCAGGTTGTGGCGGCGCGCGATCTCCAGCATCTGGCGCACCACCTCGGGCGAATACACCGCGCCCGTGGGGTTGTTCGGGTTGATGATGACCAGCGCCCGGGTGCGGTCGGTGATCTTGGACTCGATATCGGCCAGATCCGGCATCCAGTCCGAGCCCTCGTCACAGATGTAGTGCACGGGCCGGCCGCCGTTGAGCGCGGTGGCGGCGGTCCAGAGCGGGAAATCCGGTGCGGGAACCAGGACTTCGTCACCGTTCTCGAGCAGCGCGGTCATGGCCATCATGATGAGCTCGGAGACGCCGTTGCCCAGGAAGACCTGTTCGACGTCGACCTCGGAGAGTCCGAGGGTCTGGTAGTACTGCACCACCGCGCGCCGCGCCGAGAGCAGGCCCTTGGAGGCGGAGTAGCCGCTGGACTGCGGCAGATTGCGGACCATGTCCTGAAGCAGTTCGGCGGGCGCCTCGAAGCCGAAGGTCAGCGGGTTGCCGGTGTTGAGCTTCACGACGTGATGCCCTTCCGCCTCCAGCCGTGCGGCGTGCTCGGCGACCGGCCCGCGGATCTCGTAGGACACGCCCGCCAGCTTGCTCGACTGCTTCACCTGCATCAAACGACCCCTTCTCGGTGTGGTTGCCGCACACTCTACTTGGAAATTCCAAGTTTGCACTTGGTATTTCCAAGCTGTTGGTTAGAGTGGGATCGTGACACGCCGAAGCTACGACCACTACTGCACCGTCAGCCGCGCCCTCGACATCGTTGGCGACCGGTGGAACCTGCTGGTGGTCCGCGAATTGTGTTCGGGCCCGCGCCGATACAGCGACCTGTTCGCCGACCTGCCCGGCATCAGCACCGATGTGCTGGCCGCCCGGCTCAAGGATCTCGAGCGTGACGGGATTCTCACCAAGCGCCGCGTCGGCCCCCGCGCCGGAACCGCGGTCTACGAGCTCACCGACGCCGGCGCGGCACTGCGACCGGTGCTGGACTCGCTGTCGGCCTGGGGCACAGCACAACTCGGCGAACAGCGCGCGACCGACGCCGTGCGGGCACACTGGTTCGCGCTCCCCATCGGACATGCCGTGGCCGAGCTGGTGCCCACCGGCACCGTCACGGTTCGCATCGGTGAGACCGCCTTCCACTACGTGATCACCGAATCCGGCCTCACCCATCACGACGGCCCGGCCGCCGCACCGGATCTGGAGATCCAGCTCGAGCTGGCCGCGGCGAGCGAGATCGCCACCGGCGCCCGCTCGCTCGCCGCGACCCTCGACCAGGCGACCGGAACCGGGCAACCGGTCTCCTGAACCGCGGCACCCCTCGTCGACGCGGTAGCGGCAGGTGGCCGGCGGTAGCATCGGCTGGGTTGTGCCCGTATCGATCGAGGAGGAATCCGTGACCAGCGAGAACGCCACCGGCACGATCACGATCGTCGGCTCGGGCAGTGCCAGTGCCACGCCGGACATCATGCGGGTGTCGATCTCGGTCGAGACGCGCGCCGACACCGTGGCCGCCGCCTACGCGCGGGCCGGGGAACGTGCCGACGCGGTGATCTCGTCGCTGCGCGCGGACGGCGTGGCGGGTCGCGACATCACGACCAGCGGGCTCACGGTGCGCGCGGAAACCGTATGGACCGAAGGGAATCGGGAGAAGCTGGTCGGCTATATCGCCGGCACCGCGCTGACGGTCACGCTGCGCGAGATCGCCGGACCCGGCGGGGAAGCGAAACCCGCCGCCGACGGCGGGCCCGCCGCGATCATCGCGCACGCGGTCGACGCGGGCGGCGACGATGTGCGCCTGGGCGGCCTGACGCTGACCGTCGCCGACGAGGAGAGCCTCATGGTCCGCGCCCGCGACGCCGCCTGGGACCACGCGCTGGGCAAAGCCGAACAGTACGTGTTCCGGGCGGGCCGCCGGCTGGGACCGGTGCTCGAGATCACCGAGGACGTCTCCGGTCCCGCGCCCACGCCGCGAATCGCGTTCGCCGCCAGCAAGATGGCCGCTCCGGGCGGCGCGGTGCCGGTGGAGCTCGGCGAGAGCGAACTGTCCACCAGCGTCCGGATCACCTGGCAGCTGGCCTGAGTCTCAGAGCTCGACCTGCGCCAGCAGGAAACCGGCACGCACGGCGGTGAGCTGAATGCGAAACCGGGTGGCGTCCGCCCGGGTTCGATACGGGAACGGGTCCTCGACGACCATTCCGCGCAGATCATGCAGCAGCCGCGTGCCCTGCGCGATGGTGAGGCGCCCGGTGTCCACCAGGTGCCGCACATTGCGGCCGCCGTCCGGATCACCGGTCCCCGCGGCATACGCCGTCACCTGCTGCAACGCCGACCGCAGCCGCTTCTCGCACGCCGGGAACCGGCCCCGCTCATAGTGTTTCACCGCGTGCCGCAGGTGATCCAGCGCCGTCTGCTGGCCGCGCACCTCGAGCTCGGTCTCCAGCAGCGCCACCCGCGCGGCCAGCCGCACCGGCAGCCACGCCGTGGGTTTCAGGCGACATCGCACGCTCACCTCCGGCCCCGCACCGATCACCCGGTCGATCTTCATCCGGTAGCCGTCCTCGTGCAGCGCCGTGCGCAGCGCCGGCATCCACCCCGGAAGGCTCTTGCGCGCCAGGGACTCTCCCTGCAGGAACCGCGCCACCGTCACCTCGACCAGATCCAGCAGCGCCCGATCAGCCTCCGCGTTCCCGCCCAGCGCCGCCAGCCGCGCCCCGTACACCGGCGTCACCAATCGACCCCAGTAGCTGTCGGCGTTCACCCACAACTCGACGCCGTACTCCGGCCGCTTGAGATCCACCCCCAGCAGCAATGCCTCGAGCGAGTGGAACCGCGACTGATCCCCATAGATCAGCTCCACCACCGACGCCACAGTCGGATCCGACAACGTAGTCATGGGCAACATCTTGGCGCACCCCCAAACCGCCCGCGCCCCAACCCATTCCCCGCGACCGGGACCCGCCACACCAGGATCGGGGAGCTGTCCGTGCGGAGCATCGGGCGATATTCCGCAGGGACAGCTCCCCGAGCCCGAAGGACCTGGTCAGCGTTCCAGGACCGCGATGCACTCCACGTGATGGGTGCCGGGGAAAGCGTCGAAGACGCGCAGGTCCACCGGCTGGTAGCCGACGGCGCGGTAGAGACCGACGTCCCGGGCGAAAGCGGCGGGATCGCAACCGATGTGGATGATGCGCCGCGGGGAACGCTCACTCAGCGCATTGATCACGTCCTTGCCCGCGCCCGCGCGCGGCGGGTCGAGCACGACGACATCCGGTGCGGTATCTCGCTGTTCGTGAATCCACCGCTCGACGCGCTCGGCGGTCAGGTCCACCCACGGCAGATCCCGTAGCGCGGCACGCCCTTCGGCGACGGCGGTAGGTGCGAACTCGACACCGTGCACCATCCCGGTCACACCGACCTGCTCCGCCAGCCGCGCGGCGAACACGCCCACGCCGCAGTACAGGTCCCAGACCAGCGCCCCGGGCGCGCAGTCCGCCCACTCGGCCACCACATCCGAATAGCACTGCGCCGCACCGTAATGCGGCTGCCAGAACCCGGTCGCCGACAGCTCCCACCGCCGCTCGCCCACGTACTGCACCGCCCGGCCGCTGCCGTCCACCACGCGCTCGGTCCGCGCGCTGTGCGCCGCCGCCCGCCGCGCGGCCGTGCTGCGCCGATCACCACCGCCACGGCGACCGGAATCTCCTGCCCCACCGCCTCTTTCACGACGCCCGCGCGGACCGCCCGCCGCCGCCCCGGCCGGAACCAGTTCGACGACATGCCGCATCCCGTCCCCGTCCACAACCACAACGAGATCCGCCCCGGGCGTCCACACCCGCTCGCCGATTCCCGCCATGGCCCCCGCCACCGGCTGGGGGCACCGCAGATCCGCGATCACCTCGGTGCTCCGATACCGGTGCACCCCGGCCCGCCCCTCCGCGTCCACCACCAGCCGCACCCGGCTCCGCCATCCGGCGGTATACGACCCCACCGCAGGCTCGCCGCCCTGCGTCGTTTCCCCGTCACCGGGGCCGGCGATGAGCGCACGCGTCGAGGGCGTCGACACCCCGCCGATCCGACCCGGCGGGACGCTCGCGCCCGGGGCCGGGCGCGGGGCCGTCGCGGCCGGCTCGGCGCGACCGCCGAGCAGAGTCGAGCCGAGGTCGGTCGTCACGCTGCCGAGCCGCCCGGGATGGCCGGGCCCCGGGATCGGTGCACCGAGCGAGGTTCCTGGTGCCACACCGATCGCCAATCCGGGCGGCACTGGGATCGGTTCGACGGCGAAGTCCGGTTCCCAGTCGGCAAGGCGGCGCAGCTGTTCGGCGACGACCTGGCGTTTGAGTTCGCGCTGGGCCGCGGGGGTGGCGTAGCTGAAGTCGCAGCAGCCCGCACCGCCCGGGCCGGAGACCGGGCAGGTGGCGGGAATCCGGTCGGGCGAGGCGTCGAGGATCTCGATGGCGTCGGCGCGGCAGAAGGAGCCGCCGCGGTCCTCGGTGACGAGAGCGCGGACCAGTTCACCGGGCAGGCCGTGGCGGACGAACAGCACGCGGCCCTCGTGACGGGCCACGCAGAAGCCGCCGTGGCCGGGCGGGCCCAGACGGACCTCGAAGACCTCTCCGTACCAATCGGATCCGGCGCTCATGCCTCGTCTCCGAATCCGCGACGCACCGAACCGGGGGCATTGACCACCCGGCCGGGACGGGCCCGGCCCGCCGAGGACGACAGCTGCCAGGGCACACTCGTCACCATGACGCCGGGTTCGAACAGCAGCCGGCCCTTCAGCCGCAGCGCACTCTGGTTGTGCAGCAACTGCTCCCACCAGCGGCCGACCACGTATTCGGGAATGAACACGGTCACCACGTCGCGCGGGGAGTCCTTGCGGACCCGCTTCACGTAATCCACCACCGGCTTGGTGATCTCACGGTACGGGGACTCGATCACCTTGAGCGGCACCACGATATCGCTGCTCTCCCACTCCCGCACCAGCGCCCGGGTGTCGGGCTCGTCGACGTTCACCGTGATGGCCTCGAGCGTGTCGGGCCGGGTGGCGCGGGCATAGGCCAGGGCGCGCTTGGTGGGCAGGTGCAGCTTGGACACCAGCACGATGGAGTGCGTGCGGCTGGGCAGCACGCCGTCCCATTCGGACTCGTCCAGCTCGCGCGACACCGTGTCGTAGTGGCGGCGAATGAGTTTCATCAGCCCGAAGATGGCCGCCATGGTGACGATGGCGATCCACGCGCCCGCCAGGAACTTGGTGACCAGCACGATCAGCAGCACGGTCGCGGTCATGGTGAGGCCGATCGCGTTGATCACCCGCGACCGCTTCATCCGCGACCGCACCGCCGGATCGGTCTCGGTGCGCAGCAGTCGCGTCCAGTGCCGCAGCATGCCGGTCTGACTCAGCACGAACGACACGAACACGCCCACGATGTAGAGCTGGATCAGGCGCGTCACCTCCGCGCCGAACAGCACCACGAAGGCGATGGCCGCGCCCGCCAGGAACAGGATGCCGTTGCTGAACGCCAGCCGATCACCGCGGGTGTGCAGCTGCCGCGGCAGGAAACGGTCCTGCGCCAGAATCGAACCCAGCACCGGGAAGCCGTTGAAGGCGGTATTGGCCGCCAGCACCAGGATCAGCGCGGTGACGATGGTGATGAAGTAGAAGCCGGGCTGGAATCCGGAGAACACCGCGCCCGCCAGCTGCGCCACCAGCGTCTTCTGCTCATATCCGGCGGGTGCGCCGATCAGGTCGTCGGTGTTGTGCGCGTACACGATGCCGACCTTCTGAGTGAGCACGATCATGCCCATGAAAAGCGTCACCGCGATGCAGCCGAGCAGCAGCAGGGTGGTCGCGGCATTGCGCGACTTGGGTTTGCGGAACGCGGGCACCCCATTGCTGATCGCCTCGACACCGGTCAGCGCCGCGCAACCGGAGGAGAACGCGCGTGCGATGAGGAACACGAACGCCAGCCCGAACAGATGCTCGTCCTCGGCCTTCAGACCGAAACCGTACGACTCGGCGTGCACGGTCTGCCCCAGGCCGATCCGGGTGAAGCCCCAGATGAGCATGACGAACATGCCGATCATGAAGGCGTACGTGGGAATCGCGAAGGCCGTACCGGATTCCCGCACACCGCGCAGATTGATTGCGGTGAGGATCACGATCGCCGAGACCGCGAACAACACCTTGTGGGTGGCGACGAACGGCACCGCCGACCCGATGTTGGAGGCCGCCGACGAGATCGACACCGCCACGGTGAGCACATAGTCCACCAGCAGCGCGCTGCCGACGGTCAATCCGGCGGTGGGACCGATGTTCTTGGTCGCGACCTCGTAATCGCCGCCGCCGGAGGGGTAGGCGTGCACGTTCTGGCGGTAGCTGGCAACCACCACGGCCATCACCAGTGCGACCGCCAGACCGACCCACGGCGCGTAGGCGTAGGCCGACAGTCCGGACACCGACAGCACCAGGAAGATCTCCTCGGGCGCGTACGCCACCGAGGACAACGCGTCCGAGGCGAACACCGGGAGCGCGATCCGCTTGGGCAGCAGCGTATGCCCGAGAGAATCGCTGCGGAATGGGCGGCCGACCAGCATGCGCTTGGCGGCCGTCGTCAACTTGGACACTCCACGCAGCATAAGGCAGGGCGCGAGTGACCGTGTTCGGGGCGCGACCTCGCAGTCGTAGGGTGGCGGGTGCGGGTTGTGAGGTTTTCCCGATTCCGGTTTGAACGCCTTCCGGAGGGGGAAAGTGCCCGCAGTGAAATTCGAACGGTACGGTTGCGACCCGAGCAAGCAACCAGACCGCACACCACGGTTTTCGGGAATGGGGTTCGTACGGTGTACGTCGTGATCATGGGGTGTGGGCGGGTCGGCTCCTCGCTCGCCCGCGCTCTCGTCCGCATCGGCCACGAGGTCGCGGTGATCGATCAGAACTCGAGTGCCTTCCTGCGGCTGGGCCGCGACTTCCCGGGGCTGTGCATCACCGGCGTCGGCTTCGATCGAGATGTCTTGACCCGTGCCGGAATCGAGCGCGCCGGGGCCTTCGCCGCGGTGTCCTCCGGTGACAACTCCAACATCATCTCCGCCCGCGTGGCCCGCGAGACGTTCGGCGTGGAGCGCGTGGTGGCCCGCATCTACGACGCCAAGCGCGCCGCGGTGTACGAGCGCCTGGGCATACCCACCATCGCCACCGTGCCCTGGACCACCGACCGCTTCCTGCGCAACCTGGTCGCCGACCAGTCCACCACTACCTGGCGCGACCCCACCGGCACCGTCGCCGTCACCGAACTCGTGCTCCACGAGAACTGGTACGGGCGTTCGGTCCACGCGCTCGAGGACGCCATCGGCGCGCGCGTGGCCTTCATCATCCGCTTCGGACAGGGCGTACTGCCCAATGGCAAGTCCATGCTGCAGGCCGACGACCTGGTCTATGTCGCCGCCACCTCCGGCAGCGTCGGCGAGGCCGTCGCACTGGCCGCCAATCCCCCCGCGAGCGAGGACTGATCGTGAAAGAAGCTCGAGCATGAAGGTAGCCATCGCCGGCGCCGGAGCCGTCGGCCGCTCCATCGCCCAGGAGCTCCTACGCGGCGGCCACCAGGTCATGCTGCTGGAACGCCGCCTCGACCACATCGACCCGACCATCGCGCCCACCGCGATCTGGACCCACGCCGACGCCTGCGAACTCGAAACCCTCGAGGAGGCCGGGCTGGAAACCTACGACGTGGTCATCGCCGCCACCGGTGACGACAAGGTGAACCTGGTGTTCAGCCTGCTGGCCAAGACCGAGTTCGGCGCGGGGCGGGTGGTGGCCCGCGTCAACGACCCCCGCAACGAATGGTTGTTCGACTCGTCCTGGGGGGTGGACGTCGCCGTCTCCACCCCTCGCCTGCTCGCCTCGCTGGTCGAGGAGGCCGTCTCGGTGGGCGACCTGGTCCGGCTGATGACACTGCGCCAGGGTCAGGCCAACCTCGTCGAGATCACCCTGCCCACCGACACCCCCTTGGCGGGCAAGGCCGTTCGCACCCTCGCCCTGCCCCGCGACGCCGCGCTGGTCACCATCCTGCGCGGCGGCCGCGTCATCGTCCCGCAGGCCGACGACCCCCTCGAAGGCGAGGACGAGCTGCTGTTCGTCGCCTCCGTCGAAGCCGAGGACGAGCTGCGCAAAGCGCTCGGCGTCAACAGTTTCAACGGCACGGGCGACGCCCCGGCCTGACCGCGCGCCGACCACGGATCCGGACACAACAGTGGGCCGGGCGCACCCCCTGCGCCCGGCCCACTCGCCGTTGTCCGCACCGAACCGTCAGGACGCCACCCGCAGTTCGGCGCGCAGCCGGTTCAACGCGCGATGCTGCATGACCCGCACCACGCCCGGGCTGGTGCCGATGGCCTCGGCGGTCTCCGCCGCCGTCCACCCCAGCACGATTCGCATGACCAGCACCTCACGGTGGGTCGAGGACAGCACCTGCATGAGATCGCGTGCCGCCCGGCGGGTTTCCATCGCGAGCGCCCGCTCCTCGGGCCCCGCCTCGTTCATCGGCGCGTCCGGGAACTCCGCGACCGGGTAGGCCGGGTGCTGCTGTGCCCGCCGGAACGAGTCGGCCACCTTGTTCGCCGAGATGCCGTAGACGAACGCCAGGAACGACTTGCCCTGATCCCGGTAGCGCGGGATGGCCTGCACCGTCGCCAGGCAGACCTCCTGCGCCACATCGTCCGCGGTCACCTGCAGGTGACCCGCGCCGCCCATCCGTGCCGCGCAGTAGCGGCGCACCAGCGGATACACGATCTTGAGAATCTCCGAGACCGCTTCCCGGTCACCGGCGGCGGCCGGGCCGATCAGCTTCTCCAACTCCGCTGCGGCGCGCCGGGACTCCGACGACGCCACACTTCCTGCTTTGCCTCCCCGCCCCGCCGGGTGCCGGCGCGAGGCTGCCGTCTGCACCGCGGTCCCGAGCCCCTCGCCCCGGTCCTGCGCTGCCACTGCCTTGTCGTCGGTAACCAACTCCGCGATCCTTTCTCCGATGAGCTGCTGAGAGCTTCTGAGAAAGATCGTGCTCGCCGGGAGCCCGCCGAAATAGGTACCCCAGGGGTGGGTTGGTCACCCCCTTCCGTCCCCCAATGGCCCCGAAGGTGTTGCGCCCTGGACATTTAGCGCGATAAGGGCCCGATCGGGCGGTTGTCTAGCCCGCGGATTCCGGGGCCTTGGCGGACGAGGAGGGCAGATGGCCCGCCTTGCGCACCGCCCAGAAGGTCACCAGCGCCGCCACGGCGGTCAGCGGCCAGCCCATGGCGATGCGCGCCACGGCCAGCAGACCGGTGCTGTTGGCGTCGTAGAGGTGGTTCTGCACCAGGTAGCGGGCCACGAACACCACCGCCCACACCGCGGTCGCGATGTCGTAGAGCCGCATGACGCGCTTGTCCGAACGCCACTCGGTGCCGTGCCCGTTGAGCGCACCCCAGATCACGCCCGCCAACGGCCACCGCACCACCAGCGACATCAGGAACACGCCGCCGTAGACCAGGCTGGCGTAGATGCCGAACAGGAAGAAGCCCTTGGCCTCACCCATCCGGTAGGCGATGAACGCGCACACGCCCACCCCGAGGAAGCCCGAGATGGCCGGCTGGATCGGACCGCGACGCGCCAGGCGCCACACCAGGATCGCCGCGGCCACGCCCAGCGACGCCCAGATGGCGGCGGTCAGCCCGCGCAGCGAGTTCACCGGCACGAACACCAGCACCGGCAGCGAGGAGTAGATCAGGCCACTGAGGCCGCCCATCTGCTCGAGCAGCGTCTGCTCGGGTTCCTGCTCGCCCTCGTCGTCGGCGGCGTCCCGGGCCGCGCGCTCGGCGTCGACCAGCGCCTGCATGTCCTCGTCCAGCAGCGCGTGGTCCATGCGCAGTGGCGGTTCGTCGCCCGAGACGGCATTGAGCTGGACCGTGGGCGGATCGAACGGGGCCGGCGCGCCGAAGGACTCGGTGCGATCACGGCCCTGGTCGCCGTTGCTGGTGGGGTTAGGCATGAGTGTCAGGAGTTCCCGCGGAGTTCGTAGTAGGGGTTGTAGATGACCTTGCCGCCGTCGCGTTCGCCGACCCGGCCGCGGACCAGGATACGACGACCCGGTTCGATTCCTGGGATGCGACGCCGCCCGATGAACACCAGCGCCACACTGTCGGTGCCGTCGAAGAACTCGGCCTCCACCTCGGCGCCCGCCGATTTGGGACAGGCCTCGACACTGCGGAGCCGGCCCAGCATGGTGACTTCCTCACCGCGCCGGCACTCCGATGCCCGGCACGCGCCCGACGCCTCCGACGTCTCGGCGAGCTCCTCGGCATCCAAACGATCCAGGTCCTCTGTCAGGCGCCGGCCGAGCCGCCGGAAATAGCCCGACGGGGTGTCCTTCCCACCCGCGGATGGCATCTCGCACGCTCTCCTGTAGAGCTCGACGGCGTGGGTCTCACGTCGTTCGTTCCTTCCACGGCGCCCGGCGGTTTGCCATCCGGCCGCCCGTGGCCGTACCTCCGCCACTGTAGATGGGACGGCCTGCACCCGCCACGCACGCCTGTCACCAGTACTCTCGATCGGTGCCCGATCTACCACGTCCGGCGGTCGCCGTCGCTCTGCCCGGAACCGGCTCCGACGCCCATTTCGCCCGCCGCGCCTTCGGATCCGCTTGCGCCGCACTGGATCTGCCGTTCCTGGCGGTCGACCCGGACCCGCGCGAGGTGATCGACAGCTACCGCAGCGCCCTGGACGCCGCCGCGCGCTCGGGCCCGGTGCTGATCGCGGGCATCTCGCTGGGTGCAGCCGTCGCCGTCGACTGGGCCGCGCATCACCCGGACTCGGTGTACGGCGTGGTCGCCGCTCTGCCCGCCTGGACCGGCGCCGACACCACCGGCTGCCCGGCCGCCCTGAGCGCCGCCGCCACCGCCGCCCAGCTGCGCGCGGACGGCCTCGACGCCGTGGTGGCCCGCATGCGCGAATCCAGCCCCGCCTGGCTGGCCGAGGCCCTCACCCGCTCCTGGACCTCCCAGTGGCCCGAACTGCCCGCCGCTCTGGACGAGGCTGCGGCCTACCGCTGGCCCGAACCCGAGGTCTTGGCCGCCGTCACCGCCCCCGTCGAGCTCATCGGCGCGATCGACGACCCTGTCCACCCGTTCGTCGTGGCCGAACGCTGGACCACGCTGCTCCCGCACGCCACGCTGCACTCGATCACCCTGGACGAGCTGGGCGCGGACCCGTCGGTCCTCGGCGCGCGGGGTATCAACGCCCTGCTGCCCCGCCGCATCTCGACATCCTGACCGGAATCCGTCCCCGCCATGACGTCCGTCCGTGACTGCGACGGGTCGTGCGCACGACGGGCCGGTGGCCGCGCTGCACACCTCATCGCGCCGATAGCGAAACGGGGCTCCGCCACTGTGGCGGAGCCCCGTTTCGCTTGTCGTGCAGCCGAATCCGGCCAGGCCGGTCCGGTCAGTTCAGGCCGAGCTGCTGCATGGCCGAGCCCTCCGCGCCGCGACGCGGTTCGGTGGGCGCCTGCTCGGGCTGGAAGGCCGGGCCGCCCTGCATGGCGGCCATCTGTGCCTGCATGGCCTGCTGCTGGGCGGCCAGCTGCTGCTGGTGGGCGGCGGCGAGCTGGTCGGCCAGCTCCTGGGGCAGGACCACCGGCAGCGGTTCACGCACGGGCAGCGGCTCGTCCCCGCGGCGCACCACGGTCTCGCTCATGACCGCGCGGGCCGCGGCCACCAGCGGGGTGTTCTCGTCGGCCGCACCGGTCGGACCGGCCGCGACCAGGCGCACCATCCAGCGGTAGCCGTCCACGCCGATGAAGCGCAGATCCGCGCCCTGGGTCACGGCGTGCAGCTCACGACCCCACGGACCCTGCACCACCGACACCTGCGCACCGTCCTTGCGCAGCGTCTCGGCCAGATCGGCTGCCACCGAACGCCATTGGCCCGAGGTCTTGGGAGCGGCGTAGGCCGCCACCGTGATCCGGCCGTGCTGGGTGGCCAGGTGCACCGCCTGCGGCGCGCCTTCGGGGGTCATCTCGACCTGCAGCTGCCCGCCCGGCGGCACCGGCACGATGACCGAGCCCAGATCCAGGCGCTGCTCGGCGATCGACTCGAGCCGGTCGGCGACGTCCTCGTAGTCGTAGGGACCGGTCTCCGGGCCGCGGGCGGCGGGCTCGTCGAACTCCTCGAATTCGTCTGCCGCGTAGCCGGTCTCGTCGTACCCGTCCGCGTCCTCGTACTCGTCGTACTCGGTGTACTCGTCGTCGTACTGCGACGCGTCGTCTCTGTCGCCGCCCTTGTTCTTCTTGCGTCCGAACACCATCGTCATGCCTCCTTGCCGGTCGCCTGACCCGCCCCACCGGACTGCGCGGACAGGCTGGCGTGCCCACCGCTGGATCCGTATCCTCCTGCGCCGCGCGCGGTGTCGTCGAGCGCCTCGACCTCGACGAAGTCCACCAATTCGACCTTCTGTACCAGCAACTGCGCGATGCGGTCACCCCGCCGGAGCTCGATGGCCGTGCGCGGATCGTGATTGATCAGGCACACCTTGATCTCACCGCGGTAGCCCGCATCGACCGTGCCGGGGGTATTGACAACCGACAGTCCCGCCTTCGCCGCCAGGCCCGAGCGCGGGTGGATCAGCCCGACCGTGCCGATCGGGAGCGCCACCGCGATGCCGGTGCCGACGAGCACCCGCTCCCCCGGTTCGATGATGACGTCCTCGGTGGTGCACAGGTCCACGCCGGCGTCGCCCTCGTGGACACGCGTCGGTACGGGGATGCCGGGATCGAGCCGCAGCAGGGGAATAGGTGGAATACCGGTCACGTAGGCCGAGCCTACGCGTTCCCCCTCTGGGTCATTGACCTAGTCTGAGGTCGTGTCCGACCAGCCCCCTCAGGTGACCATGGATCCCAAACAGCAGACCGAGCCCCTCTACACCGAGCGCCTCTGGGTGCCGCTGTGGTGGTGGCCCGTCGCGCTCGTCGTGACGGGGCTGCTGGCAGCCGAAATCCACATGGGCGCACCGGGAGTGCGGGCGTGGCTGCCGTACGTGCTGCTGTTCCCGGTGCCCATGTGGGTGCTGCTGTGGTTCTCCCGCCATCGCGTGGAAGTGGCCCCCGACGACGCCGGTGTCCCGGAACTGCGCACCGATCGCGCGCACCTGCCCGCGACATTCGTCAAGCGCGCCGCACCGGTGCCGACCAGTGCGAAAAGCGCGGCGCTGGGCCGACAGCTCGACCCCGCCGCGTTCGTCCAGCATCGGGCCTGGATCGGGCCCATGGTGTTGCTCGTGCTCGATGATCCGGACGATCCGACGCCGTACTGGCTGGTCAGTACGCGTCATCCGGAACGCATCATCACCGCGCTCGGCCTGAAGAACGCGGCCGAGCAGTCCTGATTCATCAAGATTCCGCGCCCCGCTGCGAAGTGGTCCTTCCGCCCTGCTTCGCAAAGGGGATTTTCCGCGCAGCCCGTCCGGTCCGCGCTCGGCGGACCGAGCGCGGGCTGACGGATTGCGCTCCGGGACCGTGCCTTACGCGGCGCAGTCCATGCAGATCAGCTGACCGCCGGACTCGGTGGCCAGTCGGCTGCGGTGGTGCACCAGGAAGCAGCTCGAACATGTGAATTCGTCCGCCTGCTTCGGGATGACCCGGACCGAGAGCACTTCCTCGGAAAGGTCCGCGCCGGGAAGCTCGAACGATTCCGCGGTATCGGATTCGTCGATATCCACGACGGCGGACGCGGCTTCGTTGCGGCGAGCCTTCAGCTCCTCCAGCGAGTCCTCCGACACGTCGTCGGATTCATTGCGCCGCGGTGCGTCATAGTCGGTTGCCATGTCGTCTTCCCCTCGTCCTTACTCCGTATATCCCGGACCGGCACCCTCCTGACCGGCTCCTGGCAGGAGCCGGATGGGGTGGGATGCCGCCCCGCCCGTGGTGTACGTCACGCGTACACCGGTCACAGATCCGAGCCGGATACTCCTCATCCGCACCGGATCGCGCTCGGTCAACGCAGGACATGCCCTTGTTGTTCCCGAAATCGAACCCCAGTTTCACCCGGGTTGTACGATCTGGGCCGCCAGACAATAGCGGACCCCGGGACAAAAGTCGCAATCAAAACCCCTGCGAGTTGAAACTGAGGGGTAATCGTCACCGGCAAGGGAACTCTTCGAGATCTTCCTGGCATCGTCCGAGACCTCCCCGCCACACCCAGCGACCGACTTGCCGTGGCCGTTCGCACGACAATCGCGACGTTTTCGTAGAGTGTGGGCGTGGTTTCACTGATCACCCAAGGTAACTCGACCGATCCGGACGGACGGTCCTTCATCCGGCGGCGCTGGGAGCCCTGGGCAGCCATGGTGGGCGTCATCGCTCTCATCTGCGCCGGCGTGTGGTTCAAGGCGCTGACCACGAGCGAGGGTGACCAGGGTGCAATGGCCTGCAACTCCCCCAGCCCCGCCTCGAGCACGACCGCGGCCCAGCCCGCCCCTCTCGGCGAGCGGGTAGGGGCGTCGCGATTGCGGGATGTGGAGCCCGCCGCTCTCGCCCAGTCGAAGGTGCGCGTGTTCAATGCCAATGGCCAGCGCGGTCAGGCCGCGCACGTCGCCTCCGAGCTGGGTGACCTCGGTTTCGCCAGCGCACCGGACGTGCAGATAGGTAACGATCCGGTGTACGTGAACGGCGACCTCGAATGCACCGGGCAGATCCGTTTCGGCGTGAAGGGCCGGCCCGCGGCGGCGTCGGTGCAGCTGGTGGCGCCGTGCGCCGAGCTCATCGAGGATCAGCGCCAGGACGACACCGTGGACATGGTGCTGGGCTCGCTGTTCCGGGATATCCGGCCCGACACCGATGCCGAGGAGGTGCTGAAGTCGCTGAAGAACCCGACGCCCGGCACCGCGCCGGCCATCGACCCGAAGCTGCTGGAGGCCGCGCGGCACGCGAAGTGCTGAGAATCTCTTTCGCAGGGTATGTGCTCTAACCGCCAGACCCGGCGCGAAACTCCAACCGGCCCAACCAAATATATGAACCGGATAACACGAATCGCCGCGATCCTTCGATCGCGGCGATTCGTTTTGCCTGTCCGGACCGACGCTCAGCCGTGCCCGGTGGTCGTCCAGCCCTCTGTCACGGCACCGGGATAGGGGTGGTGACATCCAGACGCTTGAACAGACCGAAGAGTTCGTCAGCGATGCCGGGAGCGGCGGCGGACACCAAATCGCCTGCGGTGCCCGGCGAGTCGGGTGCGGGCGGCAGGATCAGGCGTGCGCCCGCCTCGGTGGCGATGAGCGCGCCCGCGGCCCAGTCCCACAGGTTCAGGCCGTGCTCGTAGTAGGCGTCGGTGCGGCCCTCGGCCACGGCGCACAGGTCCAGCGCCGCCGAGCCGAAGCGGCGAATGTCGCGAATGTGCGGCAGCACCTGCGCCACCAGCTCACCCTGACGGATCCGGCGCTCGGTGGCGTAGGCGAAGCCGGTGGCCACCAGCGCCATGGACACCGCGTCGACCCGGTTGGCGCGCAGGGCAATCGGCGCGCCTCCCGGGGCGGTGCCGTCCACGCTGGAATCAGCACGGTGCGCACCGAGGCCGAGCCCGGCGCTGTAGGTGACCGCGTGCGCGACGTCGGCGACCGCGCCCGCGACGGAACGGCCGCCGCGCACCGCGCCCACCGACACCGAGTAGGACGGGATGCCGTAGACGAAGTTGACGGTGCCGTCGATGGGATCGACGACCCAGTGCACCAGATCCGGGTCGTCGGCCAGGGTGCCGCCGTCCTCCTCGCCGACCACGCGGTCGCCGGGGCGCAGTTCGGCGACCAGTTTGCGGACCAGCTGCTCGGTCTCGGTGTCGACGATGGTGACGGGGTCGGTGGGGGTGCTCTTGGACTGCACGGCGTCCTGCTCGTGCGCGCCCGGTCCGAAGACCTGCGGCCGGCGCGCGCGGACGTGGGCGGCGGCGGTCTCGGCCAGATACACCGCGACGCGGCGCAGTTCGGCGACATCGGGCGTGTCGGTGGTCGTGGCGGCGGCGGGGACGGTGGAAGTGAAATTCGATTCCGGCACGAGCACCATCGCAGCACAGATCCGGCATCCGGCGCATTAGGCTTGTCGTGCACGACACAAGGCGGAGGTCGATCGAGCGGTCATCGGCCGGTGGCTTCGACTCGCCGGCATCCCAGGAAACGAGGAGTGGTCCATGTCCGATCCCGGACGCGCGTTCGGCATCGATATCGGCGGCAGCGGTGTGAAGGGCGCCGAGGTCGATCTCGCGACCGGCGAGCTGGTCTATGAGCGCATCAAGATCGCGACGCCGCATCCGGCCACTCCGAACGCCGTCGCCGAGGCGGTCGCCAAGCTCGTCGCCCAGTCCGGCTGGGAGGGCCCGGTCGGCATCACCATGCCGAGCGTGGTGCTGAACGGGCAGATCCGCACGGCCGCCAATATCGACCCGACCTGGATCGGCATCGACGCCCGGCGCCTGTTCTCGCTGGCACTGGGCGGCCGCGACGTGACCGTCCTCAACGACGCCGATGCGGCGGGCATGGCCGAGGACCGGTACGGCGCGGCAAAGGATCTCGACGGGTTGGTAATGCTGCTCACCTTCGGCACCGGTATCGGATCGGCCGTGATGTACAACGGCGTGCTGGTGCCCAACAGCGAGCTCGGGCACATGGAGGTCGACGGCCGCGAGGCCGAGCACCGGGCCGCCGCCTCGGTCAAGGATCGGGTCGGCATGTCCTACCCGGAGTGGGCGCGGGAGGTCAGCAAGGTGCTGGTCACCTTGGAAAACCTGTTCTGGCCGAACGTGTTCGTCGCGGGCGGCGGCATCAGCCGCGACTACCAGGAGTGGATTCCGTTGCTCACCAACAGAACCCCCGTGGTACCTGCCGCGCTGCGCAACACCGCGGGCATCGTCGGAGCAGCCATGGCGGTGTCAGCCGGGATCGCACCGTAAGTAAGCTGGTTCGATCGTTACAATGGAACACATGCCCGGCGGTAGGCCGGAAACCGACACCGGCACGAGAGCCGGTTTACCCCCCGACAGAACCGCTCCGCCGGATCACCACTCTGGCGTGACGCCGCACGAGACCGTCACGAAAGGGCGTACGTGGTAGCCACGAATACCCGAGAGACCGCCGAATCGGCCGAGGCCGCCGACTCAGCAGACACCACCGCAGCACGGCCGGTCAAGAAGGCTGCCGCGAAGAAGGCCCCGGCCAAGAAGACGGCGGCGAAGAAGACCGCGGCCAAGAAGACCGCGGCGAAGAAGGCGACCAAGGCCACCGCCAAGAAGACGGCGGCGAAGAAGGCCTCGCCGAAGAAGGCCGCGGAGCCCGGCGCCGAAGGCGCTGAGGGCGACGAGGTCATCGACGACGATTCGCTGGAGCTCGACGACCTGGGTGACATCGAGATCGACGAGGACGACCTCGACGAGGACGACCTGGTCGACGAGGTCGAAGAGGACGAGGAAGAGGAGGCCGGCCCGGCCGCTCCCGCCGCCGAGGGTGAGGAGGCCGAAGAGGCCGACGAGCCGTCGGAGAAGGACAAGGCCTCCGGTGACTTCGTCTGGGACGAAGAGGAATCCGAGGCGCTGCGCCAGGCCCGCAAGGATGCCGAGCTCACCGCCTCCGCCGACTCGGTCCGCGCCTACCTCAAGCAGATCGGTAAGGTCGCGCTGCTCAACGCCGAGGAGGAGGTCGAACTCGCCAAGCGCATCGAGGCCGGCCTCTACGCCACGGAGAAGATGCGCGAGTTCGCCGAGAAGGGCGAGAAGCTGCCGGTGCAGTCGCGCCGCGACTTCCAGTGGATCATGCGCGACGGCAACCGCGCCAAGAACCACCTGCTGGAAGCCAACCTGCGACTGGTCGTGTCGCTCGCCAAGCGCTACACCGGCCGCGGCATGGCGTTCCTGGACCTGATCCAGGAGGGCAACCTCGGTCTGATCCGCGCGGTCGAGAAGTTCGACTACACCAAGGGTTACAAGTTCTCGACCTACGCGACGTGGTGGATCCGCCAGGCCATCACCCGCGCCATGGCCGACCAGGCCCGCACCATCCGCATCCCCGTGCACATGGTCGAGGTCATCAACAAGCTCGGCCGGATCCAGCGCGAACTCCTCCAGGACCTGGGCCGCGAGCCCACCCCCGAAGAGCTCGCCAAGGAAATGGACATCACGCCCGAGAAGGTGCTGGAAATCCAGCAGTACGCGCGCGAGCCCATCTCCCTGGACCAGACCATCGGCGACGAGGGCGACTCCCAACTCGGCGACTTCATCGAAGACTCCGAAGCCGTGGTCGCCGTCGACGCGGTCTCCTTCACCCTCCTCCAGGACCAACTCCAGTCGGTCCTCGAGACCCTGTCCGAACGCGAGGCCGGTGTAGTCCGCCTCCGCTTCGGCCTAACGGATGGCCAGCCCCGCACCCTGGACGAAATCGGCCAGGTCTATGGCGTCACCCGCGAACGCATCCGCCAGATCGAGTCCAAGACCATGAGCAAGCTCCGCCACCCGAGCCGCTCCCAGGTCCTGCGCGACTATCTGGACTGAGGATCACCCGAGATCGGGCCGCTGAGCTGCAGCTCAGCGGCCCGATCTCGTATCCGTACACGAGCACACCGCTCTCGATCCCGGTTAGCGGCAACAGCATTGAGCTGCACCGATCGGAGGTCCGTTTCCCTGCTGACCATTCCGGGCGAGGCGAACGTGGGGCAGCGCTGTCAGCTCGACGATGCTGGTTTCTCGCCCGGGAAAAGGATCGGGCTGATCAAGTACGGTCTGCGGCCCGGGCCGGGCTGGTTCGCCGCGAGCGGTGCGACGAGGTCGCGGAAGCCGGTGAGCATGCGGTCGAGTTCCTCGGGGCTGAGCCACAGCGTGGCTTGGCGGTAGCCAACCGAGTCGGCGACGGGGTCGGCATCGGGCTGATCGAGGTAGGCGTTGAACTCCGCGATCAGGACGGCCATGGCGGCCGCGAACCCTTGGCGGTGATCGTCCGCGGTCATCGCGCTGCTCGCCTCGGGGGAGATGGTCGGGCGATCGGATCGCAGCCGGTAGGAGCGTTCCACCGCGCCGCGCACGCGTCGCTCATCGCCGATCTCGAGCATTCCCCCCTCGGTGAGCAGGCCGATCTGCCGGTAGACGCTGGTCCGGGGCACATCGGGCATGCGGTCGCACAACTCTCCGGCGCTGCGCAATCGGCCGCCGGACAGTGCGTGGATGATGCGCAATCGCACCGGGTGGAGCAGCAATTCGGTCGGGTCCATTCCTCAACTATCCCATATCTGGTACCGTTCCCAAAGTTGGTATCGATAGGGAGGGTGACCGTGATGCGGGATGTTCCTGGGCATCGAATGACATTGAACGGCAACGAGATCTACGTCGAAGAGTCCGGCACCGGGAGTACCTGGGTGGTGTTCGAATCCGGTTCGGGCGCGGGGCGAACGCTCTGGGATCCGGTGGTGCCGCTCCTGGGCGACACCGCGCGCACCGTCGCCTACGACCGAGCCGGTCGGGGCCGTAGTAGCCGTCCCGCGGAACCGCAGACCATCGACGACATGGCGGCGACCCTGGTGGCGTTGGTCCGGGCGCTCGCGCCGGAGCGGGTGATCCTGGTGGGTCACAGCATGGGTGGGCTGATCGTGCGCCGCGCCGCGGAAACGCTGTTGCCGGCCGGGCTCGTCCTCATCGACCCGACACCGGAAAATGCTCCGAACTACGACAATTGGGCGCCGACTGTCCGAAAGACCGACCGTATCCTCGCTGTGCAGCAGGCATTGAGCCACTTCCCGCCGCTCATGCGGCTTTTGACCAGTTCCTACGGCCGCAAGTTCCCCGCCGACAGCTATGCGACCATGCTGGCCGAGGACTTCACGTCCGCCGGACTCACCACGACCCGCCATGAGATAACAGCCGTCGCGGCGGCGATCGACGAATTCCGCCGCCGCCCACCAGAACCGCCGAAATCCGGCGTCATCGTGATCTCCGCGATCCACGCCGCCCGCTACCAGGCTCGCAATCTCGACCTTATGCGCGAATACCAGCGCCGATATGCCGAACAGGTCGGCGCGCAATACGAGGACGCCGTCTCCGAGCACATCATCCCCGCCGAGCGACCCGAGCAAGTCGCTGCCGCGGTTCGCCGACTGATAGACCTCGACGTATCGCAGGAACAGTGACGGCAAAACGACACTCCCCCGCCGAGCTACATGGCCGGTCCCTACGCGCCGGTTGCCGACGAGATCAATTCGATCGCACTGGGAGTGAGCGGCACTTTGCCCACCTGGCTGGATGGACGGTACTTCCGCAACCCGAGGTGGGTCGGTGGGCTTATCGGGCCGTGACGAACCCCTGGGAAACCAGCCAGTCGCGGGCGACGGTGGCGGGTTCGGCGCCTTCGAGGTCGACCTTGCGGTTGAGTTCGGTGATCGTCTCGTTGGTCAGTAGCCGCGAGATCGGCTCCATTACCGTGGCCACCTGGGGGTGTGCGTCGGCGAAGGATTTCCGCATCACCAGTGCCGCATTGTATTTGGGGAAGAAGCCGAGATCGTCGTCGAGGACGCGGAGGTCGAGGGCTTTGATGCGGCCGTCGGTGGTGGCTACCGAACCGAACTGGCAGCCGCCGTTGGCGGTGGAGGTGTAGACCAGCGCGTCCTGCATGATCTGCTTGTGCACCTTGCCGGTGTCGACGCCATACTTGCGGGCCATGCCCGGGAATCCGTCCTGGCGGACACTGAATTCGGTGCCCAGGCAGGTGGGTCCGGTGCCGGGTTCGGTGTTCACGGCCCGCGCGTAGTCCGAGAGCGTCTTCGTCCCGGTCCGCTGTGCGCTTGCCGCGTTGGTGACCAGCGCGTAGGTGTTGTTCATCGGGGCGACGTCCGCCCACAGCATGCCGTGCGCGGCCAGATCGGCGTCGCGTACTGCCTCGAATTGCTGCTGCGAGTCCGGAATCGGCGTCTCGTTGCCCAGATAGTTGATCCAGCCGGTGCCGGTGTAGTCGTAGGCGATATCGACCTGTCCGTGCAGCTGGGCATCACGCAGACTGTTGGACCCGGTGATATTGGTGAGATCGCGCACTCGCGCGCCTGCCGCGGTGAGCGCGAATTCGATGACATAGCCGAGAATGTTCTGCTCGGTGAAATCCTTGGACCCCACCGTGATCGCCACGCCCTGCAACTCCGGATCCGGCCGGATGCTGCCCGCTCCGACCTGCAACGGCACCGCCCCGCCGGATTCGAGCCCGCATCCCGCCACCAGTAGCAGCCCGAGCGCGGCCAGCACCGCCGTCCATCGCCTCCTCATCGCAGACCCCGTGGGCCGAGGAACTGTTCGGCGAGCGCTCCCAGCCAATCCACCAGTAGCGCGAGCGCCACCGCCAGCATCGCCCCCACCCACAGCGTCACGTTGTCCCGCAACTTGTACCCGGTATCGATGAGAATTCCCAGCCCACCCGCGCTGACCAGAAACGACAGCGTCGCCGTCCCCACCGCCAGCACCAGCGAGGTCCGCAGACCCGCGAGGATGTACGGCACGGCAAGCGGAAACTCGATGCGCCGCAACACCATAGCCGCGGACATCCCCTGTCCCCGCCCGGCGTCCACCAGCGTCGAATCGACCTGCTGATACCCGAGAATGGTGTTCCGCAATACCGGCAACATCCCGTAGAACGCGATCGGCGCCACCCCGACCCAGAACCCCGTGCGCTGGGTGACCAGGTAGTACAGGACGATGAGCCCGATGGCCGGCGCGGCCGCACCGGCATTGGCGATCCCCACGAAAAGCGGTGCCAGCCTGCGAAATCCGGGCCGGGTGAGCAAGGTCCCCAAGGGAACCGCGAGGGCGACGACGATGACCGCCACCGTCGCCGTGATCACGACGTGCTGCCGGGTGACAGTCACGATATTCGTCGCATTCATACTCGCCTGCTGGGTGGCCGGCAGATTCCGATCGAATGCCCACACCAGCACCGCCACCCCCAGCCCAACCGCCAACACCGGCTGCGCCACCAGCCGAATGAGCTCCGACCGCCGCTCGGTACTCCGCTCCCTCATGGCCGATCGCCCGTTTCCACCGCGCCGGAATCCTCGACCGCCTCGGCAGATTTCGTCGTGGCACGGCTGGCCTCGGCGCGGGTGGTGGCGAGGTGGCTGACGAGGGTGTCGATCGCGATCAACCCGGCGTATTCGCCATGATCGCCGGTGACCACGGCGTGGGCGTTGCTCTCGGTGAGCAGCATTTCCAGCGCCTCCTGCAGGGACGAGCGCAGGGCGACCGTGCCGGTGACCGGGTCTCCGGCCTCGCGCAGTGAGGAGGCGTGGGCCAGCTCCTGGGCCGAAACCCAGCGCAGGGGGCGGTGTTCCGCGTCCAGCACCAGGCCCCATTGCCATTCCCGCTCGGCGAGGGCAGTGCGCAGGGTTTGCGGCTCATCGCTTTCGGCGGCGGTCGGGCACTGTCCGAGTTCGACGTCCTCGACGCGGGTGAGCGTGAGCTGTTTGAGCCCGGCGTCCGCTCCGACGAATCCGGCGACGGTGTCGTCGGCGGGTGCGGCCAGGATCGCGGCCGGGGTGTCGTATTGCAGCAACCGGGAACCATTGCCCAGCACGGCGATTCGATCGCCGAGTTTGACGGCCTCATTGAAATCGTGGGTGACGAAGACGATCGTCTTGTGCAGTTCGGCCTGCAGGCGCAGCAGTTCGTCCTGGAGGAGCCCGCGGGTGATCGGGTCGACCGCGCCGAACGGCTCGTCCATCAGCAGGACGGGCGGGTCCGCGGCGAGTGCGCGTGCGACGCCGACGCGCTGCTGCTGACCGCCCGACAACTGGCGCGGGTAGCGGCGGCGGAAGGTGCCGGGATCCAGGCCGACCAGGTCGAGCATCTCGTCGACGCGGGCGGTGATCTTCGCGCGATTCCAGCCGAGCAGCGCGGGCACCGTAGCCACGTTGCGCGCCACTGTCTGATGCGGGAACAGCCCGGCCTGCTGGATCGAGTACCCGATCTGCCTGCGCAGCTGGTCCGGATCTTGTCGACCGATATCGCGCCCGTCGATGGTGATGGTGCCCGAGCTCGGCTCGATGAGCCGGTTGATCATGCGCATGATGGTGGTCTTGCCGCACCCCGACGGGCCGACGAACACCACGATCTCCCCGGCCGGAATGGTGATCGAGAATTCGTCGACCGCCGGATCCCGTTGCCCCGGATAGCGTTTGGTGACCGCATCGAGCACGATCCGCGCGCCACGTGGCGCGTGCGCGGAATCTTGTGCCGCAGTGACGGTTTCAGTCACGAATCCCCCTCGGGGTAGTGAACCGGCCGACGCCGGCCAGCAGAGCGTCGAGCAGCAACGCCAGCACGATGATCAGCACTGTGCCGGTGAGGGCCTGTGGCACCGCGGTCGGGCTGCCCAGCCGGGCCAGCCCGGAGAAGATCAGGTTCCCCAGTCCGGGCCCCTTCGCGTAGGCGGCCATGGCCAGAATCCCCATGATCATCTGGGTGCTGACCCGCATCCCGGTGAGGATCGACGGCCACGCCAGCGGCAGTTCGATGCCGACCAGTACTCGTAGCCGGTTCATCCCGACCCCGCGCGCCGCGTCCGACACCGCCGGATCCACCCCGCCCAGCCCGATGATCGTATTGCGCAGGATCGGCAGCAGCGCGTACAGCACCAGCGCGACCACAGTCGGCCGCACGCCCAGTCCCAGCACCGGAATCAGCAAGCCCAGCAACGCGAACGACGGCACGGTGAGAATGATGCTGGCCAGCGCGGTCGCCAGCGCCGACCCCCACGGACTGCGGTGCACCGCGATCCCGATCAGCACCGCCAACGCGGTCGCGATCAGCATCGACTGCACCACCGCGGATACATGCAGGTACGAGTCGGTGAGCAGCTGCCTGCGATGATCGACGACGAAATTCCAGAGCGTGCCCAGAAGCCCCCTCCTGCCTAGGAGTTCACCCCACAGTGTATTGATGCGAACCCCGCCTCGAGCCTTTTCGACTGTCGCCGAGACGATCAGTGGCAGTACGAAGGCCGCTGCGGTTGAACGGACTTCAGTCGGCGCGGTAGCGCAGCATCACCACGGCGTTGAAGTGCCTCGTCTCGGCCAATCGAAGCTGGATGCGCTTGTCCAGTGCCGGGAAGAGCGGTGTGCCGCCGCCGAGCACCAGGGGTGAGACGAACAGCTGGTACTCGTCGATGAGCCCGTGTGGCATCAGCGCGGCCGCGAGGCTCGCACCACCGACCTCCATGACGCCGTCTCCCGCGGCCTTGAGCCTGCGCACCTCCTCGACCGCATCCGCACTGACCAGGGTGCTGTTCCAATGGACCTCGGTGAGCGTCCGGGAGAAGACGACCTTGGGCTTCTCCCGCCACAGCCCGCCGAACTCGCGCTCGATGCGTGGCGCGTCCGCTGGCACGTGCGGCCAGTACGCGGCCATCAGCTCGTACAGCCGACGACCGTGCAGCGAGACCTCGATCTCGCGGTACCTGTCGTTGTGGAACTGGTGCAGCTCCTCGTCCGGGTCGGTCCAGTCGATGCTGCCGTCGCGGTCGTTGACGTAGCCGTCCAGGGACACGCCGAACCCATAGATCAGTTTCCTCATGACCGGGTAGACCTCCTACGCGCTCGAAACTCATCGATAGTGGAAGCAGCCCGGCATCCGGACCCGAGAGCAGGAAGTCAGGGGCGCAGCAGGGGACGTTCTTCGACCGCGGCTTTCCAGAGCTTTTCCGAGGCATTTGCGGTGTCGCCGTCCAGGAACTCGGGCAACAGGATGTCAGCCGCATCATCCGCGTCGGAGTGTTCGAGGTAATCGCCCCCGGACAAGCGCAGCCGGCAGGTCTTCAGATCATCGACGAAGATGACTTCGCCCCTGTCCCATGCTTCGAGCCACGCGCCCGCAGACGCGGCACCGTTCACGACGATCACTCCCATGTCGGAGAGTTCCGTCATCAGCAGGCCCCCGACGGTGAGCGAGCCGCCGATGAACAGATTGCTGTCCATGAGGCACATCAGGTGCTGCGCGGTGACCGAGCCGGTGATGAACAGCGGCGTGTAGACATCTGCGTTCACAAAGCGCATCGGCCCGTCGACCGTCAGGTCGCCATCGATGACGTAAACGGTGTCCGGCGCCAGACCAGGGTCGTTCCCTATGGACAAGGGCCCGTCGATGGTGAGGTCACCCTGGTGAACGAAGAAGCACTCTGGTTCGTCCTCGAAGAGTTCTTCCAGGTCGTCCACGTGGTTGTTGCTGGCTTTGCTGATGTCGTAACGCTCTGCTGCCTCGGACAGCGGTACTGATTTCCAACGTGTGCACCACTGATCGAAGGACACCTGACTCCTCGCGTTCTGTCCGATCCGGTTTGCTGTGCGGCACAACAAAACCCGTCCAACGAGTCTTGCACACGCCGTCACTCGACCGCATAGCTTCGGCACTTCAGCGGGCTGGCACCGCCGACACCCGGATTGGGTTCTGAGAGCTTCGACTCAGGAGCCAATCCTGTTTCTGTCCCCAGCGCACAACACTGTCGGTCCGAGACAGCAGCTCACAACACCCTTCCGCTACGGTCGGCCCGCCGCTTTCGCGTTCAGGGATATGCGGTTGTGGCATGGGTGCCGAGCGTAGGCCATCGACGCCAATCCCTGTATCGCGCACCAAGTTTCATACCCACTGCGCGTCTGGGTCGTTCGTTGCCTCGGGGGCGGTAGGGTTCGGGCGGTGGAAGGGATGGCATCGATGAGACGGCTGGCGGTTGTGGTGGGGGCGGCAATGGCGGTGGCCGCGGGGCAGGTCGGCGTAGGGGCGGCGCAGGAGGATTCCGGGACCTTGGATCGGCTGGTGGAGTTGATGAGCGAGCGGCTCGGTACTGCGGATACTGTCGCGGCGGTCAAGTGGGCGGGGGCGGTGCGGGATGGGGGCGAGCCGGTGATCGACGATCCGGTTCGTGAACAGTCGATCTATGATGCGATGGCTCAGCTGGGGGTGGAGCGGAATCTGCCTGCGGGGCTGGTCCGGCAGGTGTTCGAAGGTCAGATCGAGGCCAGCAAGATCATCCAGCGTGGGCTGGTGACCGAGTGGCGGTATGGGCTGGCGATGGCACCGGTGCCCGCGACGGATCTGGCCGGGGTGCGGCCGGTGATCGATGGCCTCAATGTCGCGGTCATCGACGAATTGGATAGGGAACGCACCGAATTGACGCGCTCCGATTGCCCGGCGCGAGTCGCCGCCGGGGTGCTCGCTGTCGCCGGGCACGACAATCTCGACACTCTCCACGCGGCGGCGCTCGTGCGCGCGTCGACTCCATTGTGTGAGAGCTGACATATGTCCTCCAGCACAGAGACGTCACCCCGAAGGGACTGCCTCACCAGCACCCGAATTCGGCTGCCGAGCAACAGCGTTCGCGGCAACTCAGTCGAGACAGAATTCGTTGCCCTCGATGTCCTGCATCACGAGGCACGACTCGTTGAAGCCATCGGCACGCAGTAGTCGCACGCGTACCGCGCCGAGCCCAACCAGCCGTGCACACTCGGCCTCGAGTGCGGCCAAGCGCTCTTCGCCCACGAGCCCAGTGCCGACTCGCACGTCGAGATGCACCCGATTCTTGGTGATTTTCCCTTCGGGCACACGCTGAAAGAACAGTCGCGGGCCCACACCTGACGGATCGACGCATGCGAACGCTGAACCCTGATGCTCAGGCGGCAGAGAGGAATTGAAGTCGGCCCAACTGGCAAACCCCTCCGGTGGCGGCGGAATGACATACCCGAGCACATCGCACCAGAAACGAGCGACACGCTCAGGCTCCGCGCAGTCGAAGGTGACCTGGATCTGTTTGACTGACGTCATCGGTTCACCATAGCGGCAGGGTCCTTCGCCACCGCGGCAGCAGCCCCGCCCGACGACGCGGGCCGACCTTCGCCATGCCACTTACCCAACCTCACTGGCGTTCAACGGATTCCGCGCCGAGACCGCCACTTACCGCCTCCTCGCCCGCGGCGCACTCCTTGCAGCTGTACCCCGTGCCTGAATCACCAGCTGTGCGAAACCTTTTGAACTGCACCGTGATATGTGGGGAGCAGTCAGCCACGAGAGCGCCCGATAGCGCAGTTGGAGGGTCATAGCCCGGTCACCGAGCCGGCGTCGACGCCAGCGGCGTATTGATCCGCCCGGACGGTCGACGGGTCGCCTCAAACCAGGTCGCCGATAGCGTCGGCCAAAGCGACCAGCACGTTTGGCACTCGATCCCAGGTGCTGTCAGCGGGCCAGCGGCGCTGCGGCTTCCACACACGCTCGCGCCGGAAACCGTAGGCCGACAGGAGGCTAGCCGAGGCGGCGTTGGAGCTCGGGGCGGTAGTCGTCGAAGGCGGCGGCGACCTCGTCGAGGTAGACCAGTTGAGGGAAGTCGATGATCGGCTGGTGGTCGATCAGAAAGGCGGCGGTCAGTTCCACGACGCGGTGCTCGTCGGCTGCGGCGACGCCGAGGTCGGCGAGAACGTCCGGGGCGACTATGAATTGCGATTCGGCGGAGTCGGTGCCGTCGTCGACCAGGACTCGGTATTCGTGGTCGACGACGGGTTCGACGGTGATTCGGGGGTTGGTCATCGGGACAGGGGGCTGTAGAAGACCAAGCCATTGCCTTTGTTGTCGTAGACGACGGCGCGGCGTTCGTGGGCATCGTCGTAGGGGCCCTTGACGATGCCGCCGCCGCTGGCCTCGATGGCCTTGGCGGCGGCGTCCACGTCCGCGGTTTTGATGCCTACGACAACCTGGCCGTGGATGGGGTGGTCGACCGCGGTGGCCAGGGCGAGGGTGATGGGGCCGCCGTCGAGGGCGGCGAAGTGGGCGCCATCGCGAAACTTCATGCGCATGCCGAGGGTTTGGGTGTAGAAGTCGATGGATTCATCGAGGTTGTCGGTGGACAGGATGATCATCTTGACTTCCTGATCGCTCATGGCTGCCTCCTGCGGGCGAAGTGGTGGCATGCCCGGAATGCCCGGGTTCGGTCGCTCACCATGATGGCCGCTCCGCGCCGCCGGGGATCGCCAACGACACGCCGCCGCCCACTGAGTGGGCATTGTGAGCCAGCGCGGGCTTTCGAAGCAGCGCGGCTGGTGCGCCGCTCCGCGGGTTCGACGGCGGCGAGGACGGCCCACCGCCCCACCGCATGCGCCGCTGAGTGTCTGTTTTCCGCCACATTCTTTTGTTTCACGGAATCAACTTTTATAGTTGATTCATGGAAGCAAACAAAGACCAGGTTTCGCGGCTGGCCCGCTGCACCGCACGATTCGCGGAAGCCATGCGGCAGGGCACTTCTCGCGCCTACGACCCGGTCCGGGTCGGCGTATTGCAGTGCGCGGTCGAGTCCGGGCCACTGCGGGCCGGGGAGATCGCCGAATGCCTGGACGCGTTGCCGTCTTCCATCACCCGGCATGTCCAGGCGCTGATCGACTCCGGGCTGGTCAGCACCTCCCCCGATCCGGCGGATCGGCGGGCGGTGCTGGTCGAGGCCACCGAGGCGGGCCGGGCCGAGCTCGCGCAGTTCCTGGAGATCGGAGACCAGGTCTTCGGCGAGGTGATCGCCGACTGGTCCGCCGAGGATGTCGACACGCTCACCCGGCTGCTCGATCGCATGATCGAGGCCTGGGCCGTGGCGGGAGCACGCCAGCAGCAGCGGGCGAGCCGCAAACGCCCGGGCCGATTCGGCTGGAGCCGGATCTGACCTCAGGAGAGGACCAATTGTCATGGCCACCAACACACCCCTGCACGTGATCATCGCCGGTGGCGGCATCGGCGGGCTGGCGCTCGCCAACGGCCTGCGCCGCGCCGGCGTGAGCGTCAGCGTGCACGAACGCGAAACCCAGCGCACCGACCGGCTGCAGGGTTTCCGCATCCACATCAACCCGCACGGCAGCCATGCCCTGGCGGAACTGCTGTCGCCGGAGCTGTATTCGACCTTCGTCGCGTGTGCGGGCAAGGGCGGCAACGGGTTCGGTTTCGTCACGGAACAATTGCGGGAACTGCTCCAGATCGATCCGGAGGAGGGTGAGCACACCGCCGGCGGACATTACGGCATCAGCCGGATCACCCTGCGGCAGCTACTGCTCGCCGATCTGGGCGATGTCGTCCACTACGGCAGCATGTTCGACCGCTATGAGCGCCTGCCCGACGGCCGGATCCGGGCCCATTTCGGCAACGGCGACTCCGAGATCGGTGATGTCCTGGTCGGCGCGGACGGCGGCACCTCCCGGGTACGGGCGCAATACCTCCCGCACGCCGAGCGCGTGGACACCGGAATCGTCACCATCGCAGGCAAATACGGCCTGACGCCGGAATCGCGGGCCCGCCTGGACGCCCGGCTGCTGCGCAATCCGCTCAGCGTCATCCCGCCGATTGGCTGCGGAATGTTCCTCGCCCCACATGAATTCGACACCCCCGCCGGTGCGGAACGCATCGCTGGGAACCAGCCCGGCCTCGAACCCGGGCTGCTCCTCGACAACACCCAGCCGTACGTCTTCTGGGCCTTCGCGGCCAAACGCGAACGCTACGGCGCCGACCTGGAGGCGCTCCCGTCCGTCGGCCTGCACGAGCTGGCCGTGCGCATGACCACCGGATGGGCGCCCGAATTGCGGGCGCTGGTCGCCGATTCCGATCCGGAGACCGCCACCCTGCTGCCGATCAAGACCTCGGTCCCGATCCCGGCCTGGCAGACCACGAATGTCACGCTGCTCGGCGATGCGGTGCACAGCATGACCCCGTTCGCCGGTATCGGCGCGAACACCGCACTGCGCGACGCCCGGGGGCTGTGCCGCGCACTGGTGGCCGCCGAACGCCGTGAGCTCGGACTGCTCGAGGGCATTCACCGATACGAAACGGACATGATCGACTACGGCTTCGCGGCGGTGCGGACCTCGCTGACCGCGGCCACCCAGTCGGTATCCGACAGCCGGTTCGCGCGTGGCGCCGGCAAACTCGTCTTCCGCACCGCCAACGCCGTGCCCGCCATGAAGCGAAAGATGTTCGCCGACTTGGGTGCCGAGTGATAGCTGCCGTGCATGTGCCGCCCGTCCGGCGAGCGGGTGGCACATGCGGATCACCACCCTCGGATGTCCAAAGTCCAACGCGCACATGACATTAAGAAGGCCCGCAGATTGCTGATCCGGCGGAGACGTCCCAGCCGGAAGTAATTTGAATGAAACATTCCCTTTCAATTTCCCAATCCGAACCATGCCCGGTAGTGTGCCGTCGTCGCCCCCGCGATCGCGAAACCCCTGTTCTGGCAATGGAGTTCGAGTGCTGGAAATTCACCACTTCAGCTACGGTTGGATCACTCCCGTACTGGCGTACGTCATGTCCGTCACCGGATCCTTGCTCGGTCTGCGGTGTACGGCACGGGCCCGGTCCGGGGACGGACGCAGCGGCTGGCTCATCTCGGCGGCCGTGGCCATCGGCGGCACCGGCATCTGGGTGATGCACTTCGTCGCCATGCTGGGCTTCACCATCCGCGGTGCGGTGGTCAAGTACAACGTGCCGCTCACCCTGCTCAGCGCCGTCATCTCGGTCACCGTGGTGTGGATGGGCCTGTTCATCGTGGCCCGCGAGCCATTCGGCCGTTTGTCACTGTTCGCGGGCGGCGCGGTCACCGGGCTGGGCGTCGGCGCCATGCACTACTCGGGCATGTACGCCATGCGGTCCGACGCCATGATCGACTACAACGCCGGCATCGTCACGCTGTCCATGGTGATCGCGGTGGTCGCGGCCACCGTGGCGCTGTGGTTCACGCTGGTCATCACTGGTATCTGGGCCACCATCGGCGCGGCCCTGATCATGGGTGTCGCGGTCTGCGGCATGCACTACACCGGCATGGCGTCGATGAGCGCGCACCACATGGATAATCCGGCCACCCCGCGGGGCGCGGGCGCGATGGAACTGCTGGCCCCGCTGATGATCAGCGTCAGCATGGTGACGCTCGTCCTGCTCATTCACGTCGGACTCACCGAGGTGGACGAACGCTCCATGATGCCCGAACCGGATCAGCCCGAAACGGCGGCGCGCGCGGGCTGGTCGCTGCGGGCGGTCTCGGCGGCGGCCGACACGCGAGGTTCCGGCCAGGACGAGCCCGGTCCGCGCGACTACCGGACCGCGGGCCTATACGCACCGGCCGCCGACTATCAGGCGCCCGGCCGCCATGAGATGTCCCCACCCGGCGACTGGCGTTCGGACCAGTTCTACCCGGCGGCCGGCGGCCCGGCGGCGCGCCCCGACCGGAATCCGGTTCCGCCGCAGCGCAGTACCCGCTACCCATAGCCGAACCCGCCCGACTATGGGCAATATCCGTTCTCAACCGGACAGGCTGAGAATTGCCGACCCGATTCGCTGAGAATCCGGTTCCGGTGTTCGACTTTGGGGCACATCGGCAGCAAACTGACTGCCGTGGAGCACCACCAGCTGGAGTTGATCTTCGCGGTCCTGTTCGCGACCATCCTGGCCCAGCCGCTCGGACGGCGGCTGGGCCAGGCCCCGGCGGTCCTCATGACCGCCTTCGGCGTGGTGCTGGCCCTGATTCCGCAGGTGCCCAATATCGAGATCGATCCCGAACTCATCCTGCCGCTGGTGCTGCCGCCCCTGCTGTACGCGGCCGCACGGCGCACCTCCTGGCGGCAGTTCGCCGAGAACTGGGTGGCCATCAGCCTGCGCGCGGTGGTGCTGGTCATCGTGACCACCGCAGCCGTGGCCTGGGCCTTTCACCTCTGGTATCCGGCCGTGCCGATCGGTGCCGCGGTGGCGCTCGGCGCCCTGGTCGCGCCGCCGGATCCGGTGGCGGTCTCGGCGCTGGCCGGCAAGCTGGGCCTGCCCCGGCGTCTGGTCGCGGTGCTCGAGGGCGAGGGCCTGTTCAATGACGTGACCGCGATCGTCCTCTACACGGCGGCGATTCAGGCCGTGGTGACCGGTTCCTTCTCGGCCTGGGGCGCATTCCGCGATTTCCTGGTGTCGGCGCTGGTCGGGGCGGTGGTCGGGCTGCTGTTCGGCTGGGCCGGAAGCAAACTCATGCAGCGGCTGGACGAGGCCCCGTGGCGGGTGGCGCTGGGACTGCTGCTGCCGTTCGCCGCCTACGGGCTCTCGGAGTCGCGGGGCGGGTCGGCGGTGCTGGCGGTGCTGGTCTGCTCGATGTATCTCACACATGCCGCAGCCGATTTCAGCGACAGCGACTACCGGCTGGTCGGCGACTCCTTCTGGGAGATCACCGAAATGCTGGTCACCGGTTTCGCTTTCGGCCTGATCGGACTCGAGCTGAGCACGGTACTGCGCGACGCCGGACCCGACTGGCCGCGCTTCATCGGCGGGGCGGTGGTGATCATCGCGGTGGTGGTGGGGTTGCGGCTGATCTGGCTGCTGACCACGACCGTGATCTTCCGATCGTGGTGGCGCACCCGCGACAAGGACGAGCCCCATACCTGGCGCGAGACCGTGGTCACCTGGTGGGCGGGCATGCGCGGGGTCGCCACGGTGGCGCTGGCACTCGCCGTGCCGTTCACCACCGACAGCGGACAACCGTTCCCGGGCCGCACCGAAATCCTGTTCACCGCCATCGCGGTGGTGCTGTTCACACTGCTGCTACAGGGCCCGACCCTGCCCGCCGTGGTGCGGGCGACCGGCGTGCACGCCGACACCGGCACCGAGCGCGCCTTCGAGCGCCAGCTCTGGACCCGGGTGCTGGAGGCCGAACTGGCCCGGCTCAAGGAGATCTCGGAGACCGAGCACCTGCCCGAGGAGGTCTACGACCGGCTGCGCACGGGATTCGAACGCCGTCTGGCCCAGGCGGATCCGGAGGCCGCCGAGGACAATCCCCGGACGCACACCGATCGCACGCTGGCCTTCACCACGAAGATGCGCTCCATCACCAATGAGGTGCTGGAAGCGGGCCGGGCCGAGGCGCTGGCCGCACGCCGCGAACCGGGGGTCCCGCCCGATGTGGTGGACCGCGTCATGCGCCGGCTGGACCTGCGCCGGTGACCGACCGCTACCCGGTCCGCCCCAGCTTCACCAGGACGGCGACGAATTCCCGCAGGAAGGATTTCCGGGTCAGCAGCCGCGAGGTACGCGCGCCGGTGACCTGAGCGCGCAGCCCCAGCCGCCGGACCAGCCCGGCCGTCCGCAACACGTGAAAGTCACTGGTGACCACGGTTATTCGCACCTGCTCCGGATCCGTGCCGCGCCTGCGTAACTCCAGGACGGTGAACCGCAGATTCTCCTCGGTATTGCGGGACCGGTTCTCGCGCAGGATGTGGTCGTCCGGAATGCCCTGCGCCACAAGATAATCAGCCATCGCCTCGGCCTCGGTCACGGTTTCGCGCCCGCTCTGCCCGCCCGACACCACCAGCAGCGGCGTACGGCCGCGGCGGCGTTCCTCTCCCACCACCTCGAGCGTCCGGTTCAGCCGTCTGGCAAGCATCGGTGCAACCCGATCGTGGCGCAGCCGGCAACCGAGCACGACCACCACGTCCGCGCCGGGCCGCGGGGAAACTCGCGCGCGACCGACCGTATAGCCGGTGAACCCGAGGAACGGCACCAGCACCGCGGTTCCCGCCAGCGCCAGCACCACTCGCCATCGTCGCATCCCGCCTGTACCTCCTGCTCCGCGCCGAGTCGGCACTGTTCGAGCGGCCTGCCACAAGCCCGGGTGAACAGTACTTCCCGCGCCGGCGGCGAGGCCGGGCGGCCGCGGATTCGGCCAGAACGCGACGATGTAGGTGAGTCGCGCACCGCTCAGTGTTTCGCCTGGTCACGCACCGTCCCCGCGACGGGCCGCGGGGCGTCCACCGAGATCGCGCCCGCATCGGTGAGCACGCGGTCGGCCGATGTGTCCTTCAGATCGACCCCCGACCGGCCGAGCTGACGAGCACCATCGACCAACCCCGCGACGACGTGAGCCGCACGCGCGTACGAGAGCCCTTCGGGCGGATGAATATTCGAGATGCAGTTCCGCTCGGAATCAAATCGTCCGGGTCGCGGGCAATGGGTGAGATAGATCCCGAGACTGTCGGCGACCGACAGCCCGGGCCGCTCCCCGATCAACACCAGCACCGTCCGCACGCCCAGCGCCGCACCGATGTGATCCCCCAGCGCCACCCGGGCCTGCGTGGCGATCACCGGCGGAGCGAGCGTGTATCGCCCCTCGAACGCCGCGAGCAACGCCGCGAGCATCGGAACCCCGTGATCGGCGAGTGCCCTCGACGAAAGCCCTTCCGCCAGAACGAAACCCACGTCCGCCCCGCTGTGCGGCACCGCCGGGTCATCGGTTTCGGGCAGCCGCCCGAGATCCGGACGCCGCAAATACTCCGAGCGATCGCTCGCTCTGCTGCGCACGTGCACCGGCTCGCCCAGCCCGAGACCCCGCACCTCGGCGGCCAGGGCCGTGATATCGAGCGGACTGTGCACGGCATCCCGGGCCGCGGCATGAGCCGCCCGGAACTCGAGCACCTCCGCGGTGGACAGCGCGTCCCCGGTGCGCCCGAGCCCGATCCGCGCCTGCGTACTGCGCCGCAGTCCGTCCCAGAACGCTTGCGCGGCAATATCCTCGGTGCGGCGGATCGGGCGCACGGGTTCGATCGGGCTCACTGGTCTCCCTCCGGGTAAGGGCCGGCGTTGTCGGCGACTCCGGTCGACGCCACCGGCCGAGCCTGCGCGATGCACGGTCCAATCCTGGTCGCGCAGAATCGCTTTCGCGCAGCGGTCGAGGTGGCGCCGATGCTCACGCCGCCCCCTTGGCAGCCAGCGCACGCAGCGGGGAGGACAGGGGCTCGACGGGAAGGATGCGGCCGGTCGAGTCCATCATGCCGAGACCGTCGAGCCAGGCGGCGAATTCGGGGGCGGGGCGGAGATCGAGGATCTGCCGGGCATAGAGGGCGTCGTGGTAGGCGAGGCTCTGGTAGCCGAGCATGACGTCGTCGGCGCCGGGGACCGCGATGACGAAGGGGCAGCCCGCCGCGGCCAGCACGGTGAGCAGGGTGTCCATGTCGTCCTGGTCGGCTTCGGCGTGATTGGTGTAGCAGACGTCGACACCCATGGGAAGTCCGAGGAGCTTGCCGCAGAAGTGGTCCTCGAGGCCGGCGCGGATGATCTGCTTGCCGTCGTAGAGGTATTCGGGGCCGATGAAACCGACCACCGTATTGATCAGGAACGGGTCCAGGTCGCGGGCGATGGCGTAGGCGCGGGCCTCGAGGGTCTGCTGGTCGACCGGCTTGCCGCCGGCGCCCAGGTGCGCGCCCGCCGACAGCGCCGAGCCCTGACCGGTTTCCAGGTACATGACGTTGCCGCCCACGGTCCCGCGACGCAGCGACCGGCCCGCCTCGTTGGCCTCGCGCAGCAGCGAGATGGTCACGCCGAAGCCGGAATTCGCGCCCTGGGTGCCCGCGATGGACTGAAACACCAGATCCACCGGCGCCCCCGCCTCGATGAGCCCGAGCGTGGTGGTGACATGCGAGAGCACACACGACTGCGTCGGAATCTCGAAGCGCTGCCGCACCTCGTCGAGCAGGTACAGCAGATCCGCCGTGGCCTGCGGCGAATCGGTGGCCGGATTGATGCCGATCACCGCGTCCCCGCACCCCAGCAGCAGCCCGTCCAGCACCGCCGCGGCGATTCCGCGCGGATCATCGGTCGGATGGTTGGGCTGCAATCGGGTGGCGAGCGTGCCCGGCACCCCGATGCTGGTCCGGAACCCGGAGCGCACCTCGGCCGCCCGCGCGACCGCGATGAGGTCCTGATTGCGCATGAGTTTGCTGACGGCCGCGGCCATCTCGGGCGTGAGCCCGGGTGCGACCGCCCGCAGGGTGGCCGCGGCATCGGGCCGGGCGGCCACCGCGAGCAGCCAGTCCCGCAGCCCGCCCACCGTCAGATGCGAAATCGCCTGGAACGCACCGCGATCGTGCCCGTCGATGATCAACCGCGTGACCTCGTCGGTCTCGTACGGCACCACCGGATCCTCCAGGAAGACGCCCAGCGACACCTCGGCCAGCGCCCACTGCGCCGCCGCCCGCTCGGCATCGGAGTGCGCCGCGCACCCCGCCAGTTCGTCCCCGCTGCGCCGCGGTGTGGCTTTGGCCAGCAGTTCGACCAGCCCGTCGAAGGTGTAGGTGCTGCCGCCCAGGCGCTGATGGAAGATCACCCTCCCGATGGTCCGGGCCCATATTGCCGGTCGGTAACCACCGCTTTCCCCCGGCATTACTACGCGTTACGCGTGCCGGACTGCGCGGGACCGGCCTTCTCCCCCGCGACGCGGAGGTCGGCCGGTGGCCCCGGGATACCATGGCGCCATGGCAGGCACCTATCAGTCGCCCTGGCTGCGCACCGTCGATCTCGGCGAGCGGTTCCGCACCCTCGGTGCCTGGTGGCGGCAGCCGCACCGGTTGCGGCGCGCGGTCCGGGCCTATCGGAATCTGCTGGCGGTCACCCCGGCGTGCATCGCCTACGCCTTCACCCTGTTCATCACCTGGTGGACGCTGCGCGGGGCCAGTGACATCGTGGGCCGGCGGCTGATCTTCTCCGCCTCCACGAATCTGCGCAATATGCAGAAGGATCCGATCCAGGTGCTGGTGGCCTCGGCTTTCTGGACCGACGGCGGCTTCCCCTGGGGCGACATTCTCATCCTCATCACCCTGATGGCGCTGGCCGAGCGCTGGCTGGGGTCGCTGCGCTGGATCCTGGTGGTGGCCACCGGTCATGTCGGCGCCACCTTGATCACGGTGCTCGGTATCGCCCACAAGCTCGACAAGCAGCTGATCCCGACCAGGGTGGCGTTCGCCTCGGATGTCGGCCCCAGCTACGGCATCTCGGCCATGATGGCCGCGCTGACCTTCCGGCTGCGCGGCCCGGCCCGCTGGCTGTGGGCGCTGGCCATGGTGGTCTGGTACGCCTACGGCGTCTGGCACGGCCGCACCTTCACCGACTACGGCCATTTTTTCGCGCTGCTCATCGGTTTCACGGTGGGCGCGATCGCGGTGGCGCTCTCCCACCGCCTGGCCGCGGTGCAAGCGCGCAGGGCCGCGGCGAAGCCGGCCCGGGCGGCCGCGAATCCGTCCCCGGCCGGGGATTCAGCCGGGCACGGGATCGACGCGGCCGCGCCCACGCTGGGCGAACCGGACGACCGGCTCGACGAGACGCGCCGCGATCGGGCCGAGCACGGCCATCATTAGCACGTAGGCCGAGGCCAGCGCGGCCAGCCGCCTGCTCACGCCGCCCAGCGAAACCGCGAGGCCGGCGATGACGATGGAGAATTCGCCATGCGCCACCAGCGCCGCGCCCGCGCGCGCCCGGCCCATCCGGCGGATGCCCTGCCGCGACGCCGCCCACCAGCCGGTGCCGAGCTTGGTCAGCGTGGTCACGAAGGCCAGCAGGATCGCCCAGCCCAGTACCGGCGGGATCGCCCCGGGGTCGGTGCTGAGCCCGAAGGCCACGAAGAAGAGGGCCGCGAACAGATCCCGCAGCGGTTCGAGGAGTTTCACCGCCTCCTGCGCGGTGGACCCGGAGATGGCGATGCCGAGCAGGAACGCGCCCACCGCCGCCGACACGTTCAGCGCTGAGGCCGCGCCCGACACCAGCAGCGCCGCACCGAGCAGCTTGAGCAGGAACACTTCCCGATCGTTGCTGTCCACGATGGCCGACACGTAGCGGCCGTAGCGCAGCGCCACGATGAGCACCACCGTGATCGCCACCAGCGCGATGGCCAGCGAGCGCAGCCCGCTGGCGAAGCTCAGCCCGGCCAGCATCATGGTGAGGATCGGCAGGTACACCGCCATGGCCAGATCCTCGAACACCAGGATGGACAGCACCACCGGCGTCTCGCGGTTACCGAGGCGGCCCAGGTCGTTGAGCACCTTGGCGACGATCCCGGAGGACGAGATGTAGGTGACGCCGCCCATGGTGACCGCGCCGACCGCGCCCCAGTCCAGGATCAGCGCCACCACCACACCCGGCGTGGCATTGACGACGATGTCGACCAGACCGGCCAGCCAGGAGCGACGCAGTCCGGTCACCAATTCGGCTGCGGTGTACTCCAATCCGAGCAGCAGGAGCAGCAGCACCACGCCGATCTCGCCGGCCGTGTGCCCGAATTCGGTGGCGGCGCGCATCTTCACGATGCCGCCCTCGCCGAAGGCCAGGCCGCCGAGCAGGTAGAGGGGAATCGGCGACATGCCGAAGCGGGCGGCCAGTCGCCCCAGCATGCCGAGCGCGAACAAGATCGCGCCGAGTTCGAACAGGGCTAGACCGGTCGAATCCACAGGGTCAGCCGTCGGCCAGAATGCGAGCGGCCGCGTCCAGCCCGTGCGGCGTCCCGACGACGACGAGCACGTCCCCGGAGTCGAGCACCTGATCAGGTCCCGGTGACGGGTGCAGTTGCCCCGCCCGCATGATGGCCACGATGGAGGCCTTGGTCCGGGTCCGCATGGCGGTCTCGCCGAGCATGCGTCCCCGGTAGGGCGAATTGCCGCCGATGGTGAGCTGTCTGGTGGTGATCCCGGGTAGGTCCGAGTGTTCTTCCTTGAGCTGCTGCACCAACTGGGGCGCGCCCAGCAGATTGGCCAGGACCGCCGCCTCGTCGGTCGTCAGGGGCACCTGGGCCAGGCACGCGTCCGGGTCGTCCCGCTGCGACACGATCAGATCGATGCCGCCGTCCCGGTGCGCCACCACCCCGATCCGCCGTCCCGATCTGACCTCGAAATCCTTCCGCACACCGATACCGGGCAGCGCTGTCACATCGACGTTCACGCAGTCCAGATTAGGACAACCCGTGCGAATCCCGGGGAGCTACGTTGCGGCGTACCCCGCCCACACGAGTCGCACGGTGCGGGCACCGTGTCACTCCGTGGTGAGCGGCGCGAACGATCCGTCGGGGCCGGGCAGGAAATCGGTGACCTCGACGACCGCGGTCAGCGGCAGCGGGCCGTACAGGTGCGGGAAGGTCATGGAGTCCGGGTCGGTGGGCACGCCCGGCTCCCACTTCACCGGGGAACCGAGCCGGGCCGGATCCAGATGCAGCAGCACGAGATCGGTGCGGCCGGCGAAGAGTCGATTGGCCGGCAGGTGGGCCTGGTAGGGCGCGGAGAGGTGGATGAATCCGGTCTCGGCCAGCGAGGTGGCGCGGTATTCGCCTGCGGCGCCGGCGTTTTCCCATTCGGCCCGGGAGCAGATGTGCAGCAGGGTCGGCGGCGTCGTGTCCTGTTCGGTTCCCACCCGTCCAATCTAGGTGAGTGCCCCTGGGTTCAGAACGGCTCGGGCCGGGCCACGTGGACGGAGATGTCGTTGACGCCCACCCGGGCAGAGGCGAAGCGGCTGATCGCGCGTTCCTGAGCCCAGACCGGCGATGCTCCCCCGCCCCCTCGGACGGTCCCGCGCCATCTGGTAGACCGGCAGGTACGACCCCCTGTACCCGACCGCTCGAGGAACCATGAATCCGTCCAGCATCATGTCCGCCCGCGACCTCGAGTTCCTGCTCTACGACTGGCTGCAGGTGGAGTCGCTGACGGCGCGCGACCGCTTCGCCGACCACTCCCGCGACACCTTCGACCAGGTGCTGCGGCTGTGCCAGGACCTGGCCACCACCTACTTCGCGCCGCACAATCGCGAGAACGATCTGCACGAGCCCACCTTCGACGGCGAGCGCGTGCACATCATCCCCGCGGTCGGCAAGGCGCTGCAGGCCTTCGCCGACGCCGGAATGATCGGCGCGGCAATGGATTACGAGATCGGCGGCATGCAGCTGCCGCACTCGGTCTACACCGCGTGCATGTCGTGGTTCCACGCCGCCAATGTCGGCACCGCCGCCTACGTGCTGCTCACCACCGGCAATGCGAATCTGCTTGCCGCGCACGGCAGCCCGGAGCAGATCGACGCCTACGTGCGCCCGATGCTGGAGGGCCGCAGCTTCGGCACCATGGCCCTGTCGGAACCGCAGGCAGGGTCCAGCCTGGCCGACATCACCACCCGCGCCGTGCCCGCCGCCGACGGCTCCTACCGTCTGTTCGGGCACAAGATGTGGATCTCCGGCGGCGACCACGACCTCTCGGAGAACATCGTGCACCTGGTGCTGGCCCGCATTCCGGGCGCACCGGAGGGTACCCGCGGTATCTCGCTGTTCGTCGTCCCCAAGTTCCTGCCCGACGCCGAGGGCAACCCGATCGTCCACAACGATGTCGTGCTGTCGGGAATCAACCACAAGATGGGCTGGCGCGGCACCGTCAACACCGCCCCCGTCTTCGGCGACGGCAACTTCACCCCCGGCGGGGAGCCGGGCGCGATCGGCTATCTGGTGGGCGCGCCGAATCACGGTCTGGCCCAGATGTTCACGATGATGAACGAGGCCCGCATCGGCGTCGGCCTGGCCTCCACCGCGCTGGGCTACACCGGCTACCTCAAGTCCCTCGACTATGCCCGCACCCGCCCGCAGGGCCGCCCGGTCAGCGCCCGCGGCGGCGCGCAGGTGCCGATCATCGAGCACCCGGATGTGCGGCGCATGCTGCTGGCCCAGAAATCCTATGCCGAAGGCGCACTCGCGCTGCAGCTGTACTGCGGCAAACTGATCGACGAACACCGCACCGCGGCAGGCGAATCCGACCGGGCGCGCGCCGCCACCCTGCTGCGTATCCTCACCCCCATCGCCAAGTCCTGGCCCAGCCAGTGGTGCCTGGCCGCCAACGATCTGGCCATCCAGATCCACGGCGGCGCCGGCTACACCCGCGACTACGACGTCGAGCAGCACTACCGCGACAACCGCCTCAACCCGATTCACGAAGGCACTCACGGCATTCAGAGCATGGACCTGCTCGGCCGCCAGGTCACCCTGGACAATGGCGCGGCCCTGGCCGCGCTGCTGGAGACCATGGCCGCCACCATCGCCGCCGCCCGCGCGACCGGTGACGCCGAGCTCGCCGAGTACGCCGCCGCCCTCGAGGCCGCCACCGGGCGCCTGGCCGCCACCACGGCGGGCCTGTGGCGCGCGGGCAATCCCGAGGCGGCCCTGGCCAATTCGGCGGTCTACCTGGAGGCGTTCGGCCACGTGGTGCTGGCCTGGATCTGGCTCGAGCAGGCGGTCACCGCCACCGCGCTGTCCGCCCAGGACCGTCCGCACACGGCCGAGTGGGAGACCTTCCGGCAGGGGAAGCGGCTGGCCGCCCGGTACTTCTTCCGCTGGGAACTTCCGCGCACCACACCGCAATTCGACCTGCTCGACTCCGGCGACCGCACCACCCTGGAACTCGACGAGTCCTGGTTCTGAGCCCCCGGGGCGCGAATCCGCCTTTCGCGCTGCGCGAACGGCTCCGTGACCCGATTCACCACCGCGGTGTCGGCGCGCAGCCATGGGCCGAGGTCAGGCCGGTCGCGGACCGGTCTCCAATCCAGCCGCCTTGATTACGGTTTGCTGGCGTCCCAGCCACAGAGACCAATCGGAGTGTGAGTGTCGGTGTGCCCGGGTATTCTCCGGGTAGACAACTCGATCAGCGTGTTCGAACGGGAGGTTGCGGAGTCCTCACGGGCAGTCCTCAGGACCTGTTCGCTTTCAGCGAAATCGCAGGTCGTGTTACAGAAAACACACGGGAAACTGCACGGGAACAAAGTGCTCGCGCCGAACGTCTGAGAGAGTAGTCAACAACCACTGCTGGGAAGTAGCGGTAGCGAGGTTCGCGGATTGGACCGCGGGCCCCCACACCAGGCGAACGGTGCGTGAGGCACCCAGAGCCAGGACGGAGGAGTCATGCCAGGAACCCTGACAAGCACCCCACTGACCGCGGTCGATCGTTGCGACCGCTGCGGGGCGGCTGCGCGCGTGCGCGCAACCCTTCCTGCCGGTGGAGAGTTGCTCTTCTGCCAGCATCACGCCAACGAGCACATGGATCGCCTTCGTGAGCTCGAGGCCGTGATCGACACGGAGTCGGCACCGGCGCTGTAACAGCTCCTCCACCTCGGAGAGACTCGATCGGGAGTCACCGTTCTCCGAGAGCCCGCTCGACAATTGAATCTTCCCAACAGAAAACCCGGCAGCGGGCGACCAGCAGGTCGCCCGCTGCTGCTGTGTACGGGACCATTCGACGCGGAATGTGACCAGCGACACACCAATTGAGCTGTGGCCGGGGACACATGAATTCCGTTGCACGCAACGCGAGATTCGTCATGTACGCACGGCGAGATCGGGCGGGTACAACGGACGGGTGCCGCAGACCTCACAAGCCACCTACCTGCAGGATCGACATATGGTCGCGCTCTGGACGTGGAACGGCCACGCCACCGGAAGCGCGCCGCGAGACCTCGGCGAGGTGGAGACCCTCGCCCTCGCCGTCCCCAGCCGGGACGGCATCGGTGTCACGGACGTGGAATGCGCTCTGGTGGAACCAGACCGGTTATGTGCTCTCGCTATTGAAAATCCAGGGGAATCGACACGTCTGCTCCGCGAGGCCCTCGAGACGGAGGTCGAGGCGCGGCGGCTGCCGGTGGCCGCGCACGCCGTCCCGAATGCCACCGGGACCGCCGTCGTCTCGGCGGGGCGGACCCTGCGGGCGCTGCGGGACACCGTGGCGCTCGACGCCGAACTGCGGTCCGGGCTGAAGGCCGAGCTGCGGCCCTATCAGGCGCGCGGCATCACCTGGCTGCGCGAGGCCACCGCCGCGCACGGCGGCGCGCTGCTGGCCGACGAGATGGGCCTGGGCAAGACGGTGCAGGCCATCGGGTACCTGCTCGGGAAGGCTGGGGACGGGCCACAACTCGTAGTGTGTCCAACATCACTCGTGGGCAACTGGGCGCACGAGATCGAGCGATTCGCGCCCGGACTGCGCCCGGTGGCCTGGCGGGGCGGGCCGGCGCCGGAGGCCGAGCCGGGAACGATTGTGGTGACCGGGTATCCGACCCTGCGCGGGCACGGTGCCGCGCTGGCCGGGCAGCGGTGGGCCACCGTGATTTTCGACGAGGCGCAGGTGCTGAAGAATCCGCACACGCAGGTGGCAAAGGCGGCGCGGGGGATTCCGGCCGAGGCGCGGATCGCGCTGACGGGTACGCCGGTGGAGAATCACCTCGACGAGCTGTGGGCACTGCTGAATCTGATCGCGCCGCAGGAGTTCACGCACCGGGCACAGTTCCGGCGGCGGTTCGTGCGGCCGATCAGCGAGGGATCGGCGAGCGCGGTGCTGCGGCTGCGGGACGCCGTCGAGCCGATCGTGCTGGGCCGCCGCAAATCCCAGGTGGCCGCCGCGCTGCCGGCCAAGATCCACTGCGATCTGGTGTGCGATCTGAGCGCGGAGCAGGAGCAGCTCTACGACCGGCTGCTCGATCGGGCCGAGGCGGCCGGGTTCGGGACCGGCGCGCAGCGGCACACGCGGGTGCTGGCGGTGCTGACCGAACTCAAGCAGGTGTGCAACCACCCGGGGCTGATCACCGGGGAGCTGGACGAATTGGCCGGGCGCTCCGGGAAATTCGACGTCTGCTCCGACATTCTGGCCAACAACCTCGACGTGGACGCGCCCACCCTGGTGTTCACCCAGTACCGCAAGACCGGTGAACTGCTGGTCCGGCACTGCGCCGAGGAATTCGGGGTGCGGGTGCCGTTCTTCCACGGCGGGCTCGACCAGCAGCAGCGCGGGGAGATCGTCGCGGACTTCCAATCACCGGACGGCCCACCCATATTGGTGCTCAGCCTGCGCGCAGCGGGTACCGGGCTGACGCTCACGCGGGCCGCCGACGTCATCCATTTCGACCGCTGGTGGAATCCGGCGGTGGAGGCGCAGGCGTCGGATCGCGCGCATCGCATCGGGCAGACCCGCACCGTCACCGTCACCACGCTGACCTCGGGCACCACCATCGAGGAGCACATCGCGGGCATGCACGACCGCAAGTCGGCGCTCACCGACCTCAGCGATGCGGCCGGAGTCGCGGAACTGGCGCGACTGGACGACGAACGACTGCTGGCGCTGCTGCGCCGGAAGCGGGGGAACTGAGATGGCGGACAACGAATTCGGGTACACGGCGTGGGGCAAGGACTGGGTGCGGCTGGCGGAACCGCTCAGCCTCACCAAACCCGAGCCGCTGCTCCCCCGCGCCCGCAGCGTCGCCCGCAACAACGGAGTCCGGACCGAGATCGAGGGCACCGTGGTGCGGGCGCACATTCATCGCGGGTCGGAGGCGTCGGTGACGCACCTGGAGCTGACATCGCTCCCGCGCGCCACCATCGACGCCATCGCCGTCGTGGTGCCCGCCGACACCCTCACTCTCGGCGACGAGCTGCACGCCGCGGTCATCGCCGCGGGGATCTCGGTGACGCCCATCCTCGCGAGCACCGACTGCTCCTGCCGCGCCCGCAACGCCCGCTGCCTCCACATGCTCGCCACCTGCTACGCGGTGGTCCGCCTGATCGACGAAAATCCCTGGCTCGCCTTGGATCTCCAGGGCTACCGGAGCGCACCGCCGGTCACGGACACCGACACCCCGGTGTCGGTCCCCCGCTGGACGCCCATCGACGCACTCGATCCGGCGGTCTACTTCGGCTGACAGCCGCTGCGACCGGCGCGGATACGGTTGCGTTGGTTCCGAACCCGTCGGCGCGAGCTACCTCGACGCGCTCGCGCGGGCGGACCCGGTTCCGTTGAACGCCTGGCCGCCTCGCTCCCGCTGCTCGCTTCGGGCCTGCCGGTCGCCCGCATCGCCACCCGTGTCGGCTATGCCACCCCGAGCGCCTGTCGCCGCCTTCCACCGCGAGTGGGCGTCTCCCCCGCCCGCTGACTCCGGCCTGTCGGACCCGGCGGCTACCGTCGGCCCATGGCGATCTCCACGTACGCGTTCACCGCCGAACTCTGGGAATGGGAAGCACAGGCCTCCTGGCATTTCGTGAGTCTGCCGGAGTCGGTCGCCGACGAGATCGAGGAGCGCTTCGGGCACACCGCCTCAGGATTCGGCTCGGTGAAGGTGAAAGTCGCGGTCGGCGGCAGCCGGTGGTCGACCTCGATCTTTCCCGACGGCAAGCGCGGAACCTATGTGCTGCCGGTGAAGAAGGCCGTCCGCGTCGCCGAGGGGTTGAACGCGGGCGACCCGGTCGAGGTCGAGCTGCAGGTGGTGTAGTCCGCGCTGGTCAGATCCGGCGCAGGGCCGCGATGCGCTGGGAGAGCTGGTCGGCGGTGGCGAGAGCGGTTGGGGGGCCGCCGCATTCGCGGCGCAGGTCGCCATGGATGACGCCGTGCGGTTTACCGGTGCGGTGGTGGTGCATGGCGACCAGGCTGTTCAGTTCGCGGCGCAGCTCGGACAGGCGGTCCGAGGTGGCGGCGCGTTCGACAGCGGCCTCCACGCCGGCGCCCGAGGGGCGAGCCTGGGCCGCGGCGCTGCGTTCCTGGAGCTGACGGGACTGGCGTTCGCGCAGCAGGGCGCGCATCTGGTCGGCGTCGAGCAGGCCGGGGATGCCGAGGTAATCGGCCTCCTCGTCGCTGCCGGAGAAGGTGGCGGTGCCGAAGGAGTCGCCGTCGTAGATGACCTGGTCGAGCTCGGCGTCGGCGGCCAGGGCGACGAACTTCTTCTCCTCCTCGCCCGGCTCGTCCTGCTGCCGGTTGGCGTCGATGAGCAGTTCGTCCTCGAGCGCGCTCGCTTCGCGATGCGGCTTGCCGATGACATGGTCGCGCTGCAGTTCCAGCTGGGCGGCCAGATCCAGCAGCACCGGCACCGAGGGCAGGAAGACGCTGGCGGTCTCACCGGTCTTACGTGCACGCACGAAACGGCCGATGGCCTGCGCGAAGTACAGCGGGGTCGAGGCGCTGGTGGCATACACGCCGACCGCGAGGCGCGGCACGTCGACGCCCTCGGACACCATGCGCACCGCGACCATCCACGGATCGGTGCTCTCACTGAACTCGCCGATGCGGTCGGAGGAGTCCGGATCGTCGGACAGCACGATGGTCGGCTTGGTGCCCGAAATGTGTTCCAGCAGTTCGGCGTAGTCGCGCGCCTTCTCCTGGTCGGTGGCGATCACCAGGCCGCCCGCGTCGGGCATGCCGGTGGCGCGCAGCTGGCGCAGGCGGGTGTCGGCGGCGGTGAGCACCTTCGACATCCAATCGCCGGCCGGATCGAGGGCAGTGCGCCAGGCGCGGGCGGTCTGCTCGGCATTGAGGGGCTCGCCCAGGCGCGCCGAGTACTCCTCGCCCGCGCTGTCCCGCCAGTGCGCCTCACCGGAGTAGGCGAGGAAGACCACGGGTCTGACCACGCCGTCGGCGAGCGCCTCGGAGTAGCCGTAGGTGTGGTCGGCGCGCGACTTCTCGAAACCGGACTCGTCGGCTTCGTAGGTGATGAACGGGATCTTGGAGTCGTCACTGCGGAACGGGGTACCGGTCAGCGCCAGCCGGCGGGTGGCATCACCGAACGCCTCCTCGACCGCCTCACCCCAGCTCTTGGCATCACCGGCGTGATGGATCTCGTCCATGATCACCAGCGTGCGGCGGTTCTCGGTGCGCACCCGGTGCTTGAACGGATGCGACGCGATCTGCGCGTAGGTGACCACCACGCCGTGGTAGTCGGACGAGGTGGAACCGGTCGAGTTGGAGAAGTTCGAATCCAGCTGAATCCCATTGCGCGCGGCCGACGCAGCCCACTGGTGCTTGAGGTGCTCGGTGGGTGCGACCACCGTCACCTGGTCGACCGTGCGGTCGTTGAGCAACTCGGCCGCCACGCGCAGCGCGAACGTGGTCTTACCCGCGCCGGGGGTGGCGACGGCAAGGAAGTCGCGTGGCTTGGTCGTCAGATACTTCGTGAGTGCCCTGCGCTGCCATGCACGTAACGAACCGCCACCACCCGAAGTCACTCGGTAGAGATTAGCGATCGAACCCGACAGCTTTCCAATCCGACACAGCCCCGCGGAGTGCCGCACGCCACATCGCGGGTCCAGTCCCATTCGAAGCGCTGGTAGGCGATGCTTAGGCCACGATGAACGCGCACGACGAATCTCCGCAACACGCCGACGCGTCGACGCCGACCGCGTCCGTTGTGCTCGCCGCCACCCGCTGGGGCCGCATCCGGCAACTCGTCGTCCACGTCGCGACGAAGGCGTGGAACGACGCGATCTTCGCCAAATCCGCGGCGGCCGCCTTCTGGCAGACGCTCTCGCTGGCCCCGCTGCTGCTGGGACTGCTCGGCAGCCTCGGCTATGTCGGGCACTGGTTCGGCCCGAACACGCTGAACATCGTGCAGTCCAAGATCGTCAGCTTCGCGCGGAAGGCGTTCAGCCCCAGCGTGGTCGACAGTCTGGTGCAGCCGACCGTCAACGACGTGCTGCAGCGCGGCCACGGCGGGGTGGTGTCCGTCGGATTCGTGCTGTCGCTGTGGGCCGGATCCTCGGCCATGGCCACCTTCGTCGACGCCATCACCGCCGCGCACGGCCAGGCCACCGCGCGCCATCCGGTCTGGCAGCGAATCTTCGCGCTGCTGCTCTATGTCGGCTTCCTCGTGATCGCGGTGCTCATCCTGCCCCTGATCGCTCTGGGGCCCACCCTGATCGGACGGGTCCTCCCGCACAGCTGGCGCGAGCCGGGCCTGCGGCTCATCGACGCCTTCTATTACCCGGGCACCGGCCTGCTGCTGATCGTCGGCCTCACCTTCCTCTACAAGACCGCCCTCCACCGCACCCTCCCCTGGCATCGGCTCTTCGGCGGCGCGCTGGTCGCCGGTGTGTTCTTCATGGCCGCCAGCGAGGGCCTGCGCCGCTACCTGGCGTGGGTGACCCGGACCGGCATCTCCTACGGCGCGCTGGCGACCCCCATCGCCTTCCTGCTGTTCACGTTCTTCCTGGGTTTCGCCATCATCCTCGGCGCCGAATTCAATGCCAGCGTCGAGGAATTCTGGCCCGCCCGCGCCACCCGGCTGGCGCAGTTCCGCCATTGGTGGAACGCCCGCAAACAGTCCCGGCTCGCCGACCCGGCGCCCAACGCATCGAAGCCGCAGGATCCGCCGCCCGCGCCCGAGTAGCGATCACTGCGATCCAGCCCGTAGGCCCGGCTCGGTCGACTCACCCTCGGTGCGCCGCGCCGAGAAGTACGCGGCAGCCGTGATCGCGATCGCGACCAGGACGGGCGCGAAGGCGATGGCGGGATGGTCAGGTCGGTCGGCCATCAGGAAGGCCGCGGCCAATGTCTGTGCGGGAACGCCCCATTGGACGGCAGCCAGCACCCCCGCGCCATGGCCGGCCCGGTGCGACCCCGGCTCGGCCAATCGCCGCCGGGTCCACCCCGAGCTCGCCCCGATAACAGCGGTCGACACCAGCCCCGCCCCGATCCACGGGCCACCCTTCGCCCCGTCCGCCAGCACCGCGAACCCCGTGATCGCAGTCAGCAGCGTGAACACCGGAACCGACAACAGCGTGAGCCGCACGGCCCGAACAGCCCCGTCGATACGAATCCCGCTGGGCTCCAGCCGGATTCGCGCCAATTCGGTGCACTGCACCCCGACGAGGATCGTCAGCGCGAGCGCAATGGTGATGTGTGTAGCCAGCAACAGCGGATTCGTCATCGGACCAACCTTTCCTGAGTTCCGACTCAGGATAACCATTTACTGAGTGACAACTCAAGAAATCGGATGCCGTTGACAGCCAAGGCTTCACAGCGCCAACGAGCAAAGGCCCCGACTCGACGTCGTCTCCGAGGCGAGCACGGGTGACGATCGCTGTATGAAGAACGACCGGTTGGACGAGATCCTGGGGCTGCTCGACAACAACACCTGCATGCTCGAGGCGATCCAGGACGAGTTGCTGGGCGGCAAAGAGCCTGGCGAGGACGAGGCGGCCAGGGGCTAATTCTTCGTCATCGGCGGCATCACCGTGTGCCGAGATGCGCCTCGATCGCTTTGACCGCCGCGCCCGCACCGTCTTCTCCCGCGATGCGGGCCGCCAGCCGAGCGGCATTCTCACGGTAGGAGTCGCCACCGGTCAGTGCGCGCTGGGCGCTGACCAAGCCGTTAGGCCTGCCCGAACCTCGCCCATCCAATCCACAGGCTTCACAGCGCGCCACTGTTAGAGCTACATCATGTAACAGATACCATCTGCTTCGTGGCTAAGCTGAAGGTCTCCGTAGACGTCCCAATCCCGCCCGAGAAGGCCTGGTCGCACGCCTCCGACCTGCCCGAACTCGACAAGTGGCTCACCCTCCACGAGGGCTGGCGCGGCCCCGTCCCCGACGCGCTCACTCCCGGGACCCTCCTGATCGGCGTAGCCACCGTCAAAGGCTTCCGCAATCGCGTCACCTGGACCGTCGAAACCGCCGAACCCCCGAACCGCTTGGTCCTCAACGGTTCCGGCATCGGCGGCACCAAATTCGGTATCGAACTCCGCGTCTCCCCCAGCCCCGCCGGCTCCAAGGTCACCGCCGACTTCACCCTCGGCGGCGCACCCCTCTTCGGCCCCATCGGCTCGGTCGTCGCCCGGGCCCTCCGCGGCGATGTCGAACGCTCCCTCGACCGCTTCGTCCAGCTCTACGGCTGACCCGCCTGCGCGGCGAGTCCGATGACGAGAAGTTCGACACCACAGCGAAACTCGTCGCCCGCCGACAGCGCCCGAGCCTGCGCAGCAGGCTCAGCGAGCAACGGGAACTCGGCGGTGGGCAATTGCGCCATGGCGGCGGTGCCCGCGCCCGAGAGCGGCTGACGCGGCCGGCGAGGTGATCCACGTCACCGATCGATGCTGTCAGGAATTCGAGAGCTGTCTCGTTCAGGGAGCACGCGAACCAGACAGGAGCGAACCATGCAGCACCGAATCGTCGTCCTCGGAGCCGGATACGCCGGGGCCTTCTCCGCCGGATACCTCGCCCGCCAACTCCATTCCGACGACTTCGAGATCACCGTCGTCAATGCCGAACCCGATTTCGTCGAGCGGCTGCGCCTGCATCAGCTCGCCGCCGGGCACGATCTCCGCCACCGCCCGCTGGCGGAAGTGTTCGCGGGCACCGGCATCCGGCTGCGAGTGGCGCGGGTGACCGACGTCGACGCGGCGCACCGGACCGTCACGGTCGCCGACGGCGAGCGCATAGACCGGCTCGAATACGACACCCTGCTCTACACGCTCGGCAGCACCGCCGCCGACCACGGCGTTCCCGGCGTCGATCGGTACGCCTTCCACGTGGCCGCGCGACCATCCGCACTGCGCCTGCGGGTACGGCTGGATGAGCTGAGCGAGGACGGAAGGGTGCTGGTCGTCGGTGGCAACTTGACCGCGATCGAGGCCGCCACCGAGATCGCAGAAGCCCGTCCGGGACTTCGGGTCGACCTCGCCACCAGCAGCGAACTGGGCGGCTGGCTGGGCCCGAAGGCCCGTCGCCACCTGCTGCGCGCCTTCGACCGGTTCGGCATCACGATCCATGAGCACACCACTATCGAGCGCGTCGAGCAGACCGCTGCGGTCGCCGCGGACGGCACCGTTCTCGCCTCCGACGCGACCGTGTGGGCCGCCGGCTTCGCCGTCCACCCGATCGCCGCCGCCAGCGGACTCGCGGTGGAAGCCAATGGCCAGATCACGGTCGACCGTCAGATGCGGTCGGTCTCGCACCCGGATGTCTACGCCGCCGGCGACAGCGTCTTCGTCATCGGCGAGAACGGACATCCCCTGCCGATGTCCTGTGCCTCCGCGGGATACACGGCCATACAGGCGACGGCCGCGATTATCGGGGACCGGACAGGGCGCAAGATCAAGGCGACCGCGCTGACCTACTACGGCAACCACATCAGCCTCGGACGCAAAGACGCGATTTACCAACTGGTCGACGGTGAGGCCCGCTCCAAGCCCGGAGCCCTGCGCGGCCGACCGGCGGCGCGAGTCAAGTCGGCGATCGTTGCAGCCAGCGGCTGGGCCATCAGCCACCCGACCCTCGGAAAGCCGAGTCACAACTACCGTTCGGCCGCAGCCCGGGAGCTCTCGCCCGAGCTGGTCGCTCGATAAAGTCGCGCCCATGGACACCGCCACCGTGGCGCGATTCGAGGCCAGCCGAAATCGGCTGGCCTCGATCGCCTACCGTCTGCTCGGCTCGGCCGCCGACGCCGAGGACACGGTGCAGGACGCGTTCCTGCGGTGGCAGGCCGCCGACCGGGAGTACGTCGAGGTGCCCGAGGCCTGGCTGACCAAGATCGTCACCAACCTCGCCCTCGACCGGCTCCGTTCGGCGCAGGTGCGGCGCGAACGCGCGGTCGGCGCCTGGATGCCCGAACCGCTCCTGGACGGCGACCCGATGCTGGGCCCCGCCGACACCGTCGAGCAGCGCGAATCGGTGACGCTGGCGGTGCTTACGCTCATGGAGCGGCTGTCGCCGCTCGACGCGCCGTGTACGTTCTGCGCGAGGCGTTTTCATACAGCCACGCCGAGATCGCCGAGATCCTCGGCATCACCGAGTCCGGGAGTCAGCAACACGCCCGCCGAGCCCGGCGGCGAATCACCGCCGCCGGCAATGGAACTCACCTCGACCATGCCACCGCGCGCCGAATCGTCGAGGCGTTCGTCGATGCCGCCGCCTCGGGCCGGACCGAACAGCTGGTCGCGCTGCTGACCTACGACGCGACCGGCATCTCCGACGGCGCCGGGCTCGGTTCGGCCCAGAAGCTGATCCGGTACGCGAACCCGGAGCGGATCGCCGGCGCGGTGCGGACCGGCTTCAAACCGTCTGCGGCCAAGCGCAGACTCGCCGGCGGCTCACCCTCGATCCACGCCGCCGTGGTCAACCACTGCCCGGCCATGCTCGTCACGCTCGACAATCGGGTCGTGGGCGTCGCGATCCTGGAGATCCGTGACGATAAGATCGCCACTGTGCGTGGCATCGCCGCCCCGGACCGACTCGCTCGCCTCACCGGGGAATGGCATCGGCAGGAGCATGACGCCCCGCTCATCGAATCCTGGTGACCGGAAGAAAGAGCTGGTCCCGCCTGGCCGGCAGCACACCCATCCGCCGCGTGCATCGGAACCTCGACCCTCGGCTCCGCGCTTGCATATCAACAGGATTCGGTGCGGCGGGCCGCCACAGCCACTCCGCTGCGAACACCCGACCAGGACATCGATGCCCGAGCAGCACCCCGGCGCAAGTCACGGTGTGCAAATTCGGGGTGTTTCGATCCGGGAGGTCGGATCACTTCGTGCGATTCCTCTCCATGGCGTCGCGGCGGACCGCCGTAACGGCTTTGCGGGCGGCGACCTGGATGGGGTCCCACACCGGGGAGAAGGGCGGGGCGTAGCCGAGGTCGAGGGCGACGATCTGGTCGACGGTGAGGCGGGCGGTGAGGGCCACGGCGGCGATGTCGATGCGCTTGCCCGCCCCTTCGCGGCCGACGATCTGGACACCGAGCAGGCGGCCGGTGCGGCGTTCGGCGAGCATTTTCACAGTCATGGGTGCGGTGCCGGGGAAATAGCCGGAGCGGCTGGTGGATTCGATGGTGACGGTGACGAATTGCAGTCCGACCGCGCGGGCGTCGCGTTCACGCAGGCCGGTGCGGGCGACCTCCAGGTCGCACACCTTGCTGACCGCGGTGCCCACCACGCCGGGGAAGGTGGCGTAGTCGCCGCCGACGCCGGAACCGATGACCTGGCCGTGCTTGTTGGCGTGCGTGCCGAGGGGGATGTGGCGTTCGCAGCCGGAGACGAGGTCGAGCACCTCGACGCAATCGCCTCCGGCCCAGATGTTCTCGTGTCCGCGCACCCGCATGGCGAGATCGGTCAGCAGACCACCGGACTCCCCCAGCGGGAGACCGGCCGCACGGGCGAGGTCGGTGGCGGGGCGGACGCCGATACCGAGAACCACCACATCGGCGGGGTATTCGGCATCAGCCGTGGCGACGCCGGTGACCCGGCCCTGCGCATCGGTGTGGACTGCCGTCAGCTCCGCATTGTCGATGACCTGAATACCCATGCCCTGCATGGCCTTCCGGATCAGCACACCCATATCCGGATCGAGGGTGGACATGGGCTCGGCACTGCGATTGAGCATGGTGACCTGGAATCCCCGCTGGAGCAGCGCCTCCGCCATCTCCACACCGATGTACCCCGCACCCACCACCACCGCCCGCCGGCCCGCGATCGACTCGAGGGTGGCGATGAGGGCTTGTCCATCGTCGAGCGTCTGCACCCCGTGCACCCCGGCCGCGCCGATGCCGGGCAGCGCGGGCCGGATCGGCGTCGCACCGGTGGCGATCACGAGTTTGTCGTAGCCGGTCCAGCTCTCCCGGCCGGTGCCGAGCTCGCGAGACCTCACCCGCCGCCCGGCGACATCGATCTCCACGACCTCGGTTCCCAGCCGCAGATCGATGTCCCGCGCCCGATGCTCGGCGGGCGTCCGCGCGATGAGATCGTCCAGGCCACCGACGTCCCCGCCCACCCAGTACGGGATCCCGCACGCCGAGTACGAGGTGAAGTGCCCCCGCTCGAAAACGACGATCTCGAGCTCCCCCACGCCCTTCAACCTGCGCGCCTGTGACGCCGCCGCCATACCCGCAGCATCCCCGCCGATGATCACCACGCATTCGCCCATGCCTCACACGTTACGAGCGTTACGGCACTGCCGGCCGGTGCCCTGGCATCATGCACGGCCAAATGATAATTCCATCATATTTGACAGGTGATCCCGAACTTCATGATCCAGGGTGGCGGCCTGACCGCCGACATGCAGCAGACGCCGAACTCCACGTGTTCCCCAAGTGCGGGCACTGGGTATGAATAGATCAGAAGATGCGGTGACATGCCCACCCACCACAAGCCGTCGAGGACCCGATCAGACTTCGAAGGCGGTGGCCGGCAACGGACTTGCGGCGATCCGGCGCGCCTCGTCGTGCGAAACCCCCAGGGCGCACAGGATGAGTTCGGCGGCCCCCGCCGCCGCGTCGCGCCATGACTGGTGACCCTCCAGCACCATCCACATGGCGCTGACCACGGTACCCATCAGCATGGAGGCGACACTCAGCTCCATTGCGGGTGCGACGACATAACGACCGGAGGCGATTCCGGCGGCCACATCCCGCATCGGCGGGCCGGTCAGCATCTCGCCCAACGACTCGTCGGTCAGCGCGAACCGCACGACGAAGCGGCCCGCCGCGGGGTTTTCGTGCGCCATCCGCACGATCATGCGGGTACCACCCGCGGCATTTCGGTTTCGGTGTCCGCGAAGCGGCGTTCGAGTTCGGCGCCTTCGATGTCGAAGTCGGGCACGTAGCGGGCGAACCACCGCGGGTGGTACCACATGCGATCGCCGATCAGGGCCATGACCGCGGGCACCAGAGTCAGCCGGACGATGAAGGCGTCCAGCAGCACACCGACCGCGAGCGTGAACGCCAACGGTTTGACGATCGGGTTGTCGACGGTGGCGAAGGCGACGAAGACGCCGAACATGATCAGCGCCGCCGCCGTGACGACGCGCGCCGAATGCGCGATCCCAGTGCGCACCGCGGCGGTCGCGTCCGCGGTGCGGGTGTGCTCCTCCTTGATGCGGGACACCACGAAGATCTGATAATCGCTCGACAGCCCGAAGATGATGGCCAGGGTGATGATCGGCAGGAAGCTCAGCGTCTCCGCCTTGGTGACATGCAAAAGGCTTGCGCCCCATCCCCATTGGAAGACCGCGACCTGCGCGCCGAGCGCAGCGAACACCGAGAGGATGAACCCGACGATCGAGGACAGCGGTACCAGGACGGTCCGGAAGGCGACGGTCAGCAGCACCAGCGCCAGACCCACGACGACAACGAGGAAGATCGGCAGCGCCTCGCCCAAGCGGCGTGAGGTATCGATGTTCGCCGCGGTGGTGCCGCCCACCAGATACGTTGCCCCGGAGCCGCTCTCGATGGTCGCGCGGTCATCCCGCAGACGGTTCACCAGATCGGCGGTCGCACTGTCGCCGGGACCGGTCCTGGGCACGACCTGGATCAGGACCAGGTTGTCGCCCGTGCCCGCGGACTGCACCACCGCGACGCCGGGCTCCTGCTGCAGCCTGCCCATCACGGTCTGCGCCGCGTCCGGGCCGGTGGCGTGCGAGAGGTCGGTCACCACCAGCAGCGCCCCGTTGAACCCGGGGCCGAACGACCGGCTCACCAGGTCGTATGCCCTGCGGGCGGTGCTGGACTCCGATTGCGTTGCGCCACTCGGTAATCCGAGTTCCATACGGGTGGCGGGAAGCGCGATCACCACCAGCACCGCGATGCCCAGCACCAGCAATGGAATCCGGAAGCGGGTGACGAACCGTCCCCAGGCGTGGCCCGCGGTGCGCTCGGGCTCGTAGGCGGCGATGCGGGCCACCTCCTCCGGCTTTCCCGGGTGCAGTGGCGGCGAGATGAATTTGGCGACCGTGCCACCGGCGAGGCTGAGAAGCGCGGGCAGCAGGGTCAGCGCGACGAGCATGGCCACCAGGACCGCACCGGCGGCGGTCAGGCCCATGACGGTGAGGAACGGGATGTTCGCGACCGCCAGCCCGCACAGCGCGATGATCACGGTCACCGCCGCGAATACCACCGAACTGCCCGCGGTCCCGACCGCCAGCGGAATCGACTCCGCCACAGCCATTCCCAGCACCACCTGGTGGCGATGCCGGGAGAGGACGAACAGCGCGTAGTCGATCCCGCAGGACAGGCCCAGCATCAGTGCCAGCGAGGTCGCCGCCGACGGCACGTCGGTGTAGGCCGCGATGCCGAGGATGCCGGTGAGACCGATACCCACGCCGACGGCCGCCGTGATGATCGGCAGTCCCGCCGCCACCACCGCGCCGAAGGTGATCAGCAGAACGACGAAGGCCGCGATGACACCGAGCATTTCGGGCGTGTGCGGGACCTCCGCGGTGAAGCCCGTATAGACGGCACCGGAGAACTCGACCTGCAGACCGGTATCACGCGCCCGGTCGGCGACCCGGGTCACCTGGTCGAGGGTGGACTGTTCGACCTCGCCGGCCGAGACGGAGAACTGCACGCTGCCCAGGGCGACGTGCTGATCCGGTGAGACCGCTTTGGCCTGAAACGGGTCGACCACTGCGGCGACCTGCGGCAGCCCCTTCAGCTCGGCCATCATCTGCTCGATCTCGCCGGTCACCGGTTGATCGGTCACCTTGGCCAGGTTCGACGTCGCGAACACGACCTGCATCTGCGCACCCGAGAAAGCGGGCATCCGCTGCTGCAGCAAGGAGACCGCGTCCTGCGATTCGGTGCCCGGAACCGTGAAATTGTCGTTGGTCTTTCCGCCCGTCGCGGCGGCGAATCCGATGGCGGCGGCCAGCAGCACGATCCATATCGCCAGCACCCACCAGCGGCGGCGGACGGCGACCTGGCCCAGTGCGTACAGATAGCGGGACATGCGGGTCCTCTCGTGGAGACACCATCCGACCAGCAATCACAGACCTATCGGTACGGTAACACGTCAGATGATGATTTCCTCATAAACGTTGCAACGGTCAGCAACCGGCTCGCCACCTTCACGCCGGTGCGCCGGGATGGAAAGAAGGCGATGCCGCGCACAATGACCGCACATCTCCGCAGGACTGGACGGTGCCGTCCGGGCGGACCAGAGCCGCGACTGCGCGACCCTGCCGCACCCAACGATGCAGCTCGGTGCCCGGCTCCGCGACGACGATGAACCCACCGCGCTGCTCGACGACCAGTCGGCGCTGCGGCGCAGGCTCGCACGCGGTGATGACGGTGTAGCGCCCGTTCATGGCCTCATCGAGACGGCGGCCGTCGGCGAGCCGCGCATTGGGAACCAGCTGGCCCGTCAACCGCCGGCGCAGGTGCGGCCCACGCCGGGGACCCGAGAGGTGCAGGGGCGGAGATTCGCCGCTGGTGATTATCTGGGTGCGGCCGGGAATCCGGTGCAGACGCGGTGTCAGCAGACCGCGCAGGCGGTTGCCCAGTTCACCACCGCCCGTCATGATGACGCCGATGAGCTTGGCCAGCCGGATCATGGCCCGTGCGTGTGGTTTCCGCTCCGTCTCATAGGTTTCGAGCACGTCTTCCGGGAGTTCCCCACGCAGCACGCCCGCCAGTTTCCACGCGAGGTTGACCGCGTCGCGCAGGCCCGCGCCCATGCCCTGGCCGATGAACGGCGGGGTGAGGTGCGCGGCATCGCCGAGCAGGAACACCCGGCCCCGGCGCCAGCGGTCGGCCAGCTGGGCACGGAAGGTGTACTCCGCGACGCGGATCAGTTCGAGATCCGCCGCCGGAACACCGCCGAGCCACGGGTCGAGCAATGGGCGCAGCCGACCCGGGTCGTCGAAGTCGGCGACGGTCTCGCCGGTCCGGAGCCGGAATTCGCAGCGGTAGCGGGTTTTTCCGATGCGCATGAACGTGGCGGCGCGCGCCGGATCGCACACCTGGTGCACGCCTTCCCACTGCCCCAGATCCCGGGACGTGGCGACGTCCACCACGAGCCAGCGCTGGTCGAATCGCAGATCCCGCATGCGCGCGCCGATCGCGCCGCGGACAACGCTGTTGGCACCGTCGCAGCCCAATACGTAACGCGCACGCACAGATTCGGCATCGCCGATCACACGGTCGGTGAAATCCACTCGGACACAGCCGGATTCCTCGGTGATAGCGGTCGCTTCGACGTCACCACGCAGGGTCACCCGCGGATATCGCTTCAGGTTGACCCGCAGGATCGCCTCCAGTTCCGGCTGGTCGAACAGGTTCGCCTCCGGATACCCGCTGGGCCCACCGGCCAGGTCGCGATCGAACTGGGCCAGCACTCGCCCGCTCGGGTCGATGAGCCGCAGCCCCAGGGCGGGCCGGGAGATCTCGTCGAATTCCCGGCCGACGCCCAAACGTTCCAGGATCCGGCGGATCTCGCCGTCGAGGTGCACTGCCCGCGGTTGCGGATAGACATCGGTCCACCGCTCCAGCACGAGAGTGTCGATCCCATGGTGCGCGAGCAATGTGGCCGCGGTGATACCGGCCGGGCCCGCGCCGACGATCACCACCGGGGTCGTCGCGGTGCTCACGGCGAAACCCCCGCCAGCGCAGCCAGATAGCCGAGCGTGACCAGTCCGGTGACCACCGCGGGCGCGTACTCGGCCACACCGTCGCCGTTGCGGACATGTGCGACCACGGCACCGGTCATCAACAGTGCCAGGCCGATTCCCGCGGCGATCCCGATCGGCGGCCGGGCCAGTCCGATCAGCAGCCCGCTCGTGCCGGCGATTTCGAGCGCTCCGATACCGCGGTAGGCGGCGGTGGAGTAGCCCAGACGCGCGGCACGTTCCCGCATCGGCGCGAGGGCGAGCGTCTTGGCCGTACCGAACGACACGACCCGGGGCGGCCGCTGAGTGGCATTGACACGCAGTACCTCGTGCCCACTGTTGAACACCTGCGTCTGCTGCGCTGGCAGCCCGGGCAGTTCGTGGGTTTCGGCGACGACTCGGACCCGCAGCCCGCTCGGATCCACCAGATCGAGACCCAGCCCGCCGAGCGACTCCGGCAGCGGCTGCGGCCGCCGACCGGTTTCCTCGCCCAGGCGCAGCAGATCGCCGGAACGGTCACCGCGCCGCACCAGCACGCAGGGTGACCCGGCGTCGGTTCCGCGCAGGTGCAATTCCTCGGATGTCCGCGCGGCGGTGGTGAAACCGAAAGCGCGAGAAGAGATCTCGGCGCGCTCCAGGTCGGGCTTCTCGAATTCCAGCCAGGCCAGATCGAGCACTTTCACCACCGGATTGCGGGCGCGGCCGGGGTGCTCACCCCGCACTGCGCCCTGCTCACAGTGCAGGCCGCTGTGCACATCGCAATATCCGCTCATCGACCGCCCCCTTCAGATTCTGACGATATCGTCACTCACGAACTAATAGTCAGTCAAGTCCTTCTGAAAATTTCGTCAGAACTGACCCGGGGCGCTATGCTGGGCGGCCTACGTGTCAGGGAAGAGGTGGACAGCGATGGTCACGCAATCCGGGCAACCCAATCGCCTGGAGCGCCGGAAGGCGCGTACCCGCGCGGCGCTCGTGAGGGCAGCGCAATCGTTCCTCGCGGCGGGCAAGCTCAGCGTGCCGATCTTGGAGATCACCCAGGCCGCCGACGTCGGGATGGGGTCGTTCTACAACCATTTCCAAACCCGGGAAGAACTGTTCGAGGCCGCGGTAGAGGAAGCGCTCGATCTGTACGGCGTCGCGCTCGACACCCTCTGCGACAACCTCGACGATCCGGCGCAGGTCTTCGCCCAGAGCTTCCGGCTCACCGGGCGTCTGCACCGCCGCAACCCGATGCTCAGCAAGGTCCTGATCAACAACGGCCTGCAGCTGTCGCGCTCCCCGAAGGGCCTGGCCCCCCGCGCCCGCCGCGATATCGAGGCCGGTGTCCGCGCCGGACGATTCGATGTCCGCGATACCGAGCTGGCCATGACCGTCGTCACCGGCGCCGCCATCTGCCTCGGCCAGCTCCTGCACGAGCAGCCCGGACGCGACGACGCCGAGGCGACCGATCAGGTCGCCGAAGACCTGCTGCGCATGTTCGGACTCTCCGCGGACGACGCACACGAGATCTGTGGGCGTCCGCTGCCGTCGCTCGACGCACTGCCGCACACCGACACCGCAGCCTGAACACGTCGGAATCGCGCGCCGCGCACGCGACGGTTAGGTGTGTGGATGCTTTACGTGCCGCCCCGGAGGCTCACTGCGGCTTGCGAACCAGGGGCACTCGCCGGCGCCGACGACCGCCCTGCACTGCTTTCGGCCGGTGCCGAGGGCGGCCGTAGCGCAGCAACTCCATCAACAAATCCTCCGCCGCGCGATACCGCGGGATATCGACCCAGAGCCGCCATAGGACCTCCGGATCACCGCGCTCCAGCACGGTCGTGCGCACGGGCAGGACGTAGGCTGCGATCCCCGCGTCGATCAGCGCGAAGAGCACTCGGTAGACCTGCGACTCGGCCAAGTCGGCGAGGACTGCCCAGGAGTGTGAATTCAGCCCATTGGCCAATCCGCGGGCGGGAACCCAGTGCGGAGTGCTGCGCGAGCCTGACCACGGATCGGGAACCTCACGTGCCGTGGTCATCGCGCCCAGCCGTTCACGGGATGCCTGTGAACCGAACCGGTCAGTCCCGCTTCATCATTTCGTAGATTCGCTTGCAGTCCGGGCAGACCGGGGAGCCGGGCTTGGGGGAACGGGTGACCGGGAAGACCTCGCCGCAGAGGGCGACCACGTGGGTGCCCATGACCGCGGACTCGGCGATCTTCTCCTTCTTGACGTAATGGAAGACCTTGGGAGTGTCGTTGTCGGTCGACTCGTCGGTGGTCTCGTCCGGACGGACCAGGGTGTCTGCGCTCACGGTTCAATCATGCCAGGTCGGCCTTTCGCAGGGCGGGCGGCGTGTGCATCCGACGCGCGGTAGTGGAAGACTCGGGGTATGCAGCGTGACGGCGAATCCCAGGCCGACGGCATGAGCGGTGAGGATCGCCCGGACGTCGAGTTCCATCCCGCCGGTTCCATCCCGAAGCCACCGCGCCAGCCGCAGGGCTACTTCCCGGGCGAGGAGAAACAGCATCCGGCGCTGATCACCGAGGCCGCGCCCTCGCTCGAGCAGCAGCATCGCGACCGGGTGCGGCGGTACATCACCATCATGTCGTTGCGCATTCCGTGCCTGATCGGCGCGGCCGTCGCCTACAGCGTGTGGCACAGCTGGTGGCTCTCGCTGCTGATCATCGGCGTCTCCATCCCGCTGCCGTGGATCGCGGTCCTCATCGCCAACGACCGCCCGCCCCGCACCAAGGACGAGCCCAGCCGCTGGGACGGACGACGCGATCAGATCGCGCTGGAGTCGAACCCGCACAAGGCAATCGACGGCTGATCCGTCGTTTCGCCACCAACTCGTGGAATCAGCGGGCTGAGGGGCGAATTCCCGCGGAGAGTAGGGCCGCCAGACCACACAACCCGCCCGCGATGAACCACGCCAAGGTGTAGCTGCCCTGCACGTCGCGGATGACGCCCGCACCGAAAGCGGCCAGGGCGGCGCCGATCTGGTGGGAGGCGAAGACCCAGCCGAAGGCGACGGGTCCGTCCGCGCCGAAGTGGGCGCGGCACAGGGCGACCGTGGGCGGGACGGTGGCGATCCAGTCGAGGCCGTAGAAGATGATGAATGCCCACATGCTGGGGTGTACGTCGGGTCCGAAGAGGATCGGCAGGAACAGCAGTGAGATGCCGCGCAGCGAGTAGTAGGCGACCAGCAGGTGGCGGGAGTCCACGCGGTCGGTGAGCCAGCCCGAGGCGATGGTGCCGGCGACATCGAAGATGCCCACCGTCGCCAGCAATCCGGCCGCGGTGGTGGCGGGCATGCCGTGATCGTGGGCGGCACTCACGAAGTGGGTGCCGATCAGACCATTGGTGGATGCCCCGCAGATGGCGAAACCGCCTGCCAGCAGCCAGAACACGGGATTGCGGACGATGGTCGCCAGCACCGTCACCGCGCGGGCCGCGCCACCCGGCGCCGAGGTGCGCACTCCGACCCCGCTGCCCGGCTCGGCACCGTAGGCCCGCACCCCGGCGTCGCTGGGGAAGTCGCGGATGAACAGCAGCACCAGCGGCACCACCGCCAGTGCCGTCGCCGACACCACGAGAGACGGTGCGCGCCAACCGTGATCGCGGGCCAGGCTCGCGATCAGCGGCAGGAAGATCAGCTGCCCCGTCGCGCCCGCGGCGGTGAGCACGCCGGTCACCAGGCCGCGATGCTTCACGAACCAGCGCCCGGTGATGGTGGCCACGAACGGCATGGACATCGAGCCCACGCCGACGCCCACCAGCAGGCCCCAGGTCGCCATGAGCTGCCACGGCCGGGTCATGAACACCGTCAGTCCGCTGCCCGCCGCGATCAGCACCAGCGCGCACGCCACCACCCGGCGAATACCGAAGCGATCCATCAGCGCCGCCGCGAACGGCGAGATCAGGCCGTACAGCAGCACATTCACCGACACCGCCGCGCCGATGATGCCGTGCGACCAGCCGAACTCCTCGTGCAGCGGGTCCATGAGCACACCGGGCACCGAGCGGAAGCCGGCCGCGCCGAGCAGCGCGATGAAGCCCACCACCGCCACGATCCAGGCCGGATGCGGCCGCGCCGACGACTGCACCGCGACGGTGCCGCGCAGCGGAGGACCGACCGCGTCCGGGCCGGGCTGCGCCGAACCGATCGCGCCGGAACCGAGCGATACCGAATCACCCCTGTCCTGGCCTGATCTCGGACCGCCCGCGGACAGGGTCGCGCCGGCGGCCAATGGGCTTGCGTCGTGGGGTGATTCCCGGCCGAGGTCGTCCTTCAGTTCGCTCACCCGATCGAGGGTGACCGAAAAGCCCTTCCGCCACGAGTGGCCAGAATGCCACAATGCGTCAAGATCCAGCCATCACGAGAGGAGAATCGTGCCGACACCCCATCTGGTCGCCGTCCTCGTCCTGGAACCGACCGTCGGCTTCGACATGTCGATCCCGCCCGTGGTGCTCGGCGCCGCCGTCGACGAGGACGGCAACCCGCTCTACGAGGTGCACACCTGTGGCGTCGACACCGGCGGTGTGGCCGCCACCGGCGGATACACCGTCGTCCCGGAATTCGGCCCCGAGCTGCTGGCCCGGGCCGACACCGTGATCGTGCCAGGCACCCGCATCATCCAGCCGCGGCAGGAGGGCACGCTGCCGCCCCGGGTGGCCGAGGCGCTGGCCACCATCCGGCCGGACGCCCGCATCGTCTCCATCTGCACCGGCGCGTTCGTGCTCGGCGCGGCGGGCCTGCTGGACGGCCGCCGCGCCACCACCCACTGGCAGTTCGCCGACCGGTTCCGCGCCCTCTACCCGAAGGTTCTCCTCGACGAGAACCTGCTGTTCGTGCAGGACGGAAACGTCTGGTCCTCAGCGGGATTGGCGGCCGGAATCGACCTGTGCCTGGATCTGATCCGCACCGATCACGGCAGCGCAGCCGCCAATGGCGCGGCCCGCTACTGCGTGGTGCCACCCTGGCGTGACGGCGGGCAGTCGCAGTTCATCGAGCGGCAGGTCCCGGAGTCGGGCAGCGAGGGCACCGCGCCCACCCGCCGCTGGGCGCTGGACCGCCTGGACCGGGAGCTGGACCTGAACTCCCTCGCCGCGCATGCTCATATGAGCGTGCGCACCTTCACCCGCCGGTTCAAGGCCGAGACCGGCATGGCGCCGGGCGCGTGGATCCTGCAGCAGCGGGTCCGGCACGCCCGGCACCTGCTGGAGACCACCGACCTGACCGTGGACGAGGTGGCGCGCAGCGCGGGCATGGGCACCTCCGCCTCACTGCGCCACCATATGCGCCTGGAGCTGGGCGTGCCGCCGCTGACCTACCGCAAGACCTTCCGCAAGCGCGAAACCCTGGAGACAGCATGACGATTCGCTGGATGTGGGCCTTCCTGGACCGTCCCGCCGCACAATTCGACGACAGCGCCCGGTTCTGGACCACGGTCACCGGCACCGAGCTCTCGGCGCCACGGGGCGAACGCGACGAATTCGTCACACTGCTACCGGGTTCCGGGGCGGCGACGGTCAAGATGCAGGCGATCGGCGGCCCCGCGCGCGTACATCTGGACCTCGACGTCGACGATGTCGGCGCGGCCACCGAGCGCGCCCAGCAGCTGGGCGCCACCCTCGCCGCGGACTACATCCTCACTTCGCGCATCGGCTACGCCGTCCTGCACTCCCCCGCCGGAATGCCCTTCTGCTTCACGCCTTTCCGCGATTCCGCGGGCCCGCTCACCCCGACCGTGACCGGACCCGCCGGCGACCGCAGCCGGCTCGACCAGATCTGCCTCGACATCGGCGCGAGCGACTACGAGACCGAGGCCCGCTTCTGGACCGACCTGACCGAATGGTCCTGGCGCCCCAGCACCCTGCCGGAATTCACCCGCCTCTCCGCGCGTCCCGGCCTCCCGATCGACCTGCTGCTGCAACGCCTCGGCGAAGACCGCCCCACGTCCGCGCACCCGGACATCGCCTGCACCGACCTCGAGGCCACGGCGATCTGGCACGAGCGGCTGGGCGCACACCGCGCCGAACTCGGCAAGCACTGGATCGTCATGACGGACCCCGCCGGCCAGCCCTACTGCCTGACCGGCCGCCGGCCGGCCTGAGGCGCGGGATCGCCGAAGCCCCTGCGTGCTTCGAGGCTCCTCGGAGCCGGGAAACACGCAGGGGCTTCGACGTAGCCGGTCCTGCTACTTGCGCTCGGTCTGCGGCTGGCGGCGTGCCGCTTCGCCGGAGTTGGCCAGCGCCTCGAGATCCTCGAGGAACCTCTCGATGCTGTCGGCCCGCGCCTGGGGCGAACCGATCTGCTCGCGCACCTTCTCCTCGGTGAGAGCGAGCATGGCGGCGGCCAGATCCTGCTCCAGGTCGCGGATCATCTGCCTGCGGTACTGCAAGATCTGATCGCGGCCCTGCTTGCGCACCCGCTCCACCTCGGCCGCGGCGGCCTCACGCATCTGCTGGATGATGCGGTCGGCGTCGGCCCGGGCCTCTTCGCGCATGCGGTCGAGTTCGGCCTGTGCCTCGGCGACGGCATTGTCGTAGGCAGCCTTGGCGGTGGCCAGTCGCTGCGCCGCCGCCTCGCTCTCCTCGAGTTGCCGCCGGATCTGGTCCTGAGCGTTGTTCATGATCCTCTTCACGGGTGGCACAACGTATTTCACGAAGAACCACACGATGACAGCGAAACCGAACAGCTGGCTGAAGAAGACGGGCCAATCGAAGGTGATGTTGTAAATACCCTCGGCGAGATGGGTATCGGTGAGGATCATGCAGACCCCCGTCCTCTCTGCTGGCCCGCGCTGGTCCGGGCACGATCGTTCCCGCCCAGGACCCGGCCGGCCAGGTCCTGAGCGAGTGGTTCGACGGCTTCGCGTAGTTCGGCGGCGACCTGGTCGGCCTCGGCGCGGAGGTGCGCCGTGGACTCGGCCACGATCTGGTCGGCCTCTTTCTGTGCCTCGCCGCGCATTTCCTCGAGGATCGCGCGCCCTTGGGCCCGGGCCTGGTTGCGGATGTCGGCCGCTTCCGTACGGGCTTTCTCGAGCGCGGACTCGTAGCGCGCCTCGGCTTCGGCGAAGGTTTCGCTGGCTTCCTTGGCGGTCGCCGTCGTGACCTCGACACGTGCCTCCCGCTCCGCCAGCACCTTTCGTATGGGCGGAACCACGAAGAACCAGATGACTCCGAGCACGACCAGGAAGATCAATAACTCAGCGAAGAAGGTGCCGTTGGGAACCAGGAAGTTCCCCGCGGCCTCCACATCCGTTCTGGGAGACATGATGACGTCTACTTACCGGGAGTAGCGAATACGAACAATGCCATGAACGCTAGATTGATGAAGTATGCCGCTTCGACCAGACCCACGGTCAGGAAGAAGTTCACGCGCAGGCGGCCCTCCGCCTCCGGCTGCCGGGTGACACCGTTGATCAGAGCGGCGCCGGCCAGACCGTCACCGATACCCGCGCCGATGGCACCGCCCGCCAGAATGATGCCGCCGCCGATGAGAGCGCCCTGGACGATACTCGCGGTTGCTGGGTCTGCCATTTTTCACTTCCTTTGACAAAGGGTTATAGCGCTGAACAGCTGAAGCCGCTCAGTGGTTTTCACTCTCCAGCGACATCGACTGGCTGAAGTAGAGGATGGTCAGCAGGGCGAAGATGAATGCCTGAATGGCTCCGACGAACAGGTCGAAGAGCTTCCAGATGGCATTCGGACCCCAGCTGATCCAGAAGGGGAACAACGTGATCACCGAAACCATGACGCCGCCCGCGAACATGTTGCCGAAAAGTCGCAACGAGAGCGATAGCGGTTTGGCGATTTCCTCGACCACATTGATGAAAACCATGGGGCCCCAGCCGGTGTGGCCCTTCAGCAACTGTTTCACATGCCCGCCCGGGCCGCGCCGCCACGCGCCCGCGGCGTGATAGAGCAGGAACACGAACAGCGCGAGCGACAGCGTGAAATTGAAATCGGACGCCGGCGGCGCGATCAATTCCCCCGAACCGTACTGAACGGGCAAGACGGACAACCAGTTCGAGAGCAGGATGAAGGTGAACAGCGTGACCGCCAGCGGCAGCACGAACGGCGCGACCTTCATGCCGATGGCCGTCTCCACCTGGCTGCGCATCTGGACCGTAATGGTCTCGAAGAACAGCTGCACCCCGTTGGGCACCCCGGAGGTGATCTTCACACGCAGGTAGAAGGCCAGGCCCAGCACGATCAGCGCGGCCACCCCCGTGGACACGATGGTGTCCACATTGAAGGTCATGCCCAGCAGATGCGCCTGGGCGTGATCGCCGACATGGATCTTGGACTCCCCCGAGGAATCCTCGGCGGCCAGCAGCGCCGGCGCCGACGAATGGGCGAGAGAAGCGACGGGAATGCTCATGACTGCTGTCGAAGCCCTTTCACCTCGGGCAGAGCGGTATGGAGTACCAGAATCAGCTGAAAGGCCGCCAGCCCGAAGAAGATTCCGACGCCGTAGGGCCGGGTCAGGAATGCCACCACAATCGACAAAGCGGTCAGAATGAGCAGCCGCGACGCCGAGGACAGCGCCAATTTCTGTTTGCTGGGTGTTTCCGCATCCGTGATGCGGACGATGGACATCCAGGTAAGCCGGGCGTTCACCCAGCCGAGCGTCAGACCGGTGGCCATGAAAACACCCAGCAACAATCGATCGAACGCCCCTGTGACCATCAATGCCAGTACGCCGAAAGCGATTGCGATAGCGCTCGCTCTACGCATCCGTAGCCTGTTGAGGTCCAATACGACACCGCCTCGCCGTCATCCCACCTCGTAGTGGGGCCGTGCATGATCAATAGCATACACAGCCCAACCTCGTTGCGGGGCAGTATTTTTGATCTTCAAATTGTTGATCTTGAAATTCTGAAACGCTTTTCAGCGAACTTTCCGCCACTTTATTCGGACATCAGTGTTGCACAGCTTTTTCCGCTCCGGTGCCGGTCAGCGACCGCACCTGCATCTCGGCGTACTTGGCGTCGTCACGTTCCCTCGACAGCAGGGTTCCCAGCCAGCCCAGAGCGAACGAAACCGGGATGGACACCAGCCCCGGGTTGGCGAGCGGGAACCAGTGGAAGTCATGGGATTTGATCATCGCGGTGGGCGCTCCGGAAACCGCCGGGGAGAACACGATCAACACGATCGTGACGGCCAGTCCGCCATAGATACTCCACAGCGCGCCGGCGGTATTGAAGCGCCGCCAGAACAACGAATACAGAATGGTCGGTAGGTTTGCCGAGGCCGCCACCGCGAAGGCCAGCGCCACCAGGAACGCCACATTCTGATTCTTTGCCAGAATGCCGCCCACGATGGCCAGCGCCCCGATCACCGCCGCGGTGATCCGCGCGACCCGCACCTCGCCATCCCGGCTGTCGCCGTTCCCGCGCTTGATGACATTGGCGTACACGTCATGGGCGAAGGAGGCCGACGCCGTGATGGTCAGACCCGCGACCACCGCCAGAATCGTCGCGAACGCCACGGCCGCAACGAATCCCAGCAGCACCGGCCCACCCAGTTCCAGGGCCAGCAGCGGCGCGGCCGCATTCTCCTTGCCCGGCGCCTTGGCGATCTTCTCCGGCCCCACCAGCGCGCCCGCGCCGTACCCGAGCACCAGCGTGAACAGATAGAAGACCCCGATCACGCCGATCGCCCACACCACCGACCGGCGCGCCTCCTTGGCCGTCGGCACCGTGTAGAACCGCATCAGCACATGCGGCAGCCCGGCCGTCCCCAGCACCAGAGCCAGAGCCAGAGAAAGGAAGTCGAGCTTGCTGGTGCCGTTCTTGCCGTACTTGAAGCCCGGCTCGAGCAGCTTCGCGCCGGTCTTGCCACCATGGTTCACCGCGTCGTGCAGCAGGCTCGAGAAATTGAAGTCGTAGCGCCCCAGCACCCACACCGTCATGGCCGCGGCCGCGCCGATCAGCAGCACCGCCTTGACGATCTGAACCCAGGTGGTGCCCTTCATACCACCGACGAGCACGTAGACGATCATGATCGCGCCGACGACGGCGATCACCAGATTCTGTCCCGCCGAGCCGGATACGCCCAGCAGCAGCGAGATCAGCACGCCCGCTCCGGCCATCTGCGCGAGCAGATAGAACAGGCTCACCGCCAGCGTGGAGGTGGCCGCCGCCGCCCGCACCGGCCGCTGCCGCATGCGGAACGCCAGCACGTCACCGAGGGTGAATTTGCCGGTATTGCGGAGTAATTCGGCGACCAGCAGCAGCGCCAGCAGCCAGGCCACCAGGAACCCGATGGAATAGAGGAAGCCGTCGTAGCCGTACACCGCGATGGCCCCGGCGATGCCCAGGAAGCTGGCGGCCGACAGATAGTCGCCGGAGATGGCGATGCCGTTCTGCGGCCCGGAGAAGGCGCGCCCGGCGGCGTAATAGTCTGCGGCCGTGCGGTTGTCGCGGCTGGCCCACACCACGATGCCCAGCGTGATGACCACGAAGATCGCGAAGATGGTGATGTTGAGCCCGGGCCGGCTGCCCTCCACGGCCGCTGCCAGATACCCGGTCATCGGGTCGGTCCTTCCAGTTCGGCGCGGATCTGCTCGGCCATCGGGTCGAGGGTGCGGTCGGCGTAGCGCACGTAGAGGCCGGTGATGATGAAGGTGGAAAGGAACTGCAGCAGGCCGAAGATCAGGCCGACGGTGATGTTCCCGCCCACCTTGTGTGACATGAAGTCGTGCGCGTAGTCGGCGAGCAGCACATACAGCGCATACCAGGCCAGGAACAGAGCGGTCATGGGGAAGACGAAGCGCCGGAAGCGATGCCGCAGGCGCTGGAACTCGGGGCTGTCGTAGACCTCGGTCCATTCGAGATCCGGACGGCCGGTCTTGGATTCAGTTGTCAACTTCGATACCTCCTGGTGATCCCGGTCACACTAGCAACGAAGATGCTTGCGAGCGGGTCGAATAACCGCAGGTGAGATCGCAAATTCATCGATAAGTGAGCCGAAATTCATGGGGTCCGGCGGCTAGCTACCTACCGGTTTCCCCGCGCTCCGATCGGGCGAACCGGGCCCGCTGCCGGATGCCCATCGGTTGCGGTGGCAGAGTTTCCCCCCATGCCGACGAATCAGACGACCACCTCGTCCCTGCTCGCCGACCTCGCGCCCGACCTACGCGCGGCGCTGACCCGCGTCCGCTACGACGCGGACACCCTGCTCGAGGCGCTGGGCGACGCCGCCCACGCCGCCCTCGGCCGCGGCGAACCGGTCCCCGTCCGCCGCGCCGCCGCCGATCTCGGCGAGCTCGGCACCCTCGTGCGTCTGCTGCTGCTCGGCGATCCGGTCCCCGAACGTGAAGCGGCAGCGGCCCTTTCGCCGGTGGGCATCGACCGCGCCACCGCGGCCGGGCTGCTGGAGCGTGACGGCGACGAGGTCCGCGCCGCCCTGGATCTGCGGCCCCTCGATCTCGGCGAGGGCACCCGCTGGGTGCTGTCCGACCTCGACGACTCCATGCGCCGCCGCAGCCTCGACGCCGATCACGTGCTCGGCGTCGGCCATGCCTCGCTGTCCCTGCTGCGCGCCACCCCGACCCGCCCGGTCGGCACCGTCCTGGATCTGGGCACCGGCTGTGGCGTGCAGGCCGTGCACGCCGCCGCCTACGGCCGCACCGTCACCGGCACCGACGTGAACAAGCGCGCCCTCTGGCTGGCCGAGGCCACCGCTGCGCTCAACGATCTCGATATAGAACTGCTGGAAGGCTCCTGGTTCGAACCGGTGGCCGGCCGCCGCTTCGACCAGGTGGTGGCCAATCCCCCGTTCGTGGTCGGCCCGGCCCGCGTCGAGCACACCTACCGCGACTCCGGCCTCGCCCTCGACGGCGCGAGCGAACTCGTCATCTCCGGCATGCCGGACCTGCTGAACCCGGGCGGCACCGCGGCACTGCTCGCCTCCTGGGTGCACCTCGACGGCCAGGACTGGCGCAGCCGCGTCGCGAGTTGGCTGCCCGACCACGGTATCGACGCCTGGATCGTGCAGCGCGACATCGCCGATCCGGCCCTCTACGTCGGTACCTGGCTGCGCGATGCCGGGTTGGATCCGCGGGAGGGCGCCGCCCAGGCCCGCGCCGAACGCTGGCTCGACGCCTTCCGTGAGGCCGACGTCGAGGGCATCGGCTTCGGTTTCGTCTACCTGCGCGCCACCGACGGCCCGACCGAACTGCTCGCCGAGGACCTCACCCACGGCTTCGACGACCCGCTCGGTCCCGAGGCCATCGCCTACTTCGAGCGCTCGGCCTGGCTGCGCGCCGCGGCCGCCGATCCCGACCTCATCCTCGACTCGCGCTACCAGGTCGATCCGGCCACCGCGCTCGAACGCGTCTATCTCCCCGGCGACGCGGGCTGGGCGCAGGCGGTGGCGCGGCTGCACCGCGGCGACGGCCCGCGCTGGCAGCACGAGGTCGACGACACCACCGCGGCGCTGCTGGCCGGGATGCGCCCCGACGGCCTCCCCCTGCGCGAACTCCTCGAACTGCTGGCCTTCAGCGAAACCGGCGACGCCGCGACCCCCGACTTCGAGAGCGCGGCGATGACCGTCGTGGCCGGACTGGTCCGGCACGGTCTCGTCCACCCGCGCTGAGCGAGGGCTCTCCCCCGCCGACGGCCGCCGGGCCTGCCCCGGCGGCCGTCGGTATTTCCGCAGGAAACCGCCGCTGACGGGCGGTGAGGTCCGTCACGATCACATGTCGCCCAGATACCGATACGGGCGGCCGCGGGAATGCGCCCGAGCCGCGATTCGTTCAACTACGTGCTCGAATCACGACGTCCGGGCAAGGCCCGTACACACGTATTCGCTTGTCGCGTCAGGAAGTTCGGGCGCGGCGGTGGGCAACCACCCGGTCACCGAGGGTCGTCCGCCGGTGGCGCGTGTTCCCGGCGATGCGCGCTTCTCAGGAACTTCTCAGCCGTGCGCCGTAAAAACCGCAGATCAGGCGCGGTTTACCGGTGGTCTGGCGGGGAACTTTCCTGAAGTCGGGTCCGTTGAACGGAGCGAGACACCACCGACAGGAGGCAAGTCATGACAAGCCCCGCCACCACTGACGTGCGCACCAGCGATCAAGACCTCGACGCCCAGAGCCCCGCAGCCGACCTGGTACGTGTGTACCTGAACGGGATCGGTAAGACGGCGCTGCTGACGGCGGCCGACGAGGTCGAGCTGGCCAAGCGCATCGAGGCGGGTCTCTACGCTCAGCACCTGCTGGAGACGAGCAAGCGTCTGTCCGCCGCGAAGAAGAAGGATCTGGCGATCCTGGTTCGCGAGGGTCAGGCCGCCCGCCAGCACCTGCTGGAAGCGAACCTCCGCCTCGTGGTCTCCCTCGCCAAGCGCTATACCGGTCGCGGCATGCCGCTGCTGGACCTGATCCAGGAGGGCAACCTGGGTCTCATCCGCGCCATGGAGAAGTTCGATTACACCAAGGGCTTCAAGTTCTCGACCTACGCCACCTGGTGGATCCGTCAGGCCATCACCCGCGGCATGGCCGATCAGTCCCGCACCATCCGCCTCCCCGTCCACCTGGTCGAGCAGGTGAACAAGCTGGCCCGCATCAAGCGGGAACTGCACCAGCAGCTCGGGCGGGAGGCCACCGACGCGGAACTGGCCAACGAGTCGGGCATCCCGGTCGACAAGATCGCCGACCTGCTCGACCACAGCCGCGACCCGGTATCCCTGGACATGCCGGTCGGCAATGACGAAGAGGCCCCGCTGGGCGACTTCATCGAGGACTCCGAGGCCACCTCCGCCGAGAGCGCCGTCATCGCCGGTCTGCTGCACCGCGACGTGCGCAGCGTGCTGGCCACCCTCGACGAGCGCGAACAGCAGGTCATCCGCCTGCGCTACGGCCTCGACGACGGCCAGCCGCGCACCCTCGACCAGATCGGCAAGCTCTTCGGCCTGTCCCGCGAGCGCGTCCGCCAGATCGAACGCGAGGTCATGTCCAAGCTCCGCAAGGGCGAGCGCGCCGACCGCCTGCGCGCCTACGCCAGCTAGTTCACACCCGTGGAGCCGGTCCCCCTGCTCGGCTCCACACCCTCTGATCTCGGGCCACTTTCGAGGCGCTGGCCCGATTCCGCCGGCCGATTCCGCTGCCCGAACGTCCCCTCCGGGCGCGCAGAGTCGGCCGGCGTTTCCATGCGCCGGGTCCTCCGATGCGAATATGGTTGCCGGGCAGCGGCTTCCGCACCCCTTGCGGCCCAGGGTCAGAGCCGGGTCAGGGATTGGCAGGGGCTGGGGGCCGGAATGTCGCCGCGGAAGTAGGCGGTGGGCGGAACGCCCATGAGGGAGCGGAAGTCGGCGGTCATGTGGGATTGGTCGTAGTAGCCGGAGGCCGTGGCCACGTGTGACCACGGCGTATTGCCCGCGGCGGCCAGGACCTGACGAACCCGGGCGATGCGAGCATAGTGCTTGGGCGACACGCCGATTCCGGCGGCGAACAGATTGCGCAGCTGGCGTTCGGAGACGGCCAGGTCCGCGGCCAATGCGGTGACCGGGCCGGCGGTGTCCATGGCGGCGACCGCCGAATCGAGCAGCCGGCGGTGGTCGCGGCGGACCGAATCCTCCGAGAGGCGGTGCGGGAGCACGGCTTCCAGGAAGGGGGCGACCTCGTCGGGATCGAGCTCGAGCAGCCGGTCGGCCAGATCGGCGACCGGGCCGGGCAGGTCCGACAGCACGGCGATCCGGTCGGTCAGCTCGGCGGCCGCGATGCCCAGCAGGGACTGGGACGCACCGGGAGCCAGGCGGATTCGGGTGCAGCCCGCGGCCGTGTCCGGGCTGGAGTAGGTGGCGCGGGTGCGCGGGCCCAGCACCCACGCGTCCCGGCGGCCGGATTCCTCGGTGCGCAGCACGATCGAGGTGACCACCTGGGGAATGTGGGTGAAGGCGGCGGACCCGGGGTGGACGGTCGGAATGCGGGCGATCTCGGTGATCCACGGACGCAGCGCGGCAGGCGGGGTCAGGCGGCGTTCGAGGTCCTCGGCGGTCACGACGGGAGCCAGGGTTTGCGCAGTGGTCACCCGATCAACTCTAGGCAGCTTCGGCGGTCACGGGTGTGCCGGTTTTTCCTATAGCCGGACGGGGGTGGGTCGGCAGGGTGATTCCCATGATCGTTATCACCGGTGCCACGGGCACCATCGGAAGTGAGGTCGTCCGGCAGCTGGCGGCGCGCGGGGTGAAAGTGCGCGCGGTGACCCGGAATCCGGAGAGCGCCCAGGTCCCCGACGGCGTCGAGGTGGTGCGCGGCGACTACGCCGACACCGCGTCGATGGCCGCGGCCTTCAGCGGGGCCGAAGCCGCATTCCTGGTCGGGCTGCTCGGACCCGACTATGTCGAACTGGATCGCGCGCTGATCGAGGCGGCCCGCGACGCGGGCGTCCAGCGCCTGGTGAAGCTGTCCGCCATCGGCACCGGCGACCCCGATCTGGGCCGGGTAGGTACCTGGCACGCGCCCGGCGAGCGGGCGGTCCGGGACAGCGGCGTGGCGTGGACCATCCTGCGGCCCAGTAGTTTCGCGTCGAACACCCTGAGCTGGAGCGCAGCGATCAAGGCGGGGCAGCCGGTGCCGAATATGACCGGGACCGGCGCGCAGGGCGTGGTCGATCCGCGTGACGTCGCGGCGGTGGCGGTGGAAGCTCTGCTCTCCGACGCGCATTCGGGCCGGGTGCTCACGCTGACCGGCCCGGCCTGGCTGACCACGCGCGAGCAGGCCGACGTCCTCGCCGCCGCGCTCGGCAGCCCGATCGAGGTCACCGACATTCCGCACGACGCGGCACGCGAGTTCATGCTGGGGGCGGGCATGTCCGAGGAGTTCGCGGCCGGCGCGCTGGCCGGTCAGGCCTACGTGGCCGCGGGCGCGAACGCCATCATCACCGGCGATGTCGAGCGCGTGCTCGGCCGCGCGCCGCGCGGCTACGCCGACTGGGTGCGCGACCACACCGACGCCTTCACGGCCTGACGTCCCCGCCCCGGCCGTTCCCGGACCTACTCCGGGGTCTGCTGGACCGGCGCGGCGTCCGCGAGGACGGACTCCAGCCGGTCCAGCATGCCCTTCCAGCCGCCGCCCATGATGCTGCGCGCCCGCTGCATGACCGGATCCTCCGGATCGAAACCACGGTGGCTGAACAGGATTCGGGTGCCGTGTCCCTCCGGCCGCAGGGTCCAGCTGATCACCCAGCCATTGTCCTGATCGGACTTCGCGTCGTTCCAGCTGACGCTGAGCAGCTGCGGCGCAACGACTTCCAGCACCTCGCCGCGAATCTCGCCGGAGAAGTTCTGACCGGGCATGGGCTGGGTCCTCATCTCGAAGACCGTGCCCACCACCGGTTCGAAACCGATGGGCCGCATCATCCACTGCCCCATGAGTTCCGGCGTGGTGAGCGCGCGCCACACCTTCTCCGGCGGATGCGGGTAGTAGTGATCGAGTTCGATCGTGGTGATGTCGTCGGTCATCATCGGTCCTTCTCCTCAGGATCGTCGGGCATGGCATCCAGCACGGCGCCCAGGTCGCGCAGCCGGGCCCGCCAGAACCGTTCGAACGGATCGAGCCAGGACTGCAGGTCGTGCAACGGTTCGGGTTCCACCCGGTAGAACCGCTGCCTGCCGCGCTTGTCCTCGGTCACCAGCCCCGCATCCCGCAGCACCTTCAAATGCTCCGACACACTGGGCCGCGCCATATCGAAGCGCTCCGCGATCACCTGCACCGACTGCTCCCCCTCGAGCAGCAGCTCGAGAATGTCGCGCCGGGTGGGATTGGCCAGCGCCCCGAACACCCGGTCTGCGGTCCCGGACTTCAAGCGGTACGGCATGACCACACAATAGGTAGGAAACCACCTACCCGTCAACCGTAGGATTTCTCCTACCCGATTGGCCGAAAGATGACCGACGAAAACCAACGTTCGTAGAGTGTGAAATATCGAGGTTCCACTTATCTGGGCTGCCCCAGCTTTCCGGGGCAGCCAAGTCAGGACCGAGTGCGGCTACCCGGAGTTGCGGAGTGCGGTGGCCAGGCCGTTCATGGTGAGCAGGATGCCGCGCTCGACCAGTTCGGAAGTGTCGCCGGCCCGGCGGCGGCGTAGCAGTTCGACCTGGAGCTGGTTGAGGGGTTCGAGGTACGGGAAACGGTTGTGGATGGACTCGGCCAGGGCCGGGTTGTCGGCGAGGAGTTCGTCGGTGCCGGTGATGGCGGCGTGCATGCGGGCGGTACGGGTGAACTCGTCGCAGATCATGTGGAAGACGGTGTCGCGCAGGGCTTTATCGGGGACCAGGCCGGCATAGGAGGCGGCGATGTCCATATCCGCCTTGGCCATCACCTGGGCCAGGTTGGACAGGACGGTGCGGAAGAAGGGCCAGCGGCGGTAGAGGTCGGAGAGGGTGGCCAGGCGGGCCGGGTCGTCACCGATCCACTGTTCGAACGCGGTGCCGGTGCCGTACCAGCCGGGGAGCATGACGCGGGACTGGCTCCAGGCCATGACCCACGGGATGGCGCGCAGGTCGTAGACGGAGCTGGTGGGCTTGCGGGAGGCGGGGCGGCTGCCCAGGTTCAGGTCGGCGACCTCCGCGATCGGGGTGGAGGCCCGGAAGTAGTCGACGAAGCCGGGGGTCTCGTGGACCAGCTTCGAGTACGCCGCGCGGGCCGATTCGGCCAGCTCGTCCAGCATTTCGTAGGCCGGTTCGGCATCCGCGCCCAGGCCCTCGACATCGAGCAGGGTGGACTCCAGGGTGCCCGCGACGAGCGCCTCCAGATTGCGGTAGGCGGTGCCGGGATCGGCGTACTTGGTGGAGATGACCTCGCCCTGCTCGGTCAGGCGCAGCGCACCGCGCACCGCACCGGCGGGCTGGGCGAGGATGGCGTCGTAGCTGCGGCCGCCGCCGCGGCCGACGGTGCCGCCGCGACCGTGGAAGAGCCGCAGGCGGATTCCGGTCTTACGGGCCACCTCCACCAGGTTCAGCTCCGCGCGATACAGCGCCCAGTTGGCGGCCAGATACCCGCCGTCCTTGTTGGAGTCGGAGTAGCCGAGCATGACCTCCTGCTGCATGCCGCGCGCGGCCACCAGGCGCTGATAGGCGGGCACTTCCAGTGCGGCGCCGAGGATTTCGGCGCCGTCGCGCAGGTCGTCGATGGTCTCGAACAGCGGCACCACCCCGACCGGGCTGGACGGCGGCGTGCCCGCGTCGCCCGGATCGAGAATGCCCGCCTCCTTCAGGAGCAGGGCGGCCTCGAGCATGTCGCTCACCGAGGTGCACATGCTGATGATGTAGTTGGGCACGGTGTCCGGGCCCAGATCGTCGAGCGCGGTCTTGGCGGCGCGCACCACTCCGAGTTCCTTGGCGGCGAGCTCGCTCAGCGCCGCGTTCGGTCCGACCAGCGGCCGGCGCGTGGTCAATTCGGCGGACAGCAGCTCGACCCGCCGCGCCTCGTCGAGGGAGGCGTAGTCGGAATGCACTCCGGCCCAGGCGAACAGCTCGGCCACGACCTGCTCGTGGGTTTCGGAATTCTGGCGCATGTCCAGGCCCTGCAGATGAAACCCGAACGTCTGCACCGCGGCCCGGAGCGTGGCCAGCTGGTCATCGGCCAGCAGCCCATCACCGGATGCGCGCATGGACGCGTCGACCACGCCCAGATCGGCCAGCAGCTCCGCGGGCCCCGCGTACGGTTGCGCGCCGACATCGATGCCGTCCGTGGGGATCTCCCCCAGCGCCCGGCACGCGGTGGCGCTCAGCCGCGCACGGATACCGCGCACGGCACGGCGGTACGGCTCGTCGGCGCGCTGCGGTGAATCGTCGAATCCGGCATCGGCGAGAGCCGACAGCTCCGGGGTCACCGGCACCAGTCGCGCCGACTGCGACAGCGTCTTCTCCAGTTCCAGTAGCGATTTCAGGTACCGGTCGAAGGCGACCGCACCCGCGCGGTGGGTGGCCCGGTGCACCACGTCGGCGGTGACGAAGGGATTGCCGTCCCGGTCGCCGCCGATCCACGAGCCGGGCCGCAGGATCGGGCGCGCCAGCAGTTCGTGTCCGGGCCACCGCGATCGCAGCGCGGCCCGCACCTGATCGTTGATGCGGGGGATGACATCGAACAGCGTCAGGTCGTAGTAGCGCAGCCCGACCTCGATCTCGTCCTGAATCCGCAGGCGCGCCAGCCGGATCAGCGCCGCCCGCCACAGCTGCAGCACCTGCCGGCGGATGTCGACCTCGAGCTCGGCGAACTCCGGCTCGTATTTGTTGTAGCGCTGCCGCTGCCGCATGAGCTCGGTGATCCGGGCCTGCACGTCGAAGATGGTGCGGCGCCGGGTCTCGGTCGGATGTGCGGTGATGACCGGTGACACCAGGGCGTCGGCGAGCAGGTCGGCCACCACGTCCCCGTCCGGTCCGGTGGCGTCGAGCTTGCGGTAGGTGGCGGCCAGGCTGGAATCCTGGGGCGGTTCCCCCGCCGCCTCGTGCACCGCACGCCGCCGATCGCGCTGCAGGTCCTCGGCCAGATTGGCCAGCAGCAGGAAGTGGCTGAAGGCGCGGATCACTGGGATGGCGGTGCGGATGTCGACATCGCGCAGCATGTCGGCCACCGCGCTGCGCTCCACCTCGGAGCGGCGAATCCGGAAGGCCTCCACCCGGACCCGCTCGATCAGGTCGAAGATCTCCGCACCCTCGTGGTCGCGAATGGTGTCACCGAGGATCCCGCCGAGGAACCGGATGTCGTCGCGCAGTGGCGCGGTCGCTGTCTCGATCTGGTTTGCCTGCACTACGTTCACCTCTCCGAAGCACTGGTTCTGGCGTCCCGGGCCGCTCGTCCTTGTCGTAGTCGGGTCGGGGCGGCTGCTCAACCCATCCGGCGCGGACCGATGTCGAACCTGTTGGGTTCCGGCCCGATCCGCACCCGTCCGTACAGCACGGCCGCGCCCTCCGGTGAGGCCAGTACCGGTTCGCACTGCAGCTCCCGCACCTCCGGCAGGTCGTCGCACAGCGCCGAAATCCGTTGCGCCAGTTCGGCCAGCGCGCCCTTGTCCACCGGTTTGCCGATATCGCGGCCGCCCACGGTGCCCGACAGCAGCGGGGCGGCGCGGGGCGCGTCGATGAGTTCGGCCGACTCCGCCTCGGTCAGCGGCAGCGCCCGGTAGACACGGTCGCCGAGCAGATCGATGATGGTGCCCGAGAGCCCGAAACTGATGACCGAACCGAACGAAGGGTCGTCCTGCACCCGGAAGGTGCAGCCCACGCCCTTGGTCGCCATGCGCTGAATGTGCACCGGATTGCCCGAGATCTCGCTCAGGTCGGTGAACGCACGCCGCACCGCGTCCGGGCGCCACAGATCCAGCCGCACCCCGGTGAGATCCGGCCGATTGCGCCACATTTCGCCGGTCGCCTTGGCCGCCACCGGAAAACCCAGCTCCTCGGCAGCATCCACCGCGGCGTCGGCGTCGAGCACCTCGCGGAACTCCACCACGCGAATTCCATAGCAGCCCAGCAGTTCCGCGGCCTGCAGGTCGGTTAGCCAGTGCGCCGAGTCCACGTTCATCCACTCCGCGATCAGTTCCCGTGCCCGCGCGGTGTCGACGCCGCCCGGACGGACCACCGGCGACAGCGGTCGGGTACGCCAGTCGGCGTAGCGGCGCGCGCGGGCCAGCGCCCGCGCGGCCCGTTCCGGATCCCCGTAGGAGGGAATCGAACCGCGCTCGAGAATTCCGCCCGGCCCGCGCGTGGCGAGCAGGTTGGGCATGCCCTGATCGGCGACGAAGGTGGTGAGAACCGGTGTGGCCGGATCGGATTGGGCGCCGGAGCGAATGGCCTCGGCAAAGGAGGCGACCGCCGCCGGCACCGGCGGCGAATAGATGACGATGACCGCGTCCACGGCCCGGTCGGTGACCGCCGCGGCGACGGCGGTCAGGTAGTCCGCCGGACTCGCCTGCGGCCCGAGGTCGGTGGGCTCATCGACCTCGAGTCCCTCCCCGCGCGCCGCGTCGACTGCCAGCCAGCTCAGCGCGGCGCTGTTGCCGATCACCGCCAGGCGCGGCCCGGCAGGCAGCGGCTGATAGGCCAGCAGCATGGCGCAGTCGAAAAGCTCGGTGATGGAATCGACCTGGATGATCCCGGCCTGCGCGAACAGATTGCGCACCAGCGACCGGTCCAGGTCCCGGTCCCCCTCCACCCGCGCGGCATTGCGGCCGCTGTTCACGGCCACAATGGGTTTGGTGTGTGCGACCCGCCGCGCGATGCGGGAGAACTTGCGCGGATTGCCGAAGGTCTCCAGGTACAGCAGCACCACATCGGTGTCCGGATCGCTGTCCCAGTACTGGAGCAGATCGTTGCCGGAGACGTCGGCGCGGTTGCCGGCGGAGACGAAGGTGGACAGTCCCAGCTGCCGCGCCGCCGCCTCACCGAGAATGGCCGCGCCCAACGGTCCGGACTGACAGAAGAATCCGATGCGCCCGCGCCCGGGCAGCACCGGTGCGAGGGTGGCGTTCAAGGCGATCCGCGGATCGGTATTGGCGATACCGAGCGCGCTCGGCCCCACCACCCGCATACCGTGCGCCCGCGCGGCGTCGACCAGCTCCCGCTCGGCCTGATAGCCGTACGGACCGGTCTCGGAGAATCCGGCGGTCAGCACCACCAGACCCTTGACGCCCTTGGCCATACAATCGTCGAGCACCGACCCGATCTCGGTGGCGGGCACCGCGATCACCGCCAGATCGACCTCGTCGGGAATATCGCGCACCGTCGGATACGCCCGCACCCCGCGCACGGCCGTGCGATTGCGGTTCACCGGGAACACCGGCCCCTGGTAGGCCCCCGACAGCAGGTTGGCCAGCACCGCGCCACCCACCCGGCTGGTCGATGGTGTGGCCCCGATCACCGCGATGGACTTGGGCGACAACAGGTTCCCGACACTGCGCGCCTCCGAGGCGCGCTCCCGCGAATCCCGCACCGACAGCAGCGCCTCGGTGGGGTCGATGGCGAACTCCAGATGCAGCACCGACCCGTCGCGGCTGCGCTGCACCTGATATCCGGCGTCCCGGAACACCTGAACCATGGCATTGTTCTCGGCCAGCACCTCGGCCACGAAGGTCTCGAAATCGTTCTCGGCCGCCGCACCCGCCAGATGCTCGAGCAGAATCGAACCCAGCCCACGCCCCTGATGGCCGTCGGCGACCACGAACGCCACCTCGGCCGCACGGGGTCCCGGCCGATCGGCCAGGTACTCGTAGCGGCCCACCGCGATGATCTCGTCGCCGAGCTCGGTCACCAGCCCGACCCGGTCCCGATAGTCGACGTGCGTGGTCCGGTACAGATCCTTCGGCGTCATGCGCGGGTACGGTCCGAAGTACCGCAGATACCGGGTGCGGTCCGACAACCCCTCGTGGAAACGCTCCAGCGCCTCCGCGTCGTCGGGGGTGATCGGCCGCAATCCCACCACGCCACCGTCGGAGGCCAGCACGTCGGCGAACCAATGCTCCGGCGGCGGAGGCGGATTCACGGGTGTGCCGGGCAGGTCCGAGGGCAGGGGCGGGGCGGCGGAGTCAGTCACGGGGATCCTCCGGATCCAGGCCGAGCAGGCCGAAACTCGCCCGGCGCGTAGCCAATACGGATATGTCGAGAGCCCGGCGGGCGCGGTCGGCGCGCTCGTCGCCGGTGTCGCGGCCGCCCCCGGGGCCGTCCCAGCGCGCGAAGCCGATATCGGCGCCGTCGCCCATGCTCTCGGGCACGGCGACCATGGGCGCGTAGGCGCCCACCTGCTCACGCCACTGCGGCGGCGTCGGGGTGGCGGGATCGATGGTGCGGTCCAGAGCCGTTGCCAGCAGATGGGTCCAGGCCCGGGGCACCACCCGGATCAGCCCGTATCCGCCGCCGCCGACCGCCAGCCAGCGGCCCTCGGCATACCGGTCGGCCAGATCGCGCATGGCGATGAAGGCCGCGCGCTGACCGTCCACCGTGAGTTCCAGATCCGCCAGCGGATCTTCGCGATGGGTGTCGACCCCGCACTGGCTGATCACGATCTGCGGCCGGAACGCCGCCAGCGCGCCCGGCACCACGGCATGGAAACCGCGCAGCCACAACGGGTCCCGGGTGCCGGGCATAATGGGCAGATTGATGGCTGTCCCCTCGGCCGGGCCCGAGCCCGTCTCCTCCGGCCATCCGGTGTTGGGCCACAGCGTCGCCGGGTGCTGATGCACCGAAATGGTCAGCACGCGCGGGTCACCGTAGAACACCCGCTGCACACCGTCACCGTGGTGCACATCCACATCGACATAGGCGATGCGGTCGAACCCGTTGTCCAGCAACCACGAAATCGCCACCGCTACATCGTTGTACACACAGAACCCCGCTGCCGAGTCCGGCATGGCGTGATGCATACCACCACCGATGCTCACCGCCCGCCGGGTGCGCCCGGCCGCGATCTCCTGCGCCGCGGCCAGGGTGCCGCCCACGATCACCGACGCCGCCTCGTGCATGTGCGGGAAGACCGGATTGTCGGCCGAGCCGAGTCCGTAGGGCGGTGCGGTCGGAGTGGGTCCGGGCGGTTGCTGAGCGTGCTTGACCGCCTCGATGTAATCGTGGGTGTGCACCCGCAGCAGTTCCGATTCCGCGGCCGCCGCGGGGGTGATCCGCTCCACTCCGTCGAGCAGTCCCAGCCCCTCGGCGAGCGCCATGGTGAACTGCAGCCGCACCGGCCGCATGGGATGCTCCGGTGTCCAGGTGTAATCGAGGAACCGATCGGACCAGACGACGGTTCCATCGCCGGCGACGGTTCCATCGCCGATGGGGGTTCCGTCACCACAAGCTCGGCCAGGCATACCTGCCACGCTAATGCGTCGCACGAGTTCGTAGGCTTTGGACACCGCAATGCTGTCGTACCGGGATGGCAGGGTATCGCCGACGCTGTGTGTGCACGGCGAACCCGCAGGGAACACGCTGCCCGTCCTGGGTGTTGACAGTGAGTTCGCGAAATAAGCTGTCGCCCGGTGCAGCCGCCGTGCATGGGTAGAATTCGTGCCGACGAAGGGGTTTAACAGGTGAAGGATCTGGTCGACACCACGGAGATGTATCTCCGTACCATCTACGACCTCGAGGAGGAGGGTGTCACGCCGCTGCGCGCGCGCATCGCCGAACGTCTCGAGCAGAGCGGCCCGACGGTGAGCCAGACGGTCGCGCGGATGGAGCGCGACGGCCTGCTGACCGTCGCCGGTGATCGCCACCTCGAACTGACCGAGAAGGGCCGCGCCATGGCGGTCGCCGTGATGCGCAAGCACCGGCTCGCCGAGCGATTGCTGGTCGACATCATCGGGCTGGAGTGGGAGAACGTGCACGCCGAGGCGTGCCGCTGGGAGCACGTGATGAGCGAGGATGTCGAGCGCCGCCTGGTCGAGGTGCTCAACCACCCCACCACCTCCCCCTACGGCAATCCGATTCCGGGTCTGGACGAACTGGGCCTGCAGGCCAATGCCTCCGCCGACGAGAAGCTGGTCCGGCTCAGCGATCTGCCGACCGGGCAGGCGCAGGCCGTGGTGGTGCGCCGGCTCTCGGAGCACATCCAGACCGATCCGGAGACCATCAATCAGCTCCGGGAGGCGGGCGTGGTGCCCGATGCCCGCGTGACCGTGGAGACCAAACCGGGTGCGGTGATCATCTCGGTGCCCGGCCATGAGGGATTCGAACTGTCCGACGAGATGGCGCACGCCGTCCAAGTGAAGTTGGTCTGATACGTGAAGCTTCTGGTTACCGGAGGCGCCGGCTACGTCGGTGGCGTCTGCGCGCAGGTTCTGCTCGAGGACGGCCACGAGGTCGTGGTCGTCGACGATCTCTCCACCGGCAATGCCGACGGCGTCCCGGCCGGGGCCAAGTTCGTCGAGGGCGATATCGCCACCGCGGGCGCCGAGCTCATCGCGGCCGAATCCTTCGACGGCGTGCTGCATTTCGCGGCGCAGTCGCTGGTCGGCGAATCGGTGGTGGCGCCGGAGAAGTACTGGCACGGCAATGTGGTGAAGACCCTCGCGCTGCTCGAGGCCATGCGCGATGCGGGCACCCCGCGGCTGGTGTTCTCCTCCACCGCGGCCGTGTACGGCGAGCCGGAGCAGGTGCCGATCGTCGAGGACGCGCCCAAGCAGCCGACCAACCCCTACGGCGCGTCGAAGCTGTCCATCGACTACGCCATCACTTCGTACGCGGCGGCGCACGGTCTGGCCGCGACCAGCCTGCGCTACTTCAATGTGGCCGGCGCGTACGCCGGGCTCGGCGAGAACCGTGTGGTGGAAACCCATCTCATCCCCCTGGTGTTGCAGACCGCACTGGGTCATCGTGAGTCGATCTCGGTGTTCGGCACCGACTACCCGACGCCGGACGGCACCGCGGTGCGCGACTACATCCACATTCGCGATCTGGCACAGGCACACCTGCGGGCGCTGGCGCAGTCGCAGCCGGGCGTGCACCGCATCTTCAATCTGGGCAGCGGCACCGGTTTCTCGGTGCGCGAGGTCATTTCGGCGTGCGCGCGGGTGACGGGCCTGCCGATCAATTCGGTGGACGCGCCGCGCCGTGCCGGTGACCCCGCCGTGCTGATCGCCTCCAGCGCCAAGGCCATCGCCGAACTCGGCTGGCGACCCGAACACACCGATCTCGACGAGATCGTCTCCGACGCCTGGGATTTCCTGCACTCGCTGGGCGACCGCGCGCACAGCGCGCGCTGAGTCCGCGGCGTCGGCCGTATTGTCATCGCGGCTCCGGCCCGAGGTGGATGCCGAGTTCGGCCGCCGCCTCCCGGCCGGAGTCCGCGAGTCGACCCAGCCGCTCCGGTCGCAGACCCGTCTGTAAGCCGAGGTCCAGCAGCATCGCCATGCGGTGCTTCGGATCGGCGGCCAGCGCGGCGTCCAGCGCCACGCCCGCGAGCGGGCCGTCCCCGCGTGTGTAGGCGCAATAGCCCAGCAGTGCCGCCGCTTCGGCGCGATCCGGATCCGGCAGCGCCCGCGCCAGCTGCAGCCACAACGCCTCCGCGCCGTCGGCGCGCGGGCCCGGGGCGAGCCCGAACATGATGTCGCGCAGCGCCGAATCCCGCAGGGCCACGGCCACATCCGCCACCTCGGCCGGCGTGAGCCGGGCACCGGCCTCGACGCGTTCCAGGTAGCGCAGCACCCGGCACACCTCGAGCCGCAGCGGCACGCGCGGATCGCCGTCCTGCACAACCCGGGCCAGCCGCCGGGCCGCGGCGGCGACGGCCACCTCCAGGGCGGCGGCGGTGGCGTCGCGTGCCACCGGGTCGACGACGAGGATATCGGTCAGCTCCCGCCGGGAACCGCGCAGCGGCCGGCCCTCCAGCACATGCCGCAGCGTCACCATCGAGGCCGCCGGATCCGGTTGCAGTCCGCGCGACCACGGCCCGGACAGCGTCCACCACGGCAGTTCGGCGCCGATGGCCTGCACCGCCCAGGCCCCCGCCAGCGGCACGGCGTCGACATCGAGCCGATGTTCCAGCGCCGCAACGAGATCGTGGTGCTTGCGCGCCCGCACGCCCCGATGCTTGCGGGTCGGCACCGTGGCCCGGTCGTCGACGACGAGGGCCAGTGCCGCGACGGCCCGGTGCCGTACGCAGATGCCCGCGACCCGATCGACCAGCATCCCCATCGCACTCCGCCCGGGGTTGTCCAGATCCATCCGGGTCACCACCTCGACCGCCGCGATATCCGGCGACGCCTGATCCGCTCGCAGCACCGTCACCACCAGCGACCGTGCGGGCATGAACCCGAGCATGGCCGGGACGGCCGCGATCAGATCGCCGGGCGCCCGCAGCCGCGCCCCGGGCTCGCCGGGATCTTCGAAGGGAGGATCGGCGGCAGGTTCGGGGCGATCGGGTGGCTCGGGCTCGACGGGTGGGGTGGGCTCGATGGGTGGCGTGGGCTCGCTGGATGCGTTCATGCCGTCGAGAGTGCGCCGCGCCGCAGACCGTCCTCGGGCGGCCGACCTCGGGTTTCACTGAGGCTGTGGATGTTTCGGCGCGCCGTGGACTACTCGGCGAGCCCCGGGCGGGTACGGCCGCGAGCTGTCGGTGCCCGCTGCTACCGTGCGCCCGGACCGCCGGACCTGAACTTGAAATGGATTCGTTTCATTTTGACCGTGCGGGCGCGGTCACGCTGTTACAGTCCGCCTCGGCACTGGTCCTGCGCAGTGCCGGGAGGAGCGTCCTACACAGTGCCGGGAGGAGTATCGCGCCATGCCGAGCACAATTCATCACGGCCAGGACTCACCCAGGATCTCCAGGTAGTGCGGATTGGACATGATGCCCAGGACATTGCCGAACGGGTCCACCACCGAGGCCGTCACGAAACCGGTCCCCTCGCCGCGTTCGATGATCGGCTCGTAGACGGTGGCCCCCATGCCGAGCAGCCGCCCGAAGGTGGCCGCCACATCGTCGACATGCCAGTTCACGATCTGGCCGCCCGGGACATCCGGGTGGGAGGGCGCGAACTTCCTGTTGATGATCCCGAGCTCGGCCTGGTAATCACCGATGCGGAACTCGTAGTACCCGCCCGGCACGGTGAAATACGGTGCGACACCGAGCAGTTCGCTGTACCAGTCCTTGGCCGCCTCCAGATCGTCGGCGAAGTAGTTGACGGTGGCCATTCCACGCAGCATGGTCGTTCTCCTGGGTCGAGGGTGGTTCTCGGTCTTAATCCATCATCGCGCTCAAACTGCTCACCGAATGAGCACTTTACCGAGCAGAATTCCGGATATGCGCGCGGATCGACTGGTGGCCACCCTGCTGTTCCTGCAGACCCGGGGGCGGGTGACCGCGGCGGAGGTCGCGGCCGAGCTCGAGGTGTCGGTGGCCACCGCGCGCCGGGACCTGGAGGCCCTGTCCACGGCCGGGATTCCGATCTACCCGCAGCCCGGACGCGGCGGCGGCTGGGCCCTGGTGGGCGGCGCGCGCACGGATCTCAGCGGCCTCACCGCCGCCGAGGCCCAGGCCCTGTTCCTACTGCTGGGCCCGGTGGCGACGGCCACACCCGCCACCAAGTCGGCCCTGCGGAAATTGTTGCGCGCGTTGCCGCAATCCTTCCGTACCGAGGCCGAGGCGGCGGCGGGCGCGATCGTGGTGGACCCGGCCCGCTGGGGCGAATCGGACCAGCGACCGCCCGCGCTGGTGGACGAGTTGCAGCGCGCGGTGGTGCGCCGCCGCCGGATCCGGTTCGCCTACGACCGGGCCGGGCGGCGCACCGAGCGGGCGGTCGATCCGTGGGGCCTGGTCGACAAGGACGGCAACTGGTACCTGGTGGCCGGAACCGAGCACGGGCAGCGGACCTTCCGCGTGGACCGGATCGCCACTCTGGCGATCACCGACGAGATCGCCGGCCGGCCGGAGGATTTCGACCTGTCGACGGCCTGGTCGGAGGTGGTCGAGGAGGTCGAACGCCAGCGCTCCGCCCTCTCGGCCACCGTACTGATCCAAGCCGAGCTCGCGCCGGTGCTGCGCAAACAGCAAGGGCGGCACTGCGTCCTGGACGGCACGACCGGCGACGGGCGGGTCCGGGCCCGGATCACCGCGCCGACGCCGCTCATGATCGCCCAGCAGCTGGCGGGCTGGGGCGCGGCCCTCGAGGTGGTCGAGCCGGAGTCGGTGCGCGCCGAACTCGCCCGGCTGGGAGCCGAGCTGGTGCAGCGCTACCGGACTACCGGACGGTAAGCGACGGCCGATCATGCGATAACCGAATCATATTGCAGCAGAATCGATTTCACGATATTTGAGGTTCGCGACTGTTACAGTCCGCTCGGCGCGACCCTTCAACGCGCCGAAAGGATCCTCCTGATGAGAAATAAGCTCCACCGAGACCTCCGACGACCCGCCGCCGGTGCGGGCGCGGTTGTCGCGCTCGCCGTCGTCGCCGGCTCGATGCTGGCCGGCCCGGCCGACGCGTCCATCGACAATGTCAGCGTCGTCGGCCTCGCCAGCGGCAAGTCGTGCTCTGTCGCCGACGGTTGCACCATCCAGGCCCGGCTGACGGGCAACGACCAGCTGACCCCGGTCGACTTCCTGGTGAACGGCAAGGTCATCGGGACTGTCACGCCGACCCTCACCTGGGCCGGCTCCGTCGCGAACATGCCCTGGCACCCGGACGCCGACGCTACCTACACCATCGGCGTCCGCCAGGGGTTCTCCAGCGTGACCACCTTCTACGTCGTGGGCGCGGGCGGCGGCGGCTGCCCGTCGATCTCCTCGCTCTTCCCGGGTTCGTCGAGCAGCGGTTCAGCGGGCTCCGGTTCCGCGGGCAGCGGCTCGGGCGGAAGCGGTTCGGCCGGAACGGGTTCGGCGGGCAGCGGTTCCGCATCGGGGTCGGCCACCCCGCTTCCCATCTGCTGATCGGGCCCGGGAGCCGAAACAAGGCAGGGGTCGGCTCCCTTTCCCGGGTTCCGCAGCTCGCCTTCGGGTTCTCAGCCCTTGCGGACCTTGCGTATCGCGGTGGTGAACAGGGCGTCGAGGGCCTCGCTGTCGGAGGTGGACCCGGAGGTCATGTAGGTCACGGCGATTCGCACATCGCCGATCTGACCCACCAGCGTCTGCATGGTCCTGGTGAGGCCCGTCGCACTCTTGTCGGTGCCGACCGTGCGGCGCAGCGCGAGTGAGTCGTCGGCATCGATCGGCGGCGGCGGATCAAGCTGCGTGGTCACCACCGAGGTGACGCCGGAGTGCCCGAGTCGCACGGTTCCGCAGCGCTGCAACTGATCTCGCAGTGCCGACAGCGGTCGACCCGACCGGGTGAGCGCCACGGTGAGGGTGGCGCGGGTGGTGTCGTCGGTGCCGACCGCCACGGCCGGGCCCGCGGTGGGCGTGGCCGGTACGCAGGTGTTCGGATCCACTTCTGCCCCCGGCAGGTAGCCCTCGAGATCGTTGGCGGCCTGGCTCGCGGCCTCGGCGGGCAGCACGATCGCGGGGTACCGCGACGGGAATTGCGAGGGATCCGGCAGCAGTTTGGTCAGACCGGTGTCGGAGCCGGCCGCCGGCACCGGATTGCGGGCGGCGATCGGATGACCGGAAACCGTGGTACCGCAGGCGGCGAGCAACCCGCCCAGCGCCACGATCCCCACGGTGCGCGCGGTCCTGAGGCTGCTGCGTGCGGGGGTGCGGAAGGACGCGATCACTCCGCCCACTATGCCGAAAATCGGCTGTTCACACCGAATGCCACGCCGCGTAACACCGAATGCCGCGCCGCGCGGCACGCGGCCGGGAATGCGTGTCCGGGCCCAGCGTGTTGTACACCCAATGCGGGTGGTGCACACCTGTCATGCGCATGAGGGACAATGTGGGTTGGTCGCGAAAGTAGGCCACGCAGGAAGGAGTACGCGATGGACTACGAGTCGCGAATGTACGAGCTGGAGTTCCCGGCTCCGCAGCTGTCGTCCGCTGACGGCTCGGGTCCGGTGCTGGTGCACGGTCTCGAGGGTTTCACCGATGCCGGGCACGCGGTACGCCTCGCCACCACGCATCTGAAGGAAAGCCTCGAGCACGAACTGGTCGCCTCGTTCGACATGGACGAGCTGCTCGACTACCGCTCCCGGCGGCCGCTGATGACCTTCAAGACCGACCACTTCTCCGACTACACCGAGCCGGAACTGAGCCTGTGGGCGCTCAAGGACACCGCCGGCACGCCGTTCCTGCTGCTGGCCGGGCTGGAACCGGACCTGCGCTGGGAGCGGTTCGTCACCGCGGTGCGCCTGCTCGCCGAGCAGCTGGGCGTGCGCCGGACCATCGGTCTGAGCGCGATTCCCATGGCGATACCGCACACCCGTCCCCTCGGCGTCACCGCGCACGCCTCCGACTCCGATCTGATCGGCGATCACCAGCGCTGGCCGGGTGAGCTGCAGGTGCCGGGCAGCGCGTCCTCGCTGCTGGAGTTCCGGATGGCCCAGCACGGGCACGAGTCGGTCGGTTTCTCGGTCCATGTGCCGCACTACCTGACCCAGACCGCCTACCCGGAGGCCGCGCAGACGCTGCTGGAGAACGTCGCCGAGAACGCGGGCCTCGAACTACCGCTGGCCGCGCTCACCGATGCCGCCGCGCGGGTGCGCGAACAGGTCAACGAGCAGATCGCCGGCAACTCCGAGGTGGAGACCGTGGTGGCGGCGCTGGAACGCCAGTACGACAGCTTCGTCACCGCCCAGGAACGCCAGTCCAGCCTGCTGGCCAGCGAGAACGACCTGCCCACCGGTGACGAGCTGGGAGCGGAGTTCGAGCGCTTCCTGGCCGAGCAGGCCGGCTACGCCGACGGCGAAGGACCGGAGAACCCGCCGCTGCGGTAGTGGTCGCCACCGGCGGCCGCGGGGGCGACCGGTAACGTTGGGCGGCGTGCAGCTGTCCGAATTGGTTCCCGACCGTGCCGTATCCGATGTGGACCCGGACTGGTTGTACGAGACCTTCGCCGACTGGGCGAGCTCGGCCGGCCTGAATCTGTATCCGGCGCAGGAAGAAGCGCTGCTGGAACTGGTCACCGGGTCGAACGTCATCCTGAACACCCCGACCGGGTCCGGGAAGTCGCTGGTCGCGTTGGGCGCGCACTTCGCCGCGCTCAACCGGGGCCAGCGCAGCTACTACACCGCGCCGATCAAGGCGCTGGTGAGCGAGAAGTTCTTCGCGCTGTGCGACGTCTTCGGGGCCGACCGGGTGGGCATGGTGACCGGCGACGCCGCGGTGAACCCGGAGGCGCCCATCATCTGCGCCACCGCGGAGATCCTGGCGAATCTGGCGCTGCGCGAGGGCGCTTCCGCCGATATCGGCCAGGTGATCATGGACGAGTTCCACTACTACGCCGACCCCGATCGCGGCTGGGCGTGGCAGGTGCCGCTGATCGAACTGCCCGGCGCGCAGTTCCTGCTCATGTCGGCCACCCTCGGCGAGGTCGACTTCTTCGCCGAGGATCTGACCCGGCGCACCGGCCGCGAGACCGCCGTGGTGTCCGGTTCGGAACGGCCGGTGCCGCTGAGCTTTTCGTATGTGCGCACACCCATCACCGAAACGCTCGAGGATCTGGTGACCACCAGCCTCGCGCCGGTGTACGTCGTGCACTTCACCCAGGCCGCCGCCATGGAGCGGGCGCAGGCGCTGATGAGCGTCAATGTCTCGTCCAAGGCCGAGAAGGAGGCCATCGCCGCGGCCATCGGCGAGTTCCGCTTCGCCACCGGCTTCGGCAAGACGCTGTCGCGGTTCATCCGCCACGGCATCGGCGTGCACCACGCGGGCATGCTGCCCAAGTACCGCCGACTGGTCGAGAAGCTCGCCCAGGACGGGTTGCTGAAAGTGGTGTGCGGTACCGACACCCTCGGTGTCGGCATCAACGTGCCGATCCGCACCGTGATGCTGACCGGACTCACCAAGTTCGACGGCGTGCGCACGCGCCGGCTCAATGCCCGCGAGTTCCATCAGATCGCGGGCCGGGCGGGGCGCGCGGGCTACGACACCCTGGGAACGGTCGTCGTGCAGGCTCCCGAGCACGAGGTGGAGAACGCCCGACTCATCGCCAAGGCGGGCGACGACCCCAAGAAGCTGAAGAAGGTCCAGAAGAAGAAGCCGCCCGAGGGTTTCGTGTCCTGGTCGGAGGATACCTTCGACCGGCTGGTGGCGGCCTCGCCCGAGCCCATGGTGTCGCGGTTCAACGTGACCAACTCCATGCTGCTGAATGTGATTGCGCGCAAAGGCAATTGCTTCTACGCCATGCGACACCTGCTGGAGGAGAACCATGAGCCGCGGGCCGCGCAGCGCAAGCACATCCTCAAGGCGATCCGGCTGTACCGGGCGCTGCGAGACGCGGGCGTGGTCCAGCAGCTCGACGAACCCGACCGGTACGGACGCCATGCCCGGCTCATGGTCGACCTGCAGCGCGATTTCGCGCTCGACCAGCCGCTCTCGCCGTTCGCGCTGGCGGCACTGGAACTGCTCGACAAGGAGTCGCCGACCTACACCCTCGATGTGATCTCACTGATCGAGTCCACCCTCGAGGATCCGCGCCAGCTGCTCATGGCCCAGCAGCACCGGGCGCGCGGCGAGGCGGTCGCGGAGATGAAGGCCGACGGGATCGAGTACGAGGAGCGCATGGAACTCCTCGAAGAGGTCACCTGGCCCAAGCCCCTGGCCGCCGAACTCATCGAGCCCGCGTTCGAGACCTACAAGGCCGGTCACCCCTGGGTGTCGGAGTTCGAGCCCTCCCCCAAATCCGTGGTGCGCGAGATGGTCGAGCGGTCCATGACCTTCGCCGAACTGGTGTCGGGCTACGAGCTGGCCCGCTCCGAGGGCGTGGTGCTGCGGTATCTGGCCGACGCGTATCGCGCGCTCCGGCGGACCGTGCCCGAGCAGGCACGCACCGAGGAACTCGACGACATCACCGAATGGCTCGGCGAACTCATCCGGCAGGTCGACTCCAGCCTGCTCGACGAGTGGGAGCAGCTCACCAATCCCGGTGCGGAGTCCGACGATCAGCAGGTGGCGTTCGGGGCCGAGACCGTACGGCCGATCACCGCCAATGAGCGCGCGTTCCGGGTGCTGGTGCGCAATGCCATGTTCCGGCGGGTGGACCTGGCCGCGCTGCGTCGCTGGGACGCGCTGGCCGAGCTGGGCGACGAACTGGACTGGGCGGCCGAACTCGGCCCCTATTTCGAGGAATACGAGACCATCGGGACCGGTCCGAACGCCCGTGGACCACAGCTGTTCCGGGTCGAGCAGCGGCCGGGATTCTGGGATGTCCGGCAGGTGCTCGACGACCCCAACGGCGACCACGGCTGGTCCATCGACGCCATCGTGGATCTGGCCGAGTCCGATGCCGCGGGTGAAGTGGTGTTCGACGACCTTTCGGTCACCGCGGGCTGACTTTCGGTGACCACGGGAGGAGCGGCGGGCCGCGCCCGGCGGTCCGAGGTCACACTCCCGTAAGACGTCGCGCGGGGCAGCCGGACGAATCCCGGCGTTAGAGTGACGTAATCGATCGTCCACCGGTTCGTTTTTCGAGGCCCAACGCGTGTATCGTCTCGCAGGTTGCCTGAGTCCCTGCCGTTGCGGCCGACAGAAAAGAGTTCCCTTAGATTGCCCGGTCGAAACCTGCCCGAGTCACCCTGTCTGGTCATCGACCTCGACAAGGTCCGCGCGAACTACCGCGCACTGCACGCCGCACTTCCCGCGGCACGAATTCGCTTCGCCGTCAAGGCGAGTCCCGTGCCGGAGATCATCCAGCTGCTGAACGACGAGGGCGCGGAGTTCGACGTCGCCAGCGTCGGTGAGATCGAGCTCTGCCTGGCGCAAGGTGTCGATCCGGCCGTCATGTGCTACGGCAACCCGATCAAGAAGGCTGCCCAGATCGCCACCGCCTACGCGGCGGGCGTGCGGCGCTACGCCTTCGACACCGAGGACGACCTGGAACGCATCGCCGAGCACGCGCCGGGTTCCGAGGTCGAGTGCCGGTTCCTATCGTCGGCTCCGCAGTCGCAGACGCCGTTCGGGACCAAGTTCGGCTGCGCGCCGGGTGAGGCCAAGCGGCTGCTGGTGCGGGCGCACGATCTCGGCCTGACCGTGGTCGGCCCCTATTTCCACGTCGGCTCGCAGCAGCTGGACCCGAAGGCCTGGGGCATCGGGATCGAGCAGGCAGGCGCCATCGCGGAAGCGTTGGCGGTCAAGGACATTCCAGTCACGGCGGTGAATATCGGTGGGGGACTTCCGATTTCGTACGCCGATCCGGCTCCCGGACTCGCGGAGCTGGGCGCGGCCATCGCCGAGGCGGCGAGCCGCTTTCTCCCGGAACACACCGAACTCGTCGTGGAACCCGGTCGCGCCCTGGTGGGCAACACCGGCGTGATCCACGCCGAAGTGGTGAATGTTCGCGTAGCGCCGGACGGGCGGCGCTGGGTATACCTCGACATCGGCCGCTACAACGGCATGGCCGAGACCGAGAACGAGTACATCGCCTACCGATTCCAAACCGATCGGGACGCGGATCCGAAGGACCAGGCTGTGGTGGCTGGTCCTACGTGTGATGGCGACGATGTACTCTATCAACGCACGCGTGTCCTCCTTCCGACCACGTTGCGAGCCGGTGATCCCGTTCGGATCCTCGAGACCGGCGCCTATACGGCGAGCTATTCGTCGGTGTCCTTCAACGGTTTTCCGCCTTTGACTGTCCATGTCACTGGCGCTGAGCGAGAGTGAGTTTTAGCCATGATCACGGCAGAATTCACCGGCTGGCATGTGCTGGCCGAGTTCGGTGGTGTCGACGCCAGCCTCTGCGACGACCTCGAACGACTCGAAACCGCGCTTCGAAAATCGTTGGTCGCCGCGGGGGTGACCATCTGCGATGTCGTGAGTAAGAAGTTCGAGCCGCAGGGTGTCACCATCCTGGCCCTCCTGGCCGAGTCGCATGCCTCGATCCACACCTACCCTGAGTCCGGCGACATCTTCGTCGACGTGTTCACTTGCGGCAGCATCGGTTCCGGCGCCACCAAGGCGGTCGAACTGCTACAGCAGGAGCTGTCTCCGGGTTCGGTCAACATCGAGGTCATCCAGCGCGGCCACACCGCCCGCCGGATCCACGAGCCGGTCGGCGAGGGCCTCACCCGGGTGTGGAACACCACGGAAACCATCGTGGACACCAACACCCCGTTCCAGCACATGGTGATCGCGCGCACCGAGCAGGGCATCTCCCTGTTCTCCGACGACGACCGCCAGTCCACCGAGTTCTCGCAGCTCACCTACCACGAGGCCATGCTGGTCCCGGGTTACGCACTGGCCGAGAAGCTGGACAAGGTGCTGATCATCGGTTCCGGTGAGGGTGTCGCTTCGCAGATGTCGGTGGCCGCGGGCGCCTCGCTCGTCGACCACGTCGACATCGACCAGCTGGAGGTGGAGCTGTGCGCCGAGCACCTCCCCTACGGCTACAGCCAGGCCGATCTGGCCGAGGCGGTCGCGCAGACCGGCCCGATCAAGATGCACTACGCCGACGGCTGGGACTTCCTGGCCAAGGCCGAGGCCGCGGGCGTGCGCTACGACATGATCTGCATCGACCTGCCGGACGAGCGGGTCGAGGACGCGCAGCACAACCGCCTCTACGAGGACGACTTCCTCAACCGCTGTAAGGCGCTGCTGGCCGAGGGCGGCGTGCTCGCCGCGCAGGCCGGCTGTCAGACCATGTGGCGCAACGAGACCCTGAAGCGCTCGTGGACCCGGTTCCACAACCTGTTCGAGACCGTCGTGCCCTACGTCAGCGACGAGCACGAGTGGACCTTCATCTTCGGCACCCCGAAGGCGATCGCGGATCCGGTGGCCAAGATGACCGCCACCCTGGCGACCCTGCCCTACCGGGCCGAGACCATCGACGCGCAGGCCCTGGTCCGCGGCGCGATCGAGCCGCACGCGCTGCGTGTGGGCGTGAGCGTCTAAGTCGATCAATTCCACCCGAAGCGCCCCCGCACGGGAGTCGCGGGTTCACACGGTCGTCGCAACACTCTCGATTCGAGAGGTTGCGGCGACCGTGTCGTTTTCGGAGCCCGCTCACCTGCGCGGCTCGCTGACCTGGGACCGGGGCTGCGAGAACGGCCTTCTGCGCCAGTACTTTCCGAAGGGCACAGATCTCGTCGTCCACAGCCACGAAGATTCGAATGCGTCGCCCAGCGACTCAGCGACCGACCACGCAAAACGCTCGGCTGGGATACCCCAGCCGAGCGCCTCGCTATGCTCTTGTCCACCACCAACCAGCAGCGGTGTTGCGACGACCCCTGTAATCCGCGATCGCCGATCAGGGGGCCGCTTCGGGGGTGTGTCCGTTTACGCCTTGCCGGCGCGGATGGATTCGAACACGTTGGGGTCCACCAGGGTTGAGGTGTCGCCCAGTTCGCGGCCCTCGGCCACGTCGCGTAGCAGGCGGCGCATGATCTTGCCCGAGCGTGTTTTGGGCAGTTCGGGCACGACGTGGATCTCGCGCGGGCGGGCGATGGGGGAGATCTCGCGGGAGACCTCGGCCTTGAGTTCGGTGATCAGATCGGCACCGGTGTCGGTGGCTTCGGCGGTGAGGATCACGAATGCCACGATGCCTTGGCCGGTGGTCTCGTCGGAGGCGCCGACGACGGCTGCCTCCGCGACGC